>CAZGMF010000006.1:30786-41874 GCA_964526795.1 uncultured Clavibacter sp.
TGAGCACATGCCGAGCAATGCGTGCTGTATCAAGAACGGGGTAGTTGGGCCACGGCGTCGCGAGTTTTCGCGCTGATGCCTTTAAGAAGCCAATATCAAATGGCGAATTATGAGCAATGAGAACTGTTTCTTCGCAAGAACCAGCAAATTCGAGAAATGAGAAGAGTGCTTCGCCAATCGGAGGCGCAGCGATCACCATGGCATCAGTGATACCGGTGAGGACTGTGATGAAGGGCGGGATTGGGCCACCGGGGTTAACCAAGGTTTGGAATTCACCGATGATTTCTCCGCCTCGAATTTTCACCGCTCCAATTTCGGTGATGGAATCAGATTGGGCCGAGCCGCCGGTTGTCTCCAGGTCGACAACGACAAAAGTGGTGTCGATCAACGCTCGACCAAGATCCTCAAAACCTGGTTGCCAATGCGACTCGCTTCCCACAAGGAGAAAATACGGGGCAGCGATGACATTGCCTGGGTATCCCTCTAAGGTGGCGTTATGTCTATTGAAGGTGCGCCGGCTGGGTATTTGCAGGACTTCTATGCCCCGGGCAGTGGAAGAAACAAAGATGTAGGAGTTCTCCTTCTTCACGGATTCACGGGCTCTCCGGCTTCGATGCGGCCTTGGGCTCACTTCCTCAACGATCGTGGATTTACCGTGCGAGTTCCTCTGATCCCTGGCCACGGAACGAGGTGGCAAGACCTCAATAAGACAAAGTGGGAACAGTGGCCGGCAAAAGCCCAACAGGAATTGGATCTATTGATAGGTGAGTGCAGGAAGGTATTCATCTTCGGGCTATCGATGGGCGGGGCCAATACGCTTTATACCGCAGCAAGGAACAATGATCGGATTGCAGGAATTGTGATCGTCAATCCGATGATTCATATTCCGGAGTTTGCGATCAAATTCATTGATGTAGTCAAACATCTTCAAAAGACTCGCCCTTCGGTGGGAGATGACATCAAGAAGCCAGGGGTAACGGAGTGGGGTTATGACGCCTTGCCGATGAAAGGCGTGGCACAACTCCATCGCCTGCTCAAAGCGACTCGGGCTCTGTTACCAACCATCACCGCTCCACTGCAACTCTTTCACAGCGTCGATGATCACATTCTGAAGGTCTCCAATACAGAGATCATCATGGCCGAGATTGGTAGTAGCGAGAAGGTCCGAATCGAACTGGCAAATAGCTATCACGTCGCAACGTTGGATTTCGACGCGAACACCATCTTTGAGAATTCGCTCCGATTTATTGAAAGTCATGTTCGATGAAATCCTGGACACTTCGAAGGACCGTTGCATTGGTGGGAGCGCTTAATTTCACCTATTTTTTTATCGAGTTCTACTTTGCACGCAGGTTTGACTCGGTCTCATTGTTTTCCGACAGCATTGATTTCCTGGAGGATGCCTCAGTCAATGCCTTGATCTTCCTTGCTTTCCTCTGGTCGCCTCGCCACCGAGCCCGCTTGAGTTACGTTTTGGCATTTCTCCTTCTGATTCCCGCAGGAAGCTTTCTCTGGAATGCCGCGCATAAATTGCTTGATCCCGCAGCTCCAAATGGAAATGGCATGTCCCTTGTGGGATCGGGAGCACTAGTCGTCAATCTCTTCTGTTCATTGCTGCTTACCCGCTTTAAGGAAGCCGAAAGCGGTTTGGCGAAAGCCGCTTTCTACTCAGCCAGAAACGACGCTGTAGCCAACATACTCATCATTATTGCCGGCTTCATAACGCTGTTCTGGGTCAGTTCAGTTCCTGATTTGATGGTCGGCCTTGCCATCTTCTTTATGAATGCAGATTCTGCAAAAGACATCATTGAAGCAGCGCGAAAGGAGCACCGAACATCACTATGACAAATCCTCTGCTCAAGCCCAGCAATTTGCTCTATGAATTACCGCCCTTTGCGCTTATAACCGATGACCATTATCGAGAGGCCTTTGACCTTGGAATGAATGAGCAGAAAGGGGAAATTCGAGACATTACTTCAAACAAATCGCCGGCGACTTTCGAGAACACGATTGTTGCTTTGGAGCGAAGCGGAGCGACTTTGACGAGGGTCAGCAACATCTTCTATAACAAGAGTTCCAGTGATACAAATGACACGATTGATGCCATAGAGAGTGAATACGCCCCCAAACTGGCGGCACATGAGGATTCAATCTGGCTTGATTCAGAACTTTTCGCCCGTATCAAGACGCTCTACGAACGGCGCGAGAGTCTCGGGATCAACGGCGAAGATCAATGGCTGCTGGAGCTGTATTACAAGGATTTCGTCCATGCCGGAGCCAATCTCTCGGCGGAAAAGCGGGAGAGACTCAAGGCGATAAATGAAGAACTATCTCTTCTTGAAACTCAGTTTGCTAAGAATGTTCTCTCCGATAGCAACGATCTGGCAATCGTTGTTGATTCTGAGGCTGAATTGTCAGGCTTAACTCCTTCTCAGATTGCTGCCGCAAAGAGCGCAGCAGATGCGCGCGGACTTTCAGGTAAATGGCTGATCACGATGGTCAATTTCACAGGCCATCCGCTCTTGGCCTCATTAGAGAATCGATCCTTGCGCCAGCGGATCATGGAGAACTCTCTTGCTAAAGGCAATCGAAATAATGCTCATGACACCAAAGAGATTGCTAAGAAGATGGCCTATCTCCGGGCGGAACGGGCTGCGCTCTTCGGGAAGAGAACTCACGCGGAATATGTGACATCCATGCAAACCTCCGGTTCTCCAGAAAATGTCCATGCGATGCTAGGCAAGATCGCCCCCAACGCTCTGCGAAATGCCAAGCGCGAAGGAGAAGATCTGCAAGATGCGATCAAAGCGCACGGAGCAGATTTCCTATTGCAAAGCTGGGATTGGGACTTCTTTACCGAGAAGGTTCGAAGAGAAAAGTACGAGATCGATTCAAACGCCCTGAAACCCTACTTTGAATTAGATCGCGTTCTCAATGATGGCGTCTTCTTCGCTGCTGGGAAATTGTTTGGTCTGAAGTTCGTAGAAAGAAAGGACTTGATCGGGTATCACCCCGAAGTTCGTGTTTGGGAAGTCTTCAATGAGGACGGATCAGCACTCGCTCTCTATCTCGGGGATTACTTCACTCGTGATTCAAAGCGCGGAGGAGCGTGGATGAATTCGCTGGTTAGCCAGAGTCATCTGTTGGGGAAAAAGCCGGTCGTGGTCAACAACATGAACATTCCCAAGCCGGCTCCAGGTGAACCAGCGCTGCTTACTTTCAGCGAGACCACGACACTTTTCCATGAATTTGGACACGCGCTGCACGGAATGCTCTCCAATGTTCGATACCCGCGAACATCAGGAACGAGAGTTCATCGTGACTTCGTTGAGTTTCCATCCCAAGTCAATGAGATGTGGATTCTCTGGCCAGAAGTCGTTCGCAACTACACGCGCCATTTGGAGACCGGCGAGGCTTTGCCCCAAGAAGTCATCGATCGCATCAATGCCTCCGAGACTTTCAACGAGGGGCATGCAACAACAAGTTACTTAGCCGCCGCAGTTATCGATCTTGCTTGGCATGAATTGGAAGTGGGGCAGCAGGTTGATGATGTCGAGAACTTTGAGAGAGAAGCGCTACAACGATACGGCTTGGATTACGCCCCAGTCCCTACTCGTTATCGAAGCACCTATTTCTCACACATCTTTGCCGGCGGATATTCATCAGGATATTACGGATACATCTGGAGTGAGGTGCTTGATGCTGATGCGGTCCAATGGTTCAAAGAGAATGGCGGATTGACTCGGAAGAATGGTGATCATTTCCGCAATCAGCTGCTCAGCAAGGGAGGTTCGATTGATTCGATGGAGATGTATCGAAACTTCCGCGGCCGTAACGCCGTCATCGAACCGCTTCTGAAAAGACGTGGCCTGGACTAAGCCGAAATAAATCCGCTGGCGAGAAGAACAAGAACCAGCGAACCGAGCACGACGCGATACACGACAAACGGCGTAAAACTTCGCGTTGAAACGAATTTCAAAAGCCAGGCGATCATCGCGTATCCGACAATGAATGCGACAAAAGTGGCGAGCAAGGTCGCAAATAAGGAGTAAGTGCTGGGAGTGGCGGGGTCGCTCAGCGCTTTGTATAACTCGAAGAATCCCGAACCGAACACTGCAGGAAGAGCTAAGAGGAAGGAGTAACGAAGGGCTGATACTCGGTCGTAGCCCAGTAATCGACCCATTGCGATTGTTGCTCCAGAACGTGAAACTCCTGGGACGAGTGCGAGGGATTGTGCCAAGCCATAGAGGATCGCATCCTTCGCGCGGAGCGAATCGAGATTCTTAGTTCGCTTTCCATATTTGTCGGCGGCTCCCAAAATAAGGCCAAAAAAAATCAGAACAGATCCAATCAACCATAAGGAGCGGAAAGTGGATCTAATCGAATCTTGTCCGATAAAACCCAAAATGATGATCGGCAACGATCCAAGTGCGATGAAATATCCCAACCGAGCATCCGAGTCGACTTTGCGCAAAGTGAATGATCGAAGAACCGCTTTAAGAATTCGAAAGATGTCTTTGCGGAAGTAGAGAAGTACCGCAGTTTCAGTACCTATTTGTGTTATCGCTGTGAAAGTCGCCCCTGGATCAACGGGGGTATTGAAGAACTCGCCTGCGATTCGCAGGTGCGCACTCGAAGAAATCGGGAGAAATTCGGTGAGGCCTTGCAAAATCCCAAGGAAAATCGCCTGAAGTAAATCGCCCACGGCAGGAATCTACTTCACCGAACCGGCCAGAAGTCCTCGAACGAAGTAGCGTTGTAATGAGAAAAAGACAATGAGGGGAATTGTAATAGTGATAAACGCGCCAGAGGTTAGAGAAGTCCAATTGCTGCCATATTGACCTACAAGGGAGGCAAGTTTTGCATTGATTGGAGCTATTTCTTCCATACTTGAAGCGAAAGTGAGCGCTACGAGAAGGTCATTCCAAACCCAGAGGAATTGGAAAATAGCGAAAGCTGCAATACCAGGAATTGCCAAGGGAAGGACTATCTGGCGAAAGACTTTGAAGTGGTTCGCTCCGTCCACATAAGCCGCTTCCATTAACTCACGCGGTAATGACGCGATGAAGTTATGTAGGAGGTAGATCGCAAGAGGAAGCGCGAACATCGTGTGTGGCAGCCAAATTCCGGCGAATTTACCGGCAATTCCTAGGGCCGGAAAGAATTGAAATGTGCCGATGTGGGCACCGCCAGTAAAGAACTGCATCAATGGAACCAGCGACATTTGTAGCGGCACAATCTGCAAAGCAAAAATGAAGTAAAAGAGAAAATCACTTCCACGGAACTTGACCCAAGCCAGACAGTACGCAGCCATCGTCGCTATGACTACTGGAAAGATGACAGCCGGAATGGTGATAACTAATGAATTGACGAAATACGGCAGAATTCCATTGGAAAGTGATTCAGAAGCGCCACCGAAAAGAACTGTCTTGTAATTTTCCAAAGTAAATGAGGGATGCTTGAAGACAGTCCACCAACCAGTGGCATAAATGTCATCTCCTTTTCGAAAAGAGGAAACGAAGAGTCCAAGGGTAGGAATAGTCCAAAGGATTGTCGTCGTCCATACAACGATAGAAGCAATACGCGATGAAAATATTCGCCGCGAAGCATTGGGCGTTGCCAAGTTTGCCATCAGTGTTGTCTCTCTCGCCTGAGATGAATGATGTTGTAAATCAATATTGGAGAGACAGAGATGAAGAGGGCTACTGCTAAAGCGGAACCTTTTCCTTGATCGAACTCGACGAATACTTTGGAGTACATCTCATTTGCAAGGACATTGGTGCTGAAATTTCCGCCAGTCATAGTTCGCACAATGTCGAAGAGTTTGAGCGCTCCAACCACCATCGTCGCTAACACCACGATAAAGGTGCTGCGCACCATGGGAAACGTAATGCTCTTGAAGAGCTTCCACCCGTGGGCGCCATCAAGAGCCGATGCCTCAACAATGTCCGCTGGAACCGCCTTAATGGCAGCGGAGAGGATGACCATTGCGAATCCGGTTTGAACCCAAACAAAGATGATCATCAATAGGAATGTATTAAGAGGCTTTACCAACATCCAATTTTGCGGCTCTTTGCCAATTAGCCGAGCTAAATTCGAGAGTAAACCGGTCTGCGGATAACCTTCTTTGGCATAGTCATAGACAAATTTCCAGATGATTGACGCGCCAACAAAAGAGATAGCCATGGGCATGAAGATCAAGGATTTAGGAACTGATTCGTGGCGCATACGATCTAGCATGACCGCGAGCATGAGTCCAATGCCAGTGGTTACCACTGGCACGATGAGAATCCACAGAATTGTGTTAATCAAAATGGTATGAATATTGGGGTCGATGGTCATCCACCGATAGTTGGCCAGGCCGACGAATTTAATTGAATCCGGATCTTTGAAACTGAAGATGATGGTCTGTACTGCTGGGATCACAAGCCCAGTCAGAAGAAGGATTGCCGCTGGTCCAAAGAAGATAAGACGAGCAACAAAGTTTTGAGATCTACCATTGATTCGTCCAGCAATCCCGAAAAGTAAAAAAAGAATCGCGAAGAAAACCACGACTGCAGTCGCCACTTGGCCGAACTTTCCAAGTGATGTGCTTAGGAATTCATTCATGGCGTCATCCTCTATTCGAGAGGTGCTGAGCAGGAACCCGATTTATCGGAGGGTTCCTGCTCAGCGTTACTACTTATTAGCTATTTGGCCAAGCGGCATCAATCGCTTTGACGACATCAGCGATTGACTTACCTTCACCGAACCATGCAGTGAATTCCTTCCACTCCGCACCTGCGCCGACAGCTGCTGGCATCAGGTCTGAAGCGTCAAATCCGAAGGTTGACTTTGGATTTGATAGGTATTGCGCTGCGATGCGATCAATCGGGTTCTTGTAAGCGGATAGCGGTACACCGCTGTTTGCAGAAACCCAGTTGTCGAGCTGAACGCGGCTGGTCGCGAATGTTGGCGATGAGAGATAGGTCTGCACAGCAGCTACCTCTGGACGCTTCGAGAACGCAGCAGTGAATTCACCACCACCAACGACTGGCACGGTGACCGATGCGTTGGTTGCTGGTAGATAGAAAGCGAAGACATCGCCATTTTCAGCGATAGTTGCGCCTTCAGCGGCAAGGATGTTTCCGTAGAAAGAAGCCTGCTGGAGCATCATGCACTTTCCAGAAGGGATTCCCTTTCCTGCATCCTGGAATGCAGTTGTTGCGATTGCTTTAACATCGCCAACCCACTTCGGGTTCTGCATCCAAGAAGCAACTTTCTCCATTGCCTTAACGATCTTAGGATCTGAGAACTTCACTTTGTGTGAAACCCAGTCGTTGTAAACAGTTGCACCGTATTCACGAAGAACAATCTGCTCGACCCAGTCTGTTGCCGGCCAACCAGTTGCGCCACCAGAACCAAGACCACCGCAGAATGCGATTTGCTTGTTGGCAGCCATCTTGTCGGCGAGCGCAGTCATCTCATCCCACGTCTTTGGAACCGTGTAGTTATTGGCTTTGAACTGCTTTGGGGAGTACCAAACGAGAGACTTCATGTTGGATCCGAAAGGTGCGGCATAGAACTTGCCGTTAACCGATCCGAGATCCTTCCAGCTCTTTGACCAATACTTATTGACGTTTGCGACAACGCCAGCCGGTGCTGGAACAACCTTTCCAGTTGCAACCATCTTCGCGAGAAGTCCCGGTTGTGGGATCCACGCGAGATCTGGTGCGTTTCCACCTTTAACTCGTACTGGAAGTAGAGCTTCGAATTGGTTTGAACCTTCGATCTTGACCTTCACGCCTGTGCAAGTCATGAAGTCCTTCATCGCGGTGTTGAGCGTTGTTAGTTCTGGCTCAAGGATCGAGGTGAAGATTGTTACGGTCTTGCCTTTGAGTCCCTTGTAACTAGTGAATGGCTCGCAGTTCGCAGCAGCATTTGCTGGTGCAACAGCAGTCATGACAGTTGCAAGAAGAGAAACGGCGGCAACGCTGACTCCAGCGAGAACGCCTTTTCGACTTTTCAACATAGATAGATATTTCCTTTCAAGAGGGTGTGAACGGCACATGTATCCGCCACGGCTCGAAAAATACTCAGGAAAGTCATAGGAAGGGAAGTCCCAGAATCACAACTCGGACACCTCTTTTACAGACTTTTACAGGCATTGCCCAACGGTTGACGCGATTTATGAGCGGAGGTAGTCGAGCAGGCCGGACTTTTCGTCAACAATGCGCTTATAGGCGAGCATCTCTGGGGTGAGTGTTTCAAGGGTTTGGGCAAAGGCTTGGGCTGTGGCCGGGTCGGATTTGATCCGAGAAAAGGGTTCGGCGCGATTTCGGATTGTGAAGAGAATGAATTGGGAATCCAAGGATTTGGTCAGGGTCTGGCGCTCCGTCCGCCACCAGAAATTCTCGATAGGCGATGTCTCGCCTTCGAATTTCGGTTCGTGCAATTTTGAGGTGGCATGAAGGGACCAATTTCGGCGCCAGACTGGCCGTTCTGGTTTAAGGCGATCGAAGGTATCGGAGAGCACGGGCTCTAGAGATTCTTGGTATCCGGGTACCGGTCCATGTATGGCATCGATATCCAAACCTATTTTCTCTCGCAGATCCCAGCGCGATGGGAAGATCACCAAGCCCGCGACCAGAATCCATCGGCCATTTATCTTGCGCAAGATGCACAAGTCTTCGCAGATGACTCTTCCAAGTTGGAGCAGGGGATCTTGCTCTCCGAAGAGAGAAAAAGACTGCGGTAAATGCTCGCCGTGAAAAGCTCGTAGATTTTCCTCTAGAGCGCTGCAGAAGTAATTAATACCTTCTTGATGTCCTTCGATTACTTGATAGACAATCTCACGCTTGGTATCAATCAGAGCGTTCCGCTCAGCAATTTGATCTTTACTTCCGGCGTCAAATTCAATCCAATTTCTCGGATCTAGTTCCCGCAAACCCAAAGTGAGGCGAAAAGGTTTTCCATCACTTGGAGGGGGATAGGCAAAACTCATGAACGAGATTCGATTGCCACTTCCGTTTGCGCGGGGATTGCACATGGAGCCCCATCACAACAGTTGGTCTTCATATGGCAATTCGGACAGAGCCAACGAGTAGAAACCGGGTCGTACGGCTTCCCGCAAAAATCACATGGCATCTGATTATTAGCGCTCACAACTTCAATATATACCTGATTCACGGCGAACCTATGGACGATACTGATTTCCAGCTAGGTTTTTGCGAGGAAAGCCTCATCTACCAAATAGATGTTTGCCGACTATTTCGAGATCATGAAACCAACGACTAGGCGAAGAAGTCCCTGGATACATTGAGATCAACTTTAAGACGAAACTACCTCTTGGACTTTAGTGCAATCCCTATAGCACGTTGGATTTTTCTAAGCATGGTCATTCGATTTTTTGGAAGGTTCTTGAATTTCTTGGCCTTTCTTAGAACTTTGTCAAAATCCTCAAAAGCTTGTTTAAGGCCAAAGTCCGGCGACCGAGAATCCTTTTCTGCATTTTTCCAATCATAGTTATTTAATAAGTAATCAAGATAAATATCAATGTTCCTCTTGTTACTTAGAAGCAAGTGTTCGGCGTATTTGTCGAACCAAGCAAATGTGTATCGTTGCACAAATCCCGCCATTGATGGGTTTAAGCGTGCAACCTCTGCATACCGACGGAAAAAAGCCGATATTTCGTTGTCTCTTGCAGTTTGTAACAATAAAGTCAAAACTTCCATGATCTCTTGAATAATCATTCTTGAAGCTTTTTCAGTCAAAACGTATTCAAAAATTGACCACAATTCTTGCGTTGCCTTCCTTCGAATCGCATATTCATTCTCAGGATCCTGCCATTTTATTTGTGCGAGAGCGTAAATTTGATCGATGATGTGTAAAACTATTTCTCTATCTTTAATGTTTGTCTGAGCCAACCAACCTAGACCATCCAAGATGCTCTCTGCGGTTTTTCTATTCTGTAATGTCGCGAGTCTAGAAATGCGGGTTAGTCGCTCTTGGAGATCCTCGTTGTGGGATTGCGACATTGAACCCAAGACTGATCTTAAATAACTTTGGATATATGATTGAAGGACTGCTTCTTCTCTTTTTCGAATGAGATTAGATACGAATATTTCGGATACTCGCCCATAGTGCATAGGTTGAAATCTGGAGAACAGCACCCAAAGTAAAATAGGAATTAACGAAATTGTGCTGAATGAGAGCGACAACAAAAGAGCGCTTTTATTCAACGCGAAATCTGGCGTTTCATTTCTCGCAAAAATCGCAGTTGAAGAAACCAGGTAGAGAGTTAATGTCCATAAGGTGACATAAGCCAAAGTTAGAGTGCGAGGAATACCTCGCCAAAATACTTTTGTGCTGATAGATGAAAATTTCTTCTCGAAAACGGATGCCAAAAATGCCGGCAAAAAAGTCCCAATAGTAAGTAATGCGCCAAAAATACTTAAAAGAAAGTTAGAATCAACTCCACGTAAATTCTTGGCATTCACTACGTATAGACCAACTGATATTGAAAAAATCATGAGCGTAGAGAGCAATTGCCAAGGAGAAAGATAGTAGGCGCCCCATCGTGAATCGTCTTTAACTAGATCTGCCAAAAGTTGTTGAATTCTCAACTCACGCTGAGTCTTCCTGTTTTCTTCATCCAACTCATAGCGTTTTAGGTTTCTAGTTTCTGAAATAGACACCTCTAAACCTCTTTCTCATGTGAAGAGTTTAATTGTAAATCCGAACAAAGGTATACAGTGAAAAAATGGCGAACGTATCCGCTGATCTTGAAATCTTATGACGTCGTCAAAATCTAGGTGAAATGGTTCTTGATCCGAATCTGCCTCTAATCTGTCTAAGTATTTTCATACTTAATGGGTCCTTCGCACCTTAATAGGAATTTTTATAAGGTTCAGGCATTCAAATTATTAGCCATATTTAACTTCTTATGCGTAAAGGAATGATAAGGGTCCCAATGTCGATAACGCCTTGGTATTGATCATTGAGATTAGATCCAAAGAGGGACCTGCCTTCATTAAGGTTCACTTTCTATGCTATCTGTGGACGATACTGGGATCGAACCAGTGACCCCTTCCATGTCAAGGAAGTGCG
>CAZGMF010000007.1:0-24177 GCA_964526795.1 uncultured Clavibacter sp.
TGGCGCTAGCTTACTTAGCAGCCTTCTTACGACGACGACGCTTTGGGGCAGCCTTTGCAGCAGCCTTCTTACGACGACGCTTCTTTGGGGCAGCCTTTGCAGCAGCCTTCTTACGACGACGCTTTGGGGCAGCCTTTGCAGCAGCCTTCTTACGACGACGCTTTGGTGCTGCCTTAGCAGCAGCTTTCTTACGACGCTTTGCAGCCACGTAGATTTCCTTTCAGAATGGTTCGATCCGTCACCGAACCTGTTCAAGGCAAATCGTGACAGTAATTAGCGAAACTTTCCACTATTGATGGTCGAAAAATGGTCCTGCGTGTCGCGATGAAGTTGCACGTTTTTCGATGATTTTCGTGCTTCATAACTCGACAAAAATCCTACTTTTCACGTGTAAAAACTGCGTTTTTTGGCCATTTGAGCGAAATTGTCGATAAAAGTTACTGAAGGGTAGAAAACGGTAGCTAAAAAGATTTTTTAAATATTTTCCCGATTTTTTCGGATTTCGGCCTGTTTGACGGCGAATTCGTTGGTTCGGACATCGTAATTGCGGAACTTTGGCATCAAGGATGCAACAGCGCCAACAGCGATGACACAGAGCAACCCACCGCCAACAACAGAGGTTCGAAGTGATGACATCGCCGCCATTCCTCCGGCACGGGCCTGGCCACCCAGGGGGCCAAGGAGGTAGGAGAGCATCTCGATTCCAGCGAGGCGACCTCGCAATTCATCGGGGATGGATTGGTTCCAAATAAAACCGCGGAAGAGGGCGCTGATTTGATCAAGAGCGCCGGCAAGAATGAGACATCCGATGACGATCGGTAGTGAGTTTGTGGCTCCGGCGGCCATGATTGCAAAACCCCATCCCAGCGCTCCAAAAACTATGGCCCGACCGTGATGGGGATAGTCGCGCACCCATCCACTTACTAAAGTGACAAGGACTGCGCCGATGGTGATCGATGAATAGAAGAGTCCAAGTGCCCAAGGCGCCCCGATCTCATCTGCCCAGAATGGGAAGAGAGCCATCGGCATCGCCAAGAACATCGCTGCAAGATCGACGATATAAGTACCAAGCAGATCTTTGCGTCCAACGGCGTAACGAACACCTTCCATCAAACTTGCCAGAGATGGCGCGGTGGTCTGGGTTAGGGGAGGAACAGGTCGGACTCGCCAGAGCATCGCTAGGGAGAGAGTGAAGGCGATGCAGTTGACGAGATAACCAGACTCAGCGCCATAGGTCGCAACAAGTAGTCCACCCAGTGACGGTCCGATCACGCCGGCAATCTGCCAACGAATACTCATCAACGCGCTAGCACTCGGCAGATCTTCGTGACTGACCAAGCGAGGCAGAATCGCATCCTGGCTAGGGCGCTTGAGGCCGCTTAAAGCAGCGAAAATCGCTGTTATTACATAGAGCAGGATGACGCTGGGCTTATCGCGAAGTGAATTGAAAAGTAGCGCCAAAGTCGCAATCGTCGTTCCAAACTCAGTCAGCCAGATCATCTTCTTGCGGTCGACATGATCGGCAAGGACGCCGCCATAAAGTCCGAAGATCGTCAACGGAACAATCTCGACCATTCCGATCAATCCGACCGCCCAGAACGAGTTGGTCAATTCCTTGATCTGAAAAGGAAGGGTGACAAAAATGATGGCTGAGCCGAAATAAGAGAAGACCCCCGCAGTGAAGAGAAGTCGGAAATCTCGGTACTTGGTTAAAGGCGATAGATCAATCGCGATTTTTCGCACGGCTCAGTCTAGGTAGAAGTTTTAGTGGAAAGTTTCATTCTCGCTGGGGAAGGTGCCATTTTCTACATCAGCGATCCACTCTTGGACCGCTTCGCTCATCTCACCTCGAAGGTCGCGATATTTCCGAGCGAATTTTGGCGGCTTGGCGGTTAGCCCCATCAAGTCGTTCCAGACCAAGACTTGGGCATCGCATGAGGGGCCGGCTCCAATTCCAATAATGGGAATGGCAAGTTCGGAGGTGATTCGCTCTGCCAATTCGGCAGGGATCAATTCGAGAACGATGGCGAAACAGCCAGCTTCTTGAAGTGCTTTCGCATCGGCGATGATCGCCTCGCCTGATTCATGTCGGCCTTGGACTCTAAAGCCACCGAAGGCATTGACGGATTGGGGAGTCATACCAAGGTGTCCCATCACCGGAATCCCATATTTCACGAGAGCTTTGATCTGTTCAATCACGCGAACGCCACCCTCGAGTTTGACTGCCTGCGCCTGCGCTTCTTTCAAGAATCGGATTCCGGTCTGGAGCGCTTGCTCGGCGCTGACTTCATAGGAACCAAAAGGAAGGTCGGCTACAACCAGGGCGCGAGAGGAACCTCGGACTACGGCGCGGGCGAGTGGGATCAATTCATCGACTGTCACCGGAATCGTGTTTTCCTCGCCGAGAAAGGTGTTTCCGGCGCTATCACCGACAAGAAGAACGGGGACTCCCGCAGCATCGAAAATCTCTGATGTCGTTGAGTCATATGAAGTGAGCATCGACCAACGCTTGCCAGCCTTCTTCCAGGCAGCAAGGTCAGCGATAGTAAATCGCGCCATCTTCTTTTTTGATCCTTTCCTCGAGGCCAGCGATCGGTCCCCGGGATGTGTCTTCCAAGCCTATCGGTACTCTTGAATCGTGCCTACGGTGAAGTTACGAATCGCTTCCGCGCAGATCAATCCTGTTGTGGGAGATATCGGCGGCAATTCTGCGCTCATTCTTGATGCGATTGCCCAGGCTCATAACCTCGGCGCACAAGCCCTGCTTTTCCCCGAGATGGCGATGACCGGTTATCCCGTTGAGGACTTGGCGCTAAGGCCAGCATTTCGCAAAGCATCGATGGCGGCAGTCCAACAGATAGCAACAGCAGCAGAGCGCTCGGGTGTTGGGGAGATGTTGATCGTCCTTGGCTATCTCGATGAAGAGAGCGTCGGCTCCGCCACAGAACCGCAGAATGCGATCGCTCTGATTCACCGCGGAAAAGTTGCGGCGAAATACATCAAACGCCACCTACCGAATTACGGCGTCTTCGACGAATTCCGAAATTTCAAGGCAGGTTCCGGCACCTTGGTTGTCCGCTGTTGTGGCGTCGATATCGGGGTGGCAATCTGCGAGGACATCTGGCAGGACAGTGGCGTTGTACCTGAGTTGGCAGCGAGAAAACCAGGATTGGTTTTAGTCGCCAATGCCAGTCCCTATGAGCGAAAGAAAGATGACATTCGCTTGGCGCTGGTACAAAAACGTGCCCGCGAATTCGGGGCACCACTTTTCTATGTCAACCAGACCGGAGCGCAAGACGATCTGGTCTTCGATGGCGATTCGATTGTCGTCGATTCTCGAGGCGAGGTGGTCGCGAGAGCGCCTCAATTCGAAACATCGATTTTTGCAACTGATATCGAGGTCCAATCAGCGACTTCCAAACCTGACTTGGATTTGGCCTGTGATTACCAACCAATGAAATCTTCCATTCCTTTGATGAGCGCGCCGCGATTGAGTGATGAAGAAGAAATTTGGTCGGCCCTTGTGATGGGGCTGGGTGATTATGTTCGCAAGAATGGCTTCACCAGCGTTGCTCTGGGCCTCTCAGGTGGAATCGATTCAGCGCTCGTTGCCACGATTGCAGTGGATGCCCTTGGTAAATCCAAAGTCGTCGGAGTCTCGTTGCCGAGTAAGTACTCCTCCGATCATTCACTCTCCGATGCCAAGACCTTGGCTACCAATCTTGGAATCGATTATCGGGTGATCGAGATCGAGCCCGTTGTTCAATCGTTTTTGGCGGCCACCACCTTGACCGGAATCGCTGAGGAGAATGTCCAGGCTCGAGTTCGAGGTTCGTTATTGATGGGGCTCTCCAACCAAGAGGGCCACCTAATCCTGGCAACAGGCAACAAATCTGAATTGGCTGTTGGTTACTCCACACTTTATGGCGATGCCGTCGGAGGCTTTGCGCCGATCAAGGACATTTTCAAGGTCGATGTCTGGCGATTGGCGAGATGGCGCAATCAAGTGGCGAAATCTCGCGGTGAAATCGAACCGATCCCCGTCAATTCCATCGAGAAAGAACCGAGCGCTGAACTACGGCCCGGACAGAAAGACTCAGATTCGCTCCCTGAATACCCATTACTTGACCAACTCCTGGATATTTACGTCGAGAAGAATGGTGATGCAGTCGAGATCGTCAAAGCCGGTTTTGAGAAATCCTTGGTGGATCGGGTTATTACCCTGGTAGACCGCGCTGAATATAAGCGCCGCCAATATCCACCGGGAACAAAAGTTTCCGCGATTGCATTCGGTAAGGATCGCCGTCTGCCGATGACTTCGCGCTGGAAAGAATCCTGAGCATCTGCAAATCATTAGCAATTAGCGCTCCCAATCATTCTGCTTTAGATTTTCGCCATGTTCTCGATTAGCGCCTGGTTCTTCACTCGCCGTCGGGTAATCGATTTTGGCCGCGCAAGCTCTTGCGGCTGCTGTCACTAATTCTCGCGCACTGATCCTTCTGGTTGCGCACCAAATCGTGATCGGCCTTTGTAGAAATTGTGCTTTATGAAAAATAGAGAATAGAGAGACTTCAGGAAAGAGAGATGAGAAATGAAGGTTTATAACGACATCACAGAAGTATTTGGCAATACCCCATTGGTGCGAATCAATCGAATCTTGGAGGGCTCCGTAGCAACGGTCTATGCCAAGCTCGAGTTCTATAACCCGACCAGCACCGTTAAGGATCGGATCGGAATCGCGATGGTCGACGCCGCAGAGCGAAGCGGCCAACTCAAGCCCGGAGGAACAATCGTCGAGGCGACTTCCGGCAACACCGGAATCGCACTGGCGATGGTGGGTGCAGCTCGCGGTTACAAAACCATCTTGACGATGCCAGATTCGATGTCCAAAGAGCGGCGCGCACTACTTCGAGCATTCGGAGCAGAGCTCGTTCTCACGCCTGCGGCCGAAGGTATGAAAGGTGCAGTATCGAAGGCAGAGGAACTCGGCGCAAATGGCGCCGTGCTGGTTCGCCAATTCGAAAACGAAGCCAATCCGGAGATTCATCGCAAGACAACTGCCGAGGAAATCTGGCGGGACACTGATGGAAAAGTTGATGCCGTAGTCGCCGGAATTGGAACTGGCGGAACGATCACTGGGATTGGACAAGTTCTCAAATCAAGAAAACCGGAAGTGAAGATCTTTGCTGTCGAACCTGCAGCATCTCCGATACTCAATGGCGGAAAACCCGGCGGCCACCCGATCCAAGGAATCGGTCCGAACTTCATTCCACCAATCCTGGATCGCACCATCTATGACGAAGTGATCGATGTCGAAGCTGATAACGCTGTGAAGTATGCGCGCCGCGCAGCAGCAGAAGAGGGAATCTTGGCCGGAATTTCTGCCGGTGCTGCGCTTTGGGCTACCGCCCAAGTTGCCGTCAGGCCAGAATTTTCTGGCAAGACGATTGTCACCATCATTCCTTCCTTCGGCGAGCGATATCTCTCCACGATTCTCTATAAAGATCTGATGGATGCCTAGATGTTTGGTCGCATCATTGAAGATCTCGATACTGCGATCCGGCGCGATCCGGCGGCGCGTTACCGTCTTGAGGTTGCACTGACATATCCAGGTGTTCATGCTCTGTGGGGTCATCGAATCGCGCATGCGATGTGGCGGAATAGGCTGAAATTACCGGCACGAATCTTTGCGAACTGGATTAGAACCGTCACAGGTATCGAGATACATCCTGCGGCGGTGATTGGCCGACGTTTTTTCATCGATCACGGAATGGGAGTTGTGATTGGAGAGACGGCAATTGTCGGAGATGATGTGATGATTTATCACGATGTCACTTTAGGATCGCGCGCTTTTACACATGGAAAACGCCACCCCACGATTGGCAACGAAGTTGTCATCGGCGCTGGCGCGAGAGTCTTGGGAAACATTTCGGTCGGACAAGGAGCTCGTATCAGCGCCAATAGTGTGGTGACGCGTGATATCGCGCCGCGAACCAATCAGGATGAATCGGAGTACTTCGTTATCTAGATTCTGGGGTTGATTCCGAGTGAACCGAAGGCTGTGCGCTCGATTTTCGTAACATTGCTGTAATCACCCTCGGGCAGACTGCCGGCTATGACTTCCCCTATTGAGAAGAGTCCTCGCGAACGGCAGCAAGAGTTCGTTCTTCGCACCCTCGAGGAGCGCGATATTCGATTCGTCAGACTTTGGTTCACTGATGTTTTGGGATTCTTAAAGTCGGTTGCAATCGCACCGCCAGAACTTGAAAATGCCTTCGCAGAAGGAATTGGATTCGATGGTTCTGCGATCGAGGGTTTTGCGCGCGGTACCGAAGCAGATATGTTGGCAAAACCAGATCCCTCAACCTTCTCCGTGTTGCCCTGGCGCACTGTCAAACCAGGGGCGGCACGAATCTTCTGTGACATTGCTATGCCTGATGGCACGCCATCTCCGGCAGATCCACGGCAAGTTCTCAAGCGCACCTTGGAGAAAGCAGCATCGATGGGTTACACCTGCTACACCCATCCCGAGATCGAGTTCTTCCTCTTCAAAGAAGCACCCCAACCAGGCATTCGACCGATTCCTGTTGATTCAGGTGGATATTTCGATCACACGCCTACTCCGCTCGGCGCAGATTTTCGTAGACAAGCGATCACACTTCTGGAGGCGACCGGCGTCTCTGTCGAATTCAGTCATCATGAAGGCGCGCCAGGGCAACAAGAAATCGATTTGAGATATGCCGATGCATTGAGCACCGCCGATAACATCATGACATTCCGCCACATCATTAAAGAAGTCGCTCTTGATCAGGGCGTGCATGCATCTTTCATGCCAAAACCATTCACCGAATATCCGGGCTCGGGTATGCATACTCATATCTCGCTCTTCAAAGGTGAGCAGAACGCATTCTTCCAAGACGGAAAAGAGGATCAACTCTCCGACATCGCTCGTTCATTTATCGCCGGAATCATCACGCATGCGCCGGAATTCATTGCCGTCACAAATCAATGGGTCAACTCCTATAAGCGAATCCACGGCGGGGGAGAGGCGCCATCAAGAATCAATTGGGGTAAAGAAAGTCGCGATGCACTCATTAGAATTCCGATGTACAAACCAAAGAAAGAAAACTCGACCCGAATCGAATTCCGCGCACCAGATGCGGCCTGTAATCCTTATCTTGCATTCGCAGTGACGTTAGCCGCAGGTCTGAAGGGAATCGAATCTGGATACAAACTTGAGAAGATCTCAAGCCCCAAGCCACTTCCGGCAAATCTCAATGAAGCGATCCTGGCTATGGAGAAGAGTTCCTTAGTGCGTGAGACCTTGGGCGAGCATGTCTTCGAATATTTCCTTCGGAATAAGCGTTCGGAGTGGCAGGAATACAGCAAGCAGGTCACCGCCTTCGAACTCGACCGATATTTGCCAGTCCTCTAGCGCCAGCGATACTCTTTTCATATGCGTCGCAGCGAATTGCTAGCACTCTCAGCATTCCTTGATGGAGCGCTCCTCCTTCGCTGCCGCAGCGAGGCCAAATAAGCCGGTCTCCTCGCTGCGGGGTTTGTGATTCATCGGCAAACCATTCCGACGATTAAGGAGCTTTCAAGTGAACTTCCCGCAACAACAATCTTCTGCGATGCGCGTGCATCGTTATTCATCTTTCATTCCCGTCGAATTACCTGATCGCACGTGGCCTAGTAAGAAAATGACCAAAGCACCTCAATGGTGTTCTGTCGATCTACGAGATGGAAACCAGGCATTGATCGATCCGATGGATGTGCCACGAAAGTTGGCGATGTTTCATCTTCTGGTCAAGATGGGTTACAAAGAGATTGAAGTTGGTTTTCCCAGTGCGAGCCAGACCGATTTCGATTTCGTTCGAAAGATCATCGAAGATGGGTTGATTCCCGATGATGTGATCATCCAAGTCCTAACCCAAGCCCGCGAACCTTTGATTCGTCGAACCTTTGAGTCCTTAGTCGGTGCGAAGCAAGCAGTCGTCCATCTCTATAACTCGACTTCCACTCTCCAACGTCGCGTGGTCTTCGGGCAAGACAAAGCGGGAATCAAAGAGATTGCCGTTGAAGGCGCCAAATTATGTAAGGAACTCGTCGCAACAATTCCCGGCACCAAGATCTCCTTCGAATACTCGCCAGAGTCGTACACCGGTACGGAGTTGGAATTTGCCTTGGAAGTCTGCAATGCCGTCAACGATGTATGGCAACCCACTCCTGCGCATAAAGTCATCATCAACTTGCCTGCAACAGTAGAAATGGCGACGCCGAATATCTACGCAGATTCCATCGAGTGGATGCATCGCAACTTGAAATACCGAGATGGCATCGTCTTAAGCCTTCATCCCCATAATGATCGCGGCACTGCTGTTGCGGCCGCAGAATTGGGCTATCTCGCTGGCGCCGATCGGATTGAAGGAACGCTCTTTGGAAATGGCGAACGCACCGGAAATGTTTGTCTAGTAACTCTTGGCATGAACCTAGTCAGCCATGGCATCGATCCGAAGATCGATTTCAGCGATATCCCTGAGATTCGCCGCACCGTTGAATATTGCAATCAACTCCGCGTTCCTGAGCGACATCCCTATGGTGGCGATCTTGTCTTTACCGCTTTCAGTGGTTCGCATCAAGATGCCATCAAGAAAGGTTTCGAACATCTAGAGAAAGATGCCAAGGCCGCGGGCAAAGAAATCGATGACTTCACCTGGGCCGTTCCGTATTTGCCGATTGATCCGAAAGATATTGGCAGAACTTATGAAGCCGTCATTCGCGTCAACTCTCAATCGGGCAAGGGTGGCGTTGCCTACATTATGAAGACCGAGCACCAACTTGATCTTCCACGTCGCCTCCAAATCGAATTCAGCAAGGTGATACAGAGTCATACCGATGATCAAGGCGGCGAAGTCTTCCCCGATCACATGTGGCGAATCTTTGTGGACGAATACCTTCCTTCCAGCGATGATCGTTGGGGCAGATTGCGGTTGGAAGGTCTGACTCAATCCTCATCGAGTGATAAGGGCGTCGAACTCACTGTTCAGATGTTGGATTCCGAGAAGTTAGTTTCTCTCACTGGTCGAGGAAATGGACCAATCTCCGCCTTCTGTCATCTGATGCAGGAGTACGGAATCAATGTCCAAGTCGCTGACTACTACGAACATGCGATGAGTTCTGGTGGCGATGCCAATGCGGCGGCTTACTTGGAGTGCACCGTCAATGGCGGAACTTTCTGGGGCGTAGGGATCGATCCTTCGACCACGACTGCCTCACTGAAAGCTGTGATTTCCGCGGTCAATCGCGCTCTTCGCTAGGAGAGGTCACTACCTTTGGAGCCGTGGCGCTCTATCGGGATGAAGCGATTGTTATCCGAACTCAGAAATTGGGCGAGGCTGATCGCATCATCACACTTCTTTCGCGCAGTCACGGCCGAATCCGCGCAGTTGCCAAAGGCGTTCGTCGAACAAAATCCAAGTTTGGCGCGCGATTGGAGCCCGCAAGTTTCGTAGATATCCAGCTCTACACAGGTAAGACCTTCGATGTCGTCACTCAAGTCGAAGGGATCGAAAATTTCGGCGATGCGATAGCAAGTGATTATCAAAAATGGACAATCGCTTCATCGATTTTGGAAGCAGCCGAGCGATTTGCCGCCGATGAAGGTGAACCTGCGCTTCAACAATTCCTCCTTCTTCTTGGCGCGCTGAAAGCGTTAGCCCACGAAGCTCACGATCCATCCTTGATCCTGGATGCCTATCTTCTCCGTTCGCTCTCTGTGGCTGGATATGCGCCATCAATGACAACGTGTTCTCGCTGTGACAAGCCAGGTCCACATAAATATTTCTCTCTTGTCGGTGGCGGATCGGTCTGTACCGAGTGCAGACCTTCTGCATCTGCAACCCCTTCGAGTGACACTCTGCAATTGATGTCTGATCTGCTTACCGGAAATTGGGAGGGCGCAGATGCCAGCGAACTGCGAAATCGGCGTGAAGCATCGGGTTTGATTGCGGCTTATCTGCAATGGCACCTTGAGAGAGGATTGCGCAGTCTGCCGCTAGTTGAGAGAGTGAGTTCGTGAAACCTCCGAAGTTGCCACGCGAGAAGATTCCACATCACGTCGCTCTGGTGATGGATGGCAATGGAAGATGGGCGAAGAAGCGTGGTTTGCCGCGAACCAAAGGGCATGAAGCCGGAGAACTGGCTCTCTTTGATGTCGTTGAAGGAGCGATTCAAATCGGCGTAAAGGAGCTTTCTGCCTATGCATTCTCTACGGAGAATTGGCGACGCTCTCCAGATGAAGTGAAATTCTTGATGGGCTTCAATCGACAAGTTATTCGGCGTAGACGCGATCAGATGAATCAGATGGGAGTGAGGATTCGTTGGGTCGGCAGGCCGCAGCGGCTATGGAAGACCGTGATCGATGAACTTCAGATTGCCGAAGAACTTACCTCTAAGAACAGAACTTTGACATTGAATATGTGTGTTAACTATGGCGGACGTGCTGAGATTACCGATGCTGCAGCAGCGATTGCGCGTGATGTGCAAAGACGCAAGATCAAGCCAGAGCAGGTCAACGAGAAACTCTTCGCACGCTATCTCGATGAACCTAAGATGACCGATGTTGATCTTTTCTTGCGCTCCTCTGGGGAGCAGCGAACGTCGAATTTCCTGATTTGGCAATCTGCCTATGCAGAGATGGTCTTCATGGATGTTCTTTGGCCAGATGTGACTCGCGAGACTCTTTGGAAGGCAATCCAGATCTACGCAGACCGCGACCGTCGGTTTGGAAAGGCGTAACAATGACAAAGCAAGAGGCGCAATTCTGGTTCGATCCACTCTGTCCGTGGGCGTGGATGACTTCGCGATGGATTCTTGAAGTAGAGAAAGTTCGCGATATCTCCGTAAAGTGGAATCTCTTTAGTCTTGCCTATCTCAATCGTGATAAGGACATGCCTGCCGAGTACAAGGAACGTCTGGCTCGTTCGTGGCATTGCACGCGAGTGATTGCTGCCGCCCAGAAGGTCAAAGGCGCAGAGATCACTCTTCCGCTCTACACCGCAATCTCATCTCGAATCCATTTGAAGAAGATGGAAGTCGGCCGCGAACTCTTTGTCGAAGCGCTCAAAGAAGTGGGGCTCCCTGATTCACTTGCCGATGCGATGAATGATGAAAGTTTTGACGCTGCGATTATCGAAAGCCATGAACGTGGGATCACGATGGTTGGCAATGATGTCGGTACGCCCATCATCGCTGTTGGCGATGCAGCATTCTTTGGCCCAGTTATTTCGCCGGCGCCGAAAGGTGAAGAGGCTGGCAAATTGTGGGATGGAGTGGTCGGAGTCGCGAACTATCCAGGATTCTTCGAAATTAAACGTTCGCGAACTGTTGGCCCAATCTTCGATTGAACACGGTAACTAACTGAGCTGTCTACGGATCTGTTCGGAATGATCGAGCGGGTGACGCGTATAAGAACGGAGCCAATTTCGCACTGAATATTCACCCGATTCGGTGTGAGTGCAGGTGTTATCAAGTTGCACTTCTGTCACATCGCACAGTAATTCGTAGGAAGCTTGTCGAACTGCGGTGAACACAGCGACTGAGGTTGCAATCTCGCGAGTTGTGTAGCCAAGAGTTGAATTGTTGGCCCATAAACCTTCGTCATAGCCTTGAATGATGGTGCCAGGTTCAGCGAGTAGACGGCGAAGACGTGCATACGATTGGGCTTCACTATCAGCAAGGTGATGGATAACTTGACGGGGATTCCATCCTTCGCCATCGCTCTTATCTAAGTCTTCAGGGCGCAATGAAGATACGAGATCAAGGAATTGATGAGTAGCTTCTCGGTATTCCTCAGCAAAGTTGCTCGCCATCAGTGCATACCCAAATTAGCTACGAGAAGCCACATCAGGACAACGCCTGCAATAGTTGCCAACAGCGTCAATCTCGATGGATGGCGCGAATGAGCCTCCGGCAAGATATGAGAAGTTGCTAAGTAAATGACCATGCCAGCAAAGATGGCGAGATAGATAGCGACACTTCCTTCATTGATGACAAGTGCTGAGCCGATTGCGGCACCACCAATCCGAGCAATCGCATCGAGTGCAAGTAACCACTTTCCCCGCTTGGACCAATGTCCTCCCTTGATGAGAAGTGAGACTGTGTTGAGTCCGTCGCTGAAGGCGTGAACCAAGATCGCGGCGAAGACTGCAAGTCCGAGGGCATTGGAGACTTGAAATGCCACGCCGAGTGCGATGCCATCAAGGAAGACATGTCCACCCATGGCTATCGCGCCGAGTGTTCCAGCGATGTTGGTCGCATGATCGTGGTCATGTCCATAATCCGAATCGGCAGGTTCGTGTGGTCCAGCGAATTGTTCAAGGATGTGCAGCGCTAGAAAGCCAGCGATGATGGCAACGGAAACCGTAGGGACGTTCAACGTCTTGCTCTCGCTAGCGTGGAAAATCTCGGGAAGTAGGTCAAAGGCAACAAGTCCGAGCAGGAGACCGGCTGAAAGCCCCAGGACTAAATGCAATCGATCCCGTGCGCGTAGGGCGAGAAGGCCGCCGAATGTGGTCGCGAGCGCAGTAAATGCAGCAAGTGCGATTGCGAGATTCATAAAAGCGAGGTTATCAGTTGAGTCACCGATAAAATAAAAGCATTGCGCCCAGCGATCTCGCTGCGACCGGTGCGCACCGCCGACAGCCAGCCGGATGGAGAACACCATGGCAGACCGCCTCGAGACGATTGTCAGTCTCTCAAAACGACGTGGATTCGTTTATCCCTCATCAGAAATCTATGGTGGTCTTCGCGCCTCTTGGGATTACGGCCCACTTGGCGTAGAACTGAAGAACAATGTGAAGCGCCAATGGTGGCGCTCGATGGTCATGGGTCGCGAAGATGTCGTTGGCCTTGATTCCTGCGTGATCCTCGCTCGGGAAGTTTGGGAAGCATCAGGTCATGTCGAGACTTTTACTGATCCATTAACAGAGTGCACTTCCTGTCACAAACGCTTCCGCGCTGATCATCTTGAAGATGCATTCGAAGCCAAGCACAATCGCAAGCCTGCAAACATGGAAGAAGTGAATTGTCCTCACTGCGGGACGAAAGGAAAATTCACGGCTCCGCGTCAATTCTCTGGCCTACTTAAGACATATTTAGGGCCGGTTGAAGATGAATCGGGTCTTGCATATATGCGCCCCGAAACTGCTCAAGGAATCTTTATCAATTTCCACAATGTCGCAACGACCGCAAGGAAGAAACCGCCATTTGGAATCGGTCAGATTGGAAAATCTTTCCGAAATGAAATCACGCCAGGAAACTTCATCTTCCGCACTCGGGAATTCGAACAGATGGAGATGGAGTTCTTCGTTGCTCCCGGAACAGATGAAGAGTGGCATCAGAGCTGGATTGATACTCGCCTTCAGTGGTATATCGACCTTGGGATAAATAAAGATCGACTACGTCTGTATGAACATCCGAAAGAAAAACTCTCGCACTACTCCAAGCGCACTGTCGATATCGAGTACAAGTTCGAATTTGCCGGTACCGAGTGGGGTGAACTTGAGGGAATAGCCAACCGCACCGATTTCGATCTCAAGGCACATTCGGCAAAATCTGGCGAGGATCTAACTTGGTTCGATCAGGAGAACAACCAGCGCTGGTTCCCATATGTGATCGAACCTGCCGCAGGAGTCGATCGTTGCACGCTTACCTTCCTCATGGATGCCTATGCCGAAGATGAAGCCCCCAATTCGAAAGGCGAATTGGAGAAGCGAACCGTCCTCCGGCTCGATCATCGTCTATCGCCGATCAAAGTTGCGGTCCTGCCGCTTTCTAGAAATGCCGATCTCTCTCCGAAAGCACGTGATCTTGCAGCAAATCTTCGAAAGAATTGGAGCGTTGATTTTGATGATGCAGGAGCGATTGGTCGTCGCTATCGCAGGCAAGACGAGATTGGAACTCCATATTGCATAACGGTTGATTTCGATACGTTAAATGACAATGCCGTGACAATTCGAGATCGCGACACGATGAAACAAGAACGCGTTGGAATCGACAAAGTTGAGCAATGGCTAGCACCGCGCCTTCTCGGTTGCTAGAGCCTGAATTGCTCAAGCGCGCGCCACTTCATCTCCCTATTCGCGGTGGTGGATTGGAACTTCACACCCCAGTGGTTCTTGCTCCGATGGCTGGAATCACAAATGCTGCATTTCGATTGCTCTGCCGAGAACAAGGCGCTGGACTTTTCGTCTCTGAGATGGTGACTGCACGGGCTTTGGTTGAGCGCAATGAAGAAACGATGCGAATGATCGTTCCAGGAGAAGGAGAAACACCCCGTTCGGTTCAACTTTATGCCACCGAACCAGATGATCTTGCACGCGCTGTGCGAATGATTGGTCAAGAGGATCGTGCCGATCACATTGATTTGAACTTTGGTTGTCCGGTACCAAAAGTCACTCGCAAGGGTGGCGGTGCTGCGCTTCCCTATAAACGTCGGCTCTTCGCATCTCTTGTCGAAGCGGCCGTCACTAATGCATCTAAGTTTGGAATTCCGGTGACGGTAAAGATGAGAGTCGGAATCGATAGCGCTCATGAGACCTACCTTGATGCCGGGATGATTGCTGCAAATATCGGGGTTGCGTGGGTCGCACTCCATGCGCGAACAGCGGCGCAGTTCTATGAAGGAAAATCAGATTGGAGCAAGATCGCAAACTTGGTAGAACATTTGAAGCCAACCGGAATCCCCGTACTTGGAAATGGCGATATCTGGTCGGGTGATGATGGCGTTGCAATGATGCGTCAGACCGGTTGTGCCGGAGTTGTCGTAGGCAGAGGATGCCTTGGCCGTCCCTGGCTCTTTGCCGACCTGGTTCGTGCTTTCAACGGTGAGGGCGAACGACCGTTACCTCGATTATTCGAAGTTCGCGAAGTGATGTGGCGCCATGCTCAACTCTTAGTCCAATATTTCGAGAGTGAAGAGCGCGCCTGCAGAGATTTGCGCAAACACATGGCCTGGTACCTCAAAGGTTTCCGCGTACCTGGAGAACTTCGCCCGCGATTTGGAATGGTGGCATCACTTCTTGAATTAAGAGAACTCCTTGATCAACTTGAAGATCAGCCTTATCCAGAATTGATTGGGGATTCCCCGCGCGGACGTCGCTCACATTCTCGAGATGTGACGTTGCCTCAAGGGTGGCTCGATGATCCAGAAGAGTTGGTTCATATCGATGGCGCTGATGCCGGTTCTGGCGGCTGATGTTCCTTTTCAAGTTCATCTGGCGAATAATCTCAACGATCTTCCTTGTCGTCGTAGTCATAGCGTTGTGGGTCGTTGGCAAGACGTGGTACACCGCTAATCACGAAACAATCCGAAAAGCTGACGCGATTGTGATTATGGGAGCAGCGCAACTCGATGGCCGACCTGGCGAAGTCCTGACAGCGCGATTGGAGGAAGCACTTCGCATCTACAAGAGAGATTATGCGCCTCGCATCATCACCTTGGGTTCAGGTGCGCCGGGGGATCGATTCACAGAGGCGGGGAGTGGCAAGAATTGGTTGCTCAATCGCGGCATCAGTTCATCTGCAGTGACAGCAATCGCCAAAGGACGTGACACCTATTCCAGTATTTCTGCCATGGCCGAGAAAATCGGAAATGAGAAATATAAGAACATCATTATCGTCACCGATCCCTATCACTGTCTTCGTTCGATGACGATTGCTGGTGACAAAGGATTTTCTGCAACATGTTCACCATCTCGCGACGGAATCGCTAGCCTGGAAAACGCAGGAATTCGCTATTTATTGCGGGAATCTGGGGCATATCTGGCGTATGTGACCCTCGGGCGCCGTGGCATTCATATCAGCGACCACGTAGCCTAAGAACTATGGCGCTCAAGGAAGCACACGAACATCATGGCTATAGCGCCACAGATCGTGAACGATTTCTTGATGAACCGGCAAAACGTCGCGGTAGAACAGAATTTGTCCGCGATCGTGCCCGCATCATCCATTCTTTTGCACTTCGCAGATTAGCTGCCAAGACTCAAGTTGCAGTTCCCTGGGCTAGTGATTTTCCGCGTACTCGACTTACACATTCAATGGAATGTGCCCAAGTCGGCAGAGAACTCGGCGCAGCACTCGGTGCTGATCCTGATCTCTTAGAGAGCGCATGCCTCGCTCATGATCTCGGTCATCCACCGTTCGGCCATAACGGAGAGATCGCCCTTGCGGAGATTGCATCGGCATGTGGCGGTTTTGAAGGTAATGCCCAGAGTTTCCGATTACTCACCAGGATTGAGACGAAGACTGTTGATGACCAAGGAATATCGGTGGGATTGAATCTCTGTCGAGCGACTCTTGATGCCGCCACAAAATATCCATGGAGCTCTTCCGACAATTCTAAGAAATTTGGAGTTTACGAAGATGACCAAGAGATCTTCACCTGGGTTCGTGAAGGTGCGCCAGATGGAAAGACGTGTATCGAAGCCCAAATCATGGATTGGTCTGATGATGTCGCATACTCGGTGCATGATCTCGAGGATGCTCTCGTCACTGGTCAATTCACCCTTGATCAACTCAAAGGCGATTTGCCCCAACTCTTCTTAACTGCGAGAGAGGAATATCTTTCAGATATCACTCAACAGGAATGTGAATCAGCTCTTATTGCGCTGACGAATCTCTCCTGTTGGCCGCGCGAATTTGATCGAAGCCATCGCCATCTCGCTCGATTGAAAGATCTCACCAGCCAACTTGTCGGCCGTTTTGCCTTGGCCGCCGAGCGAGAGACCAGAGCGCATTTTGGCGATGAGAATCTCACTCGTTACAAAGCTTCACTTCTGGTTCCGAGAGAGCAGAGAGTGGAGGTCGCACTATTGAAATCGCTGGCCGGCTTCTACATCATCAAGGCCGAGAAATCGCAGGACCGTTATGCCAGACAGAAGCAAGTGATTGAAGAACTCGTCGAAGCGGTTTTGGCCAAGGCGCCGCAGAGTTTGGAGAGCTATTTCCTCCAAGAATGGGATCGCGCAGGAAACAGTGGGGCGAAGTTGCGTGTGGTCATCGATCAGGTGGCATCACTAACGGATGTCGGTGCTTACTCGCTCCATCGCAAGCTCACTGGAAAAGTGGTCGAGGCATAGGATTGCGCGATTATGTCGGGGCGAATTAGAGATGAAGATGTCGCTCATGTGCGGGCAAACGCTGCGATTGATGATGTTGTAGGGGAGTACATCCAACTTCGCAATGCCGGAGGAGGACAGAAGAAAGGACTCTGTCCTTTTCATGACGAGAAGACGCCCTCATTCCATGTCACTCCCAGCAAAGGCTATTTTCATTGCTTTGGATGTCATGTTGGTGGAGATGTCATCGCATTTGTGATGAAGATTGATCATCTCTCCTTTACAGAAACGATTGAAAAGTTGGCCGAGAAGATGGGCTACCAACTTCGATACGACGAAGGCAGAGGTAATGCCGCACCCAAAGGTCAACGATCACGGTTGGTTGCCGCAAACCTTGCTGCATCGATCTTCTATCGAGAACAACTGGGAACACCGGAAGCAGCCATCGGTCGTGATTTCTTGAAGGGTCGCGGATTTGATTCCGATTCGGCAGCACATTTTGGCGTGGGATATGCACCAGACCAATGGGATTCGCTCACCAAGGCGCTTCGGGCACAGGGGTTTTCTATTGAGGAATTAAATCTTGCTGGACTAACCAAAGATGGTCAGCGTGGTCCCATCGATCGTTTTAGGAATCGATTGGTCTGGCCGATTCGAGAAATCTCCGGCGATATCGTGGGTTTCGGCGCTCGCAAATTAGCAAGTGATGATGTCGATCAAGGTCCCAAATATCTCAATACTCCAGAAACTCCTCTCTATAAGAAAAGTCAGGTGCTCTATGGCCTCGATCTGGCGAAGAAAGAGATTGCTCGTAAGCGCCAGGCAGTCATCGTCGAGGGATACACCGATGTCATGGCGGCCCATCTAGCAGGGGTTACAACTGCCGTCGCTACATGCGGGACAGCCTTCGGTGAAGAACATATTCGAATATTGCGCAGACTTTTGATGGATGACGATGCCTTTAAGGGTGAAGTCATCTTTACCTTTGATGGCGATGCGGCAGGGCAGAAAGCGGCACTGCGCGCCTTCGATGATGATCAGAAATTCGTTGCCCAAACTTTCGTCGCAGTCGAACCGACTGGCAAAGATCCATGCGAACTCAGACAAGCCGAAGGTGATGTTGCCGTCCGAGATCTCATCGCAAGACGAGTTCCACTCTTTCAATTCGCAATCAAGACTGCGATCAAAGATTTCAATTTGAGTACTGCCGAAGGCAGAGTTGGCGCTCTCAAAGCCGCTGCGCCAATGGTGGCAAAGATTCGCGACGCATCACTTCGCCCTGAATATGCACGAAGCCTTGCTGGTTGGCTAGGGATGGAAGTGGACGCTGTTATCGATGTCGTCAAGAAAAGTGGTTCCCGCTCCAATTCTGGATCGCCATCCCAAGAAGTTCCTCCTTTGATCGCAGGAGCATCGTGGCGCCCTGAACCCTCTGAGCCGAAGTTGGCTTTGGAGCGCGAAGTTTTGAAAGCCAGATTGCAGATGCCGGCCTTGGTCTATCAGTGGCGAGAGATTGAAGCCAATGCTTTTACACATCCGGCGTATCAACGACTGCGAACTTTCATTGATGAGCAGAAAGATTTCGAACATATTGATCTCAACAAAGTCGAGTCTGAAGAATTGAAATCATTTATCACCGAACTCTCCGTCGAGCCGATCCGCACCACAGGGGCAGTCTCCGACAAATATGTTTCAAGTATCACGGCACGATTGAATGAAGTGGCTCTGAGCCGTTCTATTGCAGAGATCAAATCAACATTGCAGCGACTAAATCCGGTCGATAATGAAAAGGAATACAACGAGATTTTCACTCGCCTGGTCGCAATGGAAACCAAGCGTCACTCCCTTCGAGAATTGGCACTTGGGGAGGGGTTGTCCTAGAGTTTGCCGCTAGTTCACAATCGCAAGCCGATCCCCGATAGCTCAATCGGCAGAGCAGCCGGCTGTTAACCGGCAGGTTCTTGGTTCGAGTCCAAGTCGGGGAGCTTTTCATTTAGACTCTCGCTATGGCTATGGTCCGCATTCGCGTCGCACTTCCTGATCGTCCTGGATCACTTGGTGCAGTCGCATCCGCAATCGGTTTTGCAGGTGGAGATATTCGCGGCTTGGTTGTTCTCTCCTCAGAAGGTGGACGAGGAATCGACGACATCACTGTTGCATTTCCTGGCAACGACCCAGCCGATGTGATCAACGTTCTTAACGCTATTGGTGGCGTCGAAGTTCTCTCGGTAACCCCGGTTAACTAATCACTTTCGCGCCATCACTTGGCATCGCATCGAAGAATCGCGGTGCGACAAATCCACTTTTAGCGAATGCTCGCTCGATTGACTGTGAAACCTTTCCTGAGTCTTCCTCTCGTATTAGTGCAATCGCACTTCCGCCAAATCCACCTCCGACCATGCGTGCTCCAAGTGCCCCGGCCTCACGCGCGGCATCGACGGCTACATCCAGTTCAGGGCAGGAGACGGTGTAATCATCGCGGAGCGAATCATGGGATTGGTTGATGAGTCTGCCCAGACTCTGGAAATCCTTCGCCTTTAACGCAGCTACAGCGCTGTTCACTCGAACGATTTCGGTGATGACATGACGAACCCGTTGAAATGTCTGGGAATCCAGAGCAGATTTCGCATCTGAAAGTCGCTCGAATGGAAAATCTCGGAGAGATTTCACGTTGAGAATTTTGCAGGCGGCTTCACAACTCGCTCTTCTTGCAGCATAACCGCCATCGACAAGGGCGTGATGGGCACGAGTATCAATGACAAGAAGTTTCAAACCTGAACTTTGGAAATCAACAGGAACGTACTCGTTGCTCAGATCACGACAATCCAGCAAAATTGCATACCCGGATCGACCCATCAAAGAAATAGATTGATCCATGATGCCGCAGGGCATGCCGACATAATCCTTTTCAGCTTTTTGGGTGGCGAGCGCGAGTTGATTCAGATCCAAACCAAGATCAAACCGCCGATTTAGCGCGGTGGCAACGCTGCATTCCAATGCTGCAGAAGATGAAAGTCCTGCACCGAGCGGTACATCACCTTCGATGAGAATCTCCATTCCGGAGTGAATTCCAAGAGACCAGATCACACCGAGGATGTAACGAGGCCAAATCTCCTCAGGTTTCTGATTAATCTCGCTTACATCCATCGTGAATGACTCAGCCTTACCCTCTTTTAAGGTGACCAGGGAGATCGTGCTATCGCTACGTGCGCCAAGAGCGCAGCGTGTAACTGAATCGATTGCGAAGGGGAGAACAAACCCATCGTTGTAATCGACATGTTCACCGATGAGATTGACTCGACCAGGTGCTTGAGCGATGACTTCAGGAGCCCGGCCGAAGTGTGCGGCGAAGCTACTTTCTATCGAAGTTTTAGATGCGGACATCGCGGAGCTGTTGCGCGGATTGCTCCGGCCAAAGGTCCATCATGAAAGATCCAAAGGCAGACTCGGAACCGGCGAGATATTTCAATTTTCCGGGAGCGCGTCGAACACTGGTGATCTGCCAATGTAATCGGAGCAAATCGCGGCCGATACGGACAGGCGCTTGATGCCAAGCAGCGATATAGGCCATCTTCATATCGAAAACGCCATCAAGTCTTTGGAGGATCTCTTTTGCAATCGGCGCAAAGAGATCGGCAGCCTTCTCGTCTAGAGCGGCAAGATCAGGGACAGGGCGCTTGGGAGCAAGATGGATCTCGAAGGGATATCTCGAGGCATAAGGAACATAGGCAATCCATTCCTCGTTCTCAGCGACGATTCGAACTTTATCTTTAATCTCACGAGCAACAATGTCATCAAGAAGCACTCTGCCAGTACGTTTCTTATGAGCCGAAGCAACCTCGAGCATTCGCGAAGTCTTCGGCGGCAGATAGGGATATGCATAGATCTGTCCATGAGGATGAGAGAGAGTGACGCCGACTTCCTCGCCGCGATTCTCGAACGGTGCTATATGTTGGATGTAATCAAAGGTCGATAACTCGGCGACGCGATCACGCCACGCCTCCATCACGGTACGAATTTGATGTGTCGAAAGATCTTTGAATGATGCTTCGTAATTTGCGGTGTAACAGACAACCTCACATTTTCCTGCAGCAGGCACTGGCGGAGTATCAAAGTTCAATTCATCGGAGATGGAGATAGAGCTATCGGGTGCGCGCAATGCAGGGGAGCGGTTATCAAAGACAACGACTTCATAATCAGATTCTGGAATCTCGGTGAGCGATCCTGGACGTGAGGGAGCAAGTGGATTGAGTTCTTTCGGCGGTAAGAAGACTCGACCTTGCCGATGTGCGGCCATCACAACCCATTCATTGGTCAATGCATCAAGTCGCATTTCGCCGATTTTCGGTTGAGTCTCTTCAGGTCGTTCGTCTCTTGCATTTCGTACTTGGCCTGCAGTGTCGTAGTAGCGAATGGTCCGACCATCTGCAAGGAGTCGATCGGTACGAGTGACGCCTGCTCCAAGTTTCTTACTGGTTTCCGAAGCGGCCATAATGCCTATTACTCTACCTGTATGACTACGCGCGCGCACTTATCTTCTGGCGGCGTTGACTTCGTAGCAGAAATTCTCGATGGCGCATTCGTCATTCGTTACTGGGGCTCAAGTATCTCTGATCTATCAACCTTTCCTTTTACACGCTCTGTTGCCAACAGCGATTACGACCACGTCATTAATCCGGGGATGATGCGGGAACATTCCCGCGGCTGGCTGGGATATCCGACTTTGCGTGGACATCGTTTGGGAAAAGCGTGGTCCTCACATTTCAGTGCGCGCGAATTGAAGAGCACAAAAGATTCTTTCCATCTTATCCTCGCCGATGATGCAATTTCATTGACTATCTCGATTGATGGCGTGATGGATAAGTATGGCGCGCTGGCTCTGACAGCGACGATCCAGAATCACGGAGAGGATTACACCCTCGAAGAACTCTGGTATTGGTTGCCGCTTCCAGAACAAGCAGACGAGAGTTTGGATTTTGTTGGGCGTTGGTCAAGTGAGCGCAATCCACAACGAAAGAAAATCAGCATCGGTCGATGGATCCGTGATTCGCATGAAGGTCGAAGTGGCCACAATTTCACTATCGGCCAGATTGCTCTCAACCATTCCACGAATTTCAGTTCTGGCCAGGCTTGGTCTGTTGCTCTCAAATGGAGTGGCGATACTCAATATTGCATCGAGAAAAACTATGAAGGTTTGACATCGATCGGCGCCAGTGAGGTCCTCCGTCCAGGCGAAATCATCCTGGCACAAGGCGAGAGTTATACCGCTCCGACTTTGATAGCTGGATATTCAGATCACGGCCTCGATGGACTTTCTGGTCAGCATCACGAACATCTGCGCGCTCGCAATACACATCCTTCTTCACCCAGATTATTGACATTGAATATGTGGGAAGCGATCTATTTCAAACAGAGCGAGGAGAAGGTCAAGGCACTTGTTGATGTTGCCTCCGAGATCGGCGTCGAGAGAGTTGTTCTTGATGATGGCTGGTTTGGATCACGTCGTAGCGATCACTCTGGTCTTGGGGATTGGAAGGTCAGCCCTGAAGTCTGGCCGCGTGGGCTCAAACCCATCGCGGATTACATCCTTTCGAAGGGAATGCAATTTGGTCTCTGGTTTGAAGGCGAGATGGTCAATCCAGATTCCCAGCTCTATCGCGAGCATCCAGATTGGATCTTGAGCGAGCAAGGACGAATACCGCCGACCTGGCGCCATGAACTCGTCCTTGATCTCACCAATGTTGATGCTTACACATATGTCTTGGAGAGTATCAGCGCTGTGATTGGCGACAATGGAGTCTCATTCATCAAATGGGATCACAACAGAACCTTGATTGATGCTGGCCACAATGGCCGGGCAGCTTTCCACAATCAAACACGTGCGATCTATCGACTCTTTGATGAGTTGAAGCGGCGTCATGCTGGACTTGAAATCGAATCCTGCGCTTCAGGTGGTGGCCGCATCGACCTTGGAATGACAGATCATGCTGATCGATTCTGGGTCAGCGATAACAATGACGCTCTAGAACGTCAGACAATCCAACGTTGGACCGCCCAATTCATTCCGCCAGAGCTTCTCGGTTCTCATATTGGGCCAACTGTTGGACATCAAACCGGAAGAAATCTCGCGCTGGCATTTAGGGCTGCCACGGCGCTCTTTGGTCACGCTGGAATCGAGTGGGATATCACCGAACTATCAGTGGATGAGAAGACGAAACTTTCTACCTGGATTGGTTATTACAAATCAAAGCGAAACCTCATTCATACCGGGAGAATGGTCCGAGTCGATCATCCAGATGAGGCTTGTTATTTCTACGGCGTTGTATCGATGGATAAGAAAGAAGCGCTCTTTAACTTCGCGCAACTTCGCCCATCGTTGACATCTCACCCTGCTGCGCTGAGATTTGTTGGGCTTGATCCACAGACTACTTACACAATCTCCATCGCAACTCCCGCAGGACTACCCGAAATGATGGTGATTCAGCCGCCACAATGGCTGAAAGAAGGAGCAGTCGTGAAAGGTGATGCGCTGATGAAAGTTGGACTTCCCGCGCCGATTTTGCGGCCAGAGAACGCGTTGACGATAGAAGTGCAAGCGAAGTAAGGCTTACTCCACCCAGTTCAAGGTTCGTTCGATTGCTTTCTTCCATCGAACATAGCCAGTTGTTGCAAGAGGCGAATGAGGCGAAGGTTTCCAACGGCGCGCTTCTTGCCATTGGGCGCGGAGCTGGTCCAGATCTGAGTAAACGCCGACCGCTAGTCCTGCAGCGTAAGCAGCACCAAGTGCAGTTGTTTCGATGATGCGCGGCCTGATGACCTCGATTCCCATGACATCTGACTGCATCTGCATACATAACTCATTTGCAGTGATTCCACCATCAACGCGCATGTCAGGAAGTTTTACGCCGCTATCAGAAGACATTGCATCAAGGACATCGCGAGTCTGATAACAGATTGCTTCAAGTGCAGCACGAGCGAGATGACCTTTCGTGGCGGCGCGAGTAAGACCGACGATGACACCGCGTGCGTCGTTGCGCCAATAAGGTGCGAAAAGTCC
>CAZGMF010000007.1:24277-28619 GCA_964526795.1 uncultured Clavibacter sp.
AGCGCAAAATTCCCAGTGCCATAAGTGGTCTTCGATTCTCCTCGAGCAAAGCAAGCTTGACCGACCATTGCTGCTTGTTGGTCTCCGAGAATTCCCGCAATAGGGATGGCCGCGCCCAAGAAACCGGAGGCATCGGTAGTGGCGTAGACCTCAGAAGATGATCTGATCGTCGGCAATATCGCGCGCGGGACGTTGAAAATGCTGAGCAATTCATCATCCCAATCCAGAGTCTCAAGGTTCATCAGCAATGTTCTGCTTGCGTTGGTGACATCGGTGACGTGTTTGCCGCCGCGCACACCACCGGAAAGATTCCAGACCAACCATGAATCCACCGTTCCGATCAAGGCAGTCCCTGAGGTGATCGCCTCTTGGACTGCAGGGATATTGGTGATGAGCCAGTGCATCTTGCTGCCAGAGAAATACGGCGCAATCGCCAGCCCTGATTTATAGGTAATGGTGGTCTTTTTCGCCGGCGAAAGGCCCTCGAGGAAGTTCGCAGTTCGTGTGTCTTGCCAGACGATGGCGTGAGAGAGCGGCTTACCGGTCGATCGATCCCAGACCACTGTGGTTTCGCGCTGGTTGGTGATTCCGATAGCGCTGAGATCAGAAGCTTTGATCTTCGCAGCAACAAGAGCCCCGCTGATTACTTCTTGAGTCCGTTGCCAAATCTCGGCGGCATCATGTTCGACCCAGCCAGATTGGGGGAGTATCTGTCGATGCTCGAGTTGATGTTGACCGACGATCGAACCGCTTGAATCAAAGACGATGAAACGCGTTGAGGAGGTTCCTTGGTCGAGAGCGCCGATGTATCTCATGACGCGTATCCTAAGGCTGTGTCCTTATTCTCTTCGAGTATCAATCCGCAATCTCGCGCTAGTGCGATTGCATCGCTTGCTGAGAAGGAATTCGACATTCTTGTTGTCGGCGGCGGAATCAACGGCGTGGGTATTGCCCTCGATGCGGCCTCACGCGGACTTTCAGTAGCGCTAGTTGAATCCAGCGATTTTGCTTCAGGGACCTCGTCGAAATCGTCAAAATTAATCCACGGTGGGCTTCGCTATCTTGAACAGTACGATTTCAAGTTAGTGCGTGAGGCGCTCAATGAGCGTGAATTGATGGTGGCTTCGCTTTCGCCACATCTGGTTAAGCCAGTCTCCTTCCTCTATCCATTGCAAGAGAAGTTCAAAGAGCGAACTTATGTCGGCGCAGGAATGACGTTGTATGACGCGCTGCGAGGATTCAAACGCGCTCTTCCTTGGCACAAGCACCTATCCCAGAAGAAAATCAGCGAAGTAGCACCATCGCTGCGCCTCGACATCGTTACCGGCGGTTACCAATACTTCGATGCTCAAGTCGACGATGCTCGTCACACGATGATGATCGCTCGAACTGCTGCAAAATACGGCGCCGTCATCGCCACGCGAACGTCATGTCTCGGTGTTGTAAGAGAAGGCAAGCGCGTGATTGGCGCGAAAGTAAAAGACCTTCTCGGAGGCGATGAAATAACGGTTCGCGCTAAATGCACCGTTATGGCGGCAGGCGTGTGGACAGATCCGCTTTATGCATCCTTTGGAATCAAGCCAGGTTATAGCGTGCGTATGTCGAAGGGTGCACATATCGTCGTGCCAGGACATGCAATCAAGTCCGAATCTGGAATCATCATCAAGACCGATATTTCAGTTCTCTTCATCATTCCTTGGGGCGATAAGTGGATTGTTGGAACCACTGATACCGACTATGACGAAGATCGAGAATCTCCTTTGGCATCGCGAGAAGATGTCACATACATCATCAACCAAGCCAATCGAGTACTGGAGCCCAAGCTTGACCGCTCTCAAGTTCTTGGCGTCTTTGCTGGACTTCGTCCGCTGGTACAAAGCGATCCTGATTCTCCGACAACCGAACTCTCTCGAGAACATGTCGTTGATCATCCCGTTCCAGGATTTGTCTCAATCGCTGGCGGTAAATACACGACCTATCGAGTTATGGCTGAAGATGCCGTCGATGAGGCTGTGCACGACCTTCGAAGAATTGTTCCCGAATCTTGCACCGAGACTGTCGCCATTGTCGGTGCAGATGGATATTCGGTGATGATGAACAAGATCGCAGAACTTTCGCGCGAATATGGCGTCACCCAACAGACAATCGAGCACTTGCTCAACCGCTATGGCTCACTGTTTGAAGAAGTTCTCGAAGTTGGAACTCTCGATCACACACTTCTCCATCGCATCGCTGAGAACCTTCCTTACTTGAGGGCCGAGATTCGATATGCCGTCTCTCACGAAGGCGCCTTGAGCGTCGATGACGTTCTCTCACGTCGAACCCGAATCGCCTTCGAGGCGGCAGACCAAGGGCTCTCTATTGTCACCACTGTTGCCGACATCATCGCTCCGATTCTTGGTTGGACCGAGATCGAGAAGCGTTCCTCTATTGATGATTACCTCCAGAAGGTCGAGCGACAGAACGAACTACTCGAAGCAACGGTGAAGGGCGAATCGAAGGTCAGCTAGTTCTTAATTTGATTTGCGCAAGAATCAACTGGTTTTTTCACTGCTGTCGGCGATGCGACCGGCGTTGGCGAAGGTGTCGGCCCTTGCGTTAAGAAGAAAGAAAGTGGCTGTTGCGCAGCGGCATGGGTATTTGTCTGGTCGACGTAATACAAGATTCCATCGATCTGACCAGCGGGAAGATTGCGCAATGAAAGTGTCCAAACCCCGGCAGCATCTCGAACCGGAGTTTGATCGACTTTCTTTGTTAGATCTGCCGCCAACTTGAACGCCACAGTTCCAGTGACAACCGGTTGATTATTCGGCCGGCGAACTTCGACAGTGACTTTTGTGGATTTATCTGTGCTGGAAGCGCTGAGCGATGTAACCAGCATGGAGGTCGGTTCAAGAAGTGGCATGACATCGTCTTGGGTTGGAGCCCAGATGCCTTTAGTGAGTTGGAGGAAAGCGAAGGTGTCGCCGCGGAAAACGTTGAGATCGACTCGAGCCGAAGCAACGCCGTACTTCTCTCCGATTCCACATGATGTGTACTGCCAGATCTGCCAGAGCGAGGAACAATCGCTGCTGGTCCAAGAATGCACAAAGCAACCGAAAATCTTTTGTCCCGGTTGAGCAACAGGATCTGCAGGATTGACTCCATATTGAGCGAGCCAGAGTGGATATTGGCGGAGTTTCTCGCTTCTCACCATCGCTTGTTCCAGAAATGTTGGATAGGAATAGAGAATTGGTTTTCGACCGGTGGCATCACGCATCGTGTCGAGCCACGTCTCGGCCCACAGCGTCACAAGAGATTTTTGGGCGTACTTGGTGCAGGACGAGCCAGATACAGCAACGCAATTATTTTCAAGATCGAGTGCGTAGGGAAGATCTTTTTCAGTGTAACCGCCCATACTTGAAAGACGCCAAATTGTTTTTTGTGCTTGGGCCTTTGCATCTCGGATAACGGCTTCACGATCGGTTGTGTTAGGCAAGATGGCATAGTGGTAGTAGCCGGTGTAAAGACCAGCGGCTTGAGCCCCTGCACGGTCACTCAGGAGATATTTCAAGGAAAGCGCATCTGCATCATCGCGAGTATCTGAGGCCTTGATCATCACGAATCGAATCCCAGCGGAATACATCTTCACAAAATCGATTGGCTTATCTCCGGGGTGTTGCCAACGACTGACATCGGTTCCATGAATTCGTCCGCCTGGTCCGAGTAGATCAATCAAGACTTCAGGCGCGCTTAGTTTGGGGAGGGTTTTGACGGTTATTGATTTGGCAGCAGTGGTGAAGATTTTTTTCCCAATCGCAATGCGGGCTCGATAGGTCACAGCCCCGTCGGAGGCAGCAGCTTTAGTTGAAACAAGCCAGGCGCCAGATGAATTGGACTTCGCCCGCAACTTTGTATCTTTCCAACCTTGTGGAAGTTTCACATAGATCGAGACGACGGCATTCCTTACTTTCGGTTTGATCAAACCGCGAAAAGTCAGCGTAGATTCTTCGTAATCTGAAATCTGTGAAAGGTAGAAGGTCGATGATGTCGTAGCAGCGGCAACCGGCGAAAGAAGCCAGAGTGGTAGCGCGAGAGCAAGAACAATCGCGAGACGAAGTCGACTTTTCACTCCACAATTATCGCTAGAGAAATGCCCAAGACTTGGCTAATTGCCGATTCCAGCGCGGCTTTCAACTCTGGCTTTCGAACGGCGCTGTAATTGTGAGCGCCAGCCAGCTTTTCAGCGTCGACGAAACTCAATCTCAGGACATTGTTATCAATAGAGACCAACCGTGCATCAAAGTATGCAAGCCAGGCAATTCGATTGTTTCGCTCAAGCTCATCAAGAATCTCATTCCAA
>CAZGMF010000007.1:28719-34665 GCA_964526795.1 uncultured Clavibacter sp.
CATCTTTTCAATCTCAGTCTTCTGAGTCTCGATAATTGATTTCGCCAGGGCTGCAACTTCTGCATTCATGGACTCCTCAACCGTCCGAGCCATCATGATTGCGCCTTCATGGTGCTTGATCATTCCCTCCAGAAAGAGTCGGTCAAATTCAATGCCCATGGCCTTCTTCAAATCGGCAATCTCATCGTCAGTGAGCATCCCTGCCATCGTGTGCCCCATATGCATCTGAGTATCAACTTCGCCCCATCTCTTCATCTGTTCGATCTCTGGAGCCTGCGCCGCTTTGATCTCTTTGGCCAATTCCAGGATTTGGGGATTGGTCGAATTCAGGAGCGCAAGGTCTGACATCACGAGTGCTTGTTCATGATGGGGAATCATCATCTCCGCGAAATTGGTGTCCATCGCAGAATATTCCGAGGATCCATCTGTTGAACTTTTCGCGGAACAGCCTGCAAGAAGTAGCGCTGCCACGAGCGCGAAAGCAAGTCTCTTCATCACCCTAGTATGGATTGAATTCTCAAGATTGGCATCCGGAGAAACTTAAGATCCCATTTCGCTAGTCGCGGTAGTAATGCTCCAAACTCCATGCGCGCACTCCGCCTGTAACGCCGGCCGTATTAGGAACAATCACGACATCTTCTCCGATTCGCTCCAAATCAATCGGACGAATCAACCGGGCGTTGCCGCCGCCGATGTAGAGGCGATCCCATTTGAATACGGGGCGAAGCTCTTCGACAAGTTGTTTGATTCGACGTGACCAGAAGATATTTCCCAGTCGCTTCCGCTCTTGTTCACCAATCCATGTGTCATAGGTCGTGCCACGACGCACGGTGGCATGAGAAAGTTCGAAGTGCGGCGCCAATTTCCCGCCATAGAAGATTGCAAATCCGAGACCAGTTCCGAGCGTGATGACGACTTCATAGCCAGTGCCGGTAATAATTCCCGCGCCGTGGACTTCTGCATCATTGAGAACTAGTGCGGGTATTCCTAGCCGCGCACTGATAGCACTTTGAACATCGAAGCCATTCCATTGCTCCTGTAATTCAGGATCGATTCTTGTTCGAGGTCCTTTTGTTGTGATGTAGTGGGGAGTCGCTACGACAACGCCATTTCGAATCATTCCGGGCATTCCAACTGTCACTCGATACGTGGCGGGAAGGCTCGAGGCAATATCTGCCATCGTGTCGACGAAACGAAGTGGGGAGAGAGGATAAGGAGTTTCGATTCGGTTGGGCTTGGAGTGCATCGTTCCCGAGTCATCAAGGACGCAGCTTTTCAAGAACAGTCCGCCACAATCGATCGAGAGTGTCAAGCGTTCGTCCATGTAGGAATGCTCTCGCACGGGGTATTCCTTTGCCAACTCTCCTTTGCGAAGATTGAATTTAAATTGGATAGGACCTGGTTTTTGCCCTCGGCGAAAAAGTTATTTCAGGATCTATTCGGCGAAGTCACCGCCCCGCCCGGTCAACTTGCTTGGACGGGAAGAGGGACGTTCGAACTTAAAAATCAGCAGACACACAAGGGCGACAAAGAGAAGAACAATCGCGACTCCGATATTCACGATTAGCCCAGCACGCTCCACACCACGAGGGCAAACATTCCCAGACCGAGGCCCACAACGGCGATAGCCGTCAAAGATAGGAACTCACGCGAGGATGCAATCTTCTTCGAGAGAAAACTTGAATTTTCGATCTTTGCTAGATCTTGAATGAGCGCCTCTGCCTCACGGATAGCCGCGTATTGAGAGATCATCGCCAGAATTCCAGTTACGCCAGCCACGGCGATGGCCAGATATTTAGCCGCATCGCTGGCATTTCCAAAAGTGCCTTGCGCAGCCAGAACAAAGACGCCGATAAGAACGAGCGCAGGTGCGATTTGGGCGGTAATAATCTGCATTCGTTTCTCATTCCAGAGTTTCAATAAATTCTTCTCATCCATTGCGCGCCTTCTCTCTTCAGGTGGAAGTTGATCTTTCCACCCCGTCAGGTTACGAGAGCCCTTATCAAAACGCATGTCGAAAGATTTCAAAAGCGATAAACCTAATTTCAACATCGAGGGATGAACGTGTGGGGCAGGTAGGGCTCGAACCTACGACGACCGGATTATGAGTCCGGGGCTCTAACCAACTGAGCTACTGCCCCTTGCTTGAGTTTCTACGATGAGGCTGAATTATAGTTTGAGTTGAGCTGTGCGAGTCTTGCGAGACTCTCGCCCGTGAGATGTCGAACGGTGAAGTCATCTTTGATGTCGGCATCCATCGTGGCGTAGAAGCGAACTGCAGGTTCATTCTCATTTTTCACCCACCAAGCTAAGCGGGCGTAGTTTCGGTCGACGCATATTTGTGCAAGATAACTCATGAGGGCCTTACCGATTCCTTGACCTCGAAGCTCGGAGGTTACGCAGATATCTTCAATGTAGATTCCGTGACGCCCTTGCCAGGTTGGGAAATCAATCCAATACAGAGCAAAGGCCGCGAGGGATCCTGGACGATTCGGATGTTCGACAACTGTGACAAAGACTCTCGGATTGTCATTGAAAAGGGCAGTAGTAAGTTGTTCTTCGGTGGTCTCAACTTCTTCCGGCGAACCTTCTTGGATAGCCAACTCCATGATCAGCCCAAGGACCTCTTTGAGATCATCGGGCCTCACATCTCGGATCGTTAGATTCGACATACCGCCAATCTAACTTCTCCGAGCAGCTCTAGCGAGTGAGTCGAATCGATAGGTATTCCGATGGCTTTAAGTCAAAGGAGATTTCGCCTTGAGTGATCGGAAGTTCCTTCTTCGAATCTTCTTCAAGAGCGCTGGTGAAGATGGCCTTGGAGAATCCGAAGTTCGCAATATCGAGAACGACTTTCTGGCTGGAGCGAATTGCACTATGAACGCGCAAGACGATACCTCTGCCATCGAGGGCCTCTTTGCCCGAGATGTTGAGTGCAGAATCGCTCTTCAGTGAAAGGAAGGATTCCTTCATCGTCGCGCCACGACGCTCATAATCACGCAAGATGATCGGCGGATGTTGAACTTCGCTGGCGAACTTTCCAGCTGCGGCATCGTTGACATCGCCAGCGTGAGTTGTGATCTGGTAGCGAAGGGGAATGATTCCGCCCTGGCTCGCTTTGAAGTTAACCATCCAGTGATTATTGAGAGCCCAGGACATCAGCACTGGACCTTCTGGATTTAACTTTGCTGCAGCCTTGGCTGTCGTGATACCTCCAAGTTGAACCAGCGGTGCATCAATTGGTGCAAGTGTCATTCCGAATTTCCCATCAGAGACATCAACCCAGTCGCGGACTGGGAACCAGTCGCGAACAGTGCCCGGTAATTGGTCAACATCAGGAGTGAAAGGAACGGCGTTGATATCGCCTCGGAATTTCGTACCCTCTAACTTGGCAGGGAAGGCAACAAAAATTTCTTCGGCATCACGGATGTGTTCCTTATCGATCTCCCATTCGATTCCGAAGGTCTTGATTCGAGAATCAAGCCAATAAAGTGCCGTCGCACGTTTAACGCCCTTAAGTTTGCAGGTCACCGAAATTGCAACTCGGCCCTTGTCAATGACCGGAGCGCCAACTTCGACATTCTCGTGGGTGCGATCGATGAACTTGACATCGGTATTCCAGGCTCCGAAGTCGGGAACTTGTGAGAAGTCCCATTTTGCATTCAAAGCATCTCGTCCTGGAGTAAAAGAAACATTGCTGTAACCATCGGTAGCGGGATCGACAACTTGGTGAATGAGTTGACCAATCTGCCAACCGCGATAATCGCCAGCGAACTCTTTGTTGAGTTCCTTATCGAAAAGTGATTTCACAGCACCAGTAGCGGCATCAATCTCGACTCGATAGAACTGATTCTCGATTGTGTTCTTTCCTGTGGCTAGGTCCGATTCATCTGACTTGGTATCCATATCAACCCAGGCATAACCAAAAGCTGGAAGTTCGACCTTGATGCGGCGCTCTTGAACTGTTGGCTTATCGCCGCCCCACGGAATTCCGCGAGGGACGAAAGATTCCAACATTCCTACCGGTGCTCCGCCTGCGCGAATTTCTGGTTCTTTGACATAAACCGTTCGTGGCCAAGGCAGTGTGTTACACACCAATAGTTCGTTGGTATTTGATGGAGGAAATGCCTCTTCTGGAGTCAGATCTCCTAGATTGAATCGACCTTCTGGTCCGAGATCTGCAAGTTCGGATGCGAAACGTCGTGCAGCACGAGCCAAGATGTCGTGCGCTTCGCCGGAGGAGCGATAAGCGAATGAGGCTTTGTAATTCCACTGTCCCTTGGTCCACAGTGAATCTGGTGCCGAGACGCTGGCAAATGCTCCCCAGGTATGTTCATCGTAAAGACTCATCATCTCGAAGACATTGGAGAGACGACTGAGATCATTGACAGGGCGTCCTTCATCTTTGCCCCACGTCGCAATCGTTTCCGCTGCGCGCATAATCGAATGCGTTGCTCGGTTCAACCCCGTTTCATAGGCGCTGGAAGCAACTCCATCTGCCCACCAATCGAGCCACTCTCCGCGGTGCACGGGAAGTTTGGCTTCGTGTTGCGCAAGAACTTCAGTTCTGAATTTGTGAGGAGTCGAGAAGATCATTTGAGGCATTCGACCTTGTTCGTTCCATTCACGAACGAAGTCGATCATGCGGATATCAGGGGGTCCATTGTCGACTCGAATCGGATGTGTTGATTGGCAATAGAGGAAGTTCCAGGGATACGCCTCGCTGGCATCCAACTTCTCCAAAATCTTCGGTAAGAAACGATCAACGTAGCGCCAGTCACCAATCTTTGCGTTGCTTCGGCCGAAGAGGTAGTGGAATCCGTTCCACGTGAGCAGATTGTTTCCTGACGGACCCTCCCATTGAAATGCTTGAGGAGTGGGTTTTGGAACGCCACCTCGAATCGGATTGACCGACATTGTGAGGAAGTCGATGCCATTTTCTTTCAAGAAGTCCACATACATCCAGCTAATTCCATTTGAGTCAGATTGCATCGCGCTGGTAATAGTTACGCCATATTTCTTTCGCAAATTGTTGATCGGATAAAGGCTTCGCGCCATCTGCTCAGGGCCCAGCATGGGCGTGAAGTTCCACTGCATACCTGTGACTTCGATCTGTCCGCGCTCGTGGCATTTCATAAATCGAGCGATACTTTCTTTACTTGCTTGTGCAAACCAACGTTCTGTTATGCCCGTTACTTCACAGACCCAGCGATATTGCGACTCGGTCGGGGCATTCGCGGTGTATTCGCAGAGCTCGATGGCACGATCAATGAACTCGATATGTTGACGGAAAACCACATCTTGATGATCGGTAAATCCGAGATCGGTATGGCTGTGGTTAGCAAGATAAATCTTCTCTATCTTCTTCGACATTGTCGGCTCCCATTCGTACTGCGGAATATGGAGAGAGTAGACATGACCGGTCACTCCGACAAGAGTCTTTTTAGAAAAACTTGTACTACAAGAGATTTAAATTAATTGAACTGGACGCAGATCTGGCGAATTCCGATAGTGCCAGGTCGTATTGAGAACTTCTTGAGGATGATCGCTATCGCCTGGCTCAGATCGCCATTGTCCTTCTTCTCCTTCTAGAGGCAGGTTAGAAAGAATGTGGTGCCGAATCTTTCCATCCAGTAAGAACCATTCTTCCCAAATTACTTTCTCATCTGTCACTTTATTCGGGTAACAATGCAGGACACCTTGAGGAATATTCGAATTTGGCAAAAGTTTCCAGACGGACTCTTCATATGGGCTGTTTGGAGTCCTATTGACTTTCAGTGATTCAAGAAATTCTTTTGAAAAGTCGACACCAATCTTAGAAAGAAACTCAGGTACACCGTTGTCTATCCAAATTTGGTGGAGTTGACTTTGCCAAGCTAATTCAAGATTCTCAGTCATGTAAGGAAAGAGTAAGTCAACCTTTGATAAGACTCAATACTCCCAAGA
>CAZGMF010000008.1:0-2815 GCA_964526795.1 uncultured Clavibacter sp.
CCATCACTTTCGTCAGCAAGACCATTATCAACTTTCAAGAATGGAACAACGTGCTTCTTCTGCCAGAGAAATTCAGCAGAACCTAGACCATCAATCATTCGCTCCATTGTCATCTCAAAAAGAATCGCTCCGATGACTCGGTTCCCATTAAATGATGGAGACTTGATTAATCGAGAGCGCATTGTATGCATGAGATCGAACATCGCTGCTTCACCGCTGTAGGTATTCTCTTCGATGCCGTATAACTTCAAGGCTTTAGGGGTGCTGCCTCCGCTCTGATCGAGGGCGGCGATAAATCCCTTGCCTGAGCGCATCTGCTGCAACATCTCGTTGTTCATGAAAAGACTCCTCGGAATGTTTCTGGACCTCGTAGACACCGTTGAATGCGAGAAGGGCGCCATTCTAATGGTTTTTTGCCGCTACTCGAACCGCAGATACCTTAGCCCCGTGGCAGATAGCAGTTTCGATGTCGTATCCAAAGTGGATCGGATGGAGCTCGATAACGCTTTGAATCAAGCCTCACGAGAAGTGACGACGCGATTCGATTTCAAGGACACAGGTGTGAAAATCGAAATGGCCGGCGAGAAGATACTTGTCGAAGCAGAAACAGAAGAGCGAGCTAAGGCCGCTCTCGAAGTATTAAAAGAGAAGATGATCAAACGAAATGTTTCCTTGAAGCATCTCGACATTGCTGATCCCCAGCAAAGTGGCAAGATTTTCAAGATCTTTGCAACAGTCAAGGAAGGTATCAATCAAGACAATGCAAAGAAGGTGACCAAGCTCCTCAAAGAGGAGGGACCAAAATCAATCAAGACCCAAATTCAAGGTGATGCCGTCCGAGTAACAAGTAAGAGTAAAGATGATCTTCAGGATGCTATTGCGCTGATTAAGAGTGCGAAACTCGACTTCGCAGTTCAGTTTACGAATTATCGATGAACAAATACACCACAGGACTTATCTATGGAGTCTCTGCCTATGTTTTATGGGGTCTGTTACCTCTCTACTGGAAGATCGTTGAAGAAGCCGGTGCTTACGAAATATTGGCTCATCGAGGTATTTGGTCGCTGATTCTCTGCTTGCTACTACTCACAATTCGAAAGCAACTTAAGAGCGCACTTTCCATGGTTTGGAAAAGACGCACCATCTCCCTGCTCCTTCTTGCTTCATTAGTTCTGACTATTAATTGGGGGGTGTATATCTGGTCCGTCACGGTCAATCGCGTCGTGGAAGCGGCGCTTGGCTATTACATCACTCCATTAATCAATGTGATGTTTGGCGTTCTGCTACTTAAAGAGAAACTTCGCAGATTGCAATGGGTCGCCGTTGGTTTGGCTGCTGTTGGCGTAGCGGTTCTCACTGTTGGGTATGGAGCTCTACCGTGGATTGCACTGGTTTTGTCTCTCTCTTGGGGTAGCTACAGCTTGATTAAAAAGACTTTGAACTTAGGAGCACTCGAGACTCTCACCGTTGAAACTTTCTTCGCATTTTTCCCTAACTTGATCTATCTACTCATGATCGAAAGCCAAGGCCGAGCAACATTCGGAGATCAATGGAGAGTATCTCTTCTCCTCGCCGGAGCAGGGATTGCCACCGTGGGACCGCTCTTGCTCTTCAATGGATCTACAACTCGCTTACCTTTGAGCACTGTAGGAATGCTCCAATACATCACACCCACAATCATGCTTGTTATCGGAGCCTTTATTAATCACGAAGATCTTCAACGAACCAAGTTACTGGGATTTGCCTTTATCTGGGCGGCGCTGGCCTTTCTTAGCCGTGATCTCTACCAATCAACTCGTTCGATCAACAATCGCGCGACATAGATTTTCTAGGGCTTTTCTCGCTGGAATCTCCGGCAGAGAACTCAACATCGTCCTTGCATCATCTGCCAATCCGTGAAGGTGCGCTCGCGCTGTAGCTAGCGCTGGATGTGCTCGAAGTTCGGCAAGGACTTTGGAAGTTTCATCCACTGACAATGGCGCTGATAACTTCTGTTTCAATTCTTGATCCTCTGCATTATCGGAGGTGAGAATCTGCAGGGTAACGAGAGTTGGAATTCCCTCGCGGAGATCAGTTCCAGGAGTTTTCCCAGATTGCGACGATTCGCTCGCTATGTCGATCACATCATCAGCGAGTTGAAATGCAATTCCGATCTTCTCGCCAAATCGAGTCAGAAGTTCAGTAGTTTCCTTCGAAGCGCCAGATAGAATCGCTCCGAAACGTGCACTTGTTGCGATCAAAGAACCTGTCTTATCGAGAACGACCTTCAAATAATGCTTCAGTGCATCTGCTCCGTTAGGTGGGCCCTGGGTCTCCTGAATCTGCCCAATCACCAGCTGTTCGAAGGTTTTTGCCTGCAATCTCACCGCTTCAGGGCCGAGATCAGCCAAGAGATCTGAGGCTTTGGAGAATAGATAGTCGCCAGTAAGTATGGCAACGGCATTTCCCCATCGATCATTTGCACTTTGCACACCTCGACGAAGAGTCGCTTCATCCATAACATCATCGTGATAGAGCGTTGCAACGTGAGTGAGTTCGCAGACTGCTGCAGCGGAGATGACCTGAGGAGAAATTCCGTTGCCGAACTGAGAGGCAAGAAGAGTTATTAGTGGTCGAAATCTCTTACCACCCGCTTCGACCAAGTGTCGCGATGTCTCTACAACAAGGGGATATTCACCTTGGATATGCCGTGCAAGAAGTGATTCGACTTGTTCTAAGCCTTGAAGTAGTTCGCGCTCAAGCGCTTGATCGATATTTGGTATACCTAGACTTGACATACAAGTTATCGAAGGAATGTTGCAAGAGATGAAATTGC
>CAZGMF010000008.1:2915-6182 GCA_964526795.1 uncultured Clavibacter sp.
GAAGTCAAAGGAATGCCTGCGAAGGAGAGCAAGAAGAGGGCAAAGGTGAAGGCCGCAAAAGGAGATCTCTTCGCCAGACCTACCCACCGATTCAAATCGGTCACCTCTCCACTGGAATCACGGACTAACGTGACGACCGCAAATCCACCCAGAGTTGCCGCGCCATAGATCGCCAGATAAAAAAGCGATGACCGAAGACCTTCGATATTGAGCGCTAACACGCCTGTAAGAAGGAAACCTGCGTGCGCGATCGAGGAATAGGCCAGCATTCGCTTCACATCCCGCTGGGCAATAGCAAGCAATGAGCCGACAATCATCGTGATGATGGAAATTGCCGTGATGATCGGTTTCCAATTCCATTGCGCCCCGCCAAAGGCAACATAGAAAAGTCGAAGTGTGGCGCCGAAAGCAGCGACTTTTGTCGCTGCAGCCATAAAGCCCGTGATTGGGGTTGGCGCTCCTTGATAAACGTCAGGTGTCCAAGCGTGAAATGGAACCGCACCAACTTTGAAAAGTAATCCAACGGATATCGAAACTAATCCGATGAGGAGAAAGATGTCATTACCTGCACCACCAGCAATGGAAGAGTTGATCCCAATCAATGACAGTGTTCCTGCATGCCCATACAGAAAAGCCGCACCAAAGAGGAAGAATGCAGATGAATATGCGCCAAGCAAGAAGTATTTCAGGGCTGCTTCTTGCGAAAGAAGTCGGCGACGACGTGAGAGCCCAGCCATCAGGTAGAGCGGAAGGGACATAACTTCCAGCGCTACGAAAAGTGTGATCAAGTCATTCGCTGCTGGGAAAAGCATCATTCCGCCCACCGCAAAGAGTGTCAGCGGATAGATTTCACTTTGAATCTTTCCGACCTGAAGCGCGCTGCGCTCCTCATCTGATCCGGGAATTGCTGAGGCTTGGGCGGTGAAATGATCTCCGTCGGCAATCAGAAGTAGGGAGAAGAAAGCTAAAACTAAGATTGTGCCCTGCATGAAAAGCGCAGGGCCATCGATGACAACAGATGACAGAGCAGCCGATGATGTGCTCGTTCCTCGAAGTCGAAGAACTTGGGCCAGAGCCAAGACGACTGTGCCCAGCGCAATAGAAAGTTGGATACTAGAACGAAGTCGCGCAGGTAAGAAAGCCTCTGCGATAACACCAATGATGGCTCCAACAAAGATAACTAACATCGGGGCGAGCGCGCCGTATTCGAGGGCAGGAGCGTTGAAAGTCATTACTTCTCGCCTCCTTTAACGGTCGGTTTTGGATCAGTAAATCCTGCTTTGGTAATGGTCGCTTTCGCCGCGGGATTGATCACATCCAGAGCAGGTTTGGGATAGAAACCGAGAAGTACGATCGCTGCGATAACTGGAGCAATTGCTAATTTCTCCCGGAGATTGAGATCTGGCAAGTTCTCATTTCCCGGAGTGGTGGCGCCGTGGAGGGCTCGCTGTACGGGAATAAGAATATAAAGCGCCGCAAGAATGATTCCACATGTCCCGATAACTGCAGCAATGGGATATCTCGTGAATGTCCCAACAAGCACTAAGAATTCGCTGACGAAACTCGAAAGCCCTGGCAGGGCAAGGGAAGACATTCCCGCAATAAAGAAAGACCAAGCCAGGATAGGAGTCACGCGTTGGAGACCGCCAAAATCAGAAATTGTTGACGAGCCGCGGCGAGAGATCATCCATCCCGCGGTTAGGAAAAGAGCCGCTGTTGAAAAACCGTGATTGAGCATATACAGAGTCGCTCCCGAATTTCCTTGGGTTGTCATAGCAAATATTCCAAGTGTGATGAAGCCAAAGTGAGAGATGGAAGTAAATGCAATCAGACTCTTGATATCTCGCTGGCCGATTGCAAGAAACGCTCCATAGATGATGCTGATCACGGCGAGTGTGATGATGAGCGGAGTGAAAGTTCGTGAGGCATCTGGAAATAGCTCGACGCAATATCGGATCATTCCGAATGTGCCCACCTTGTCGAGCACACCAAGCAAAAGAACTGACGTTCCTGGTGTCGCTGACTTTGCTGCATCAGGTAGCCAGGTGTGCAGCGGCCATAGCGGCGCCTTGATTGCAAAGGCGATGAAAAATCCTAAGAAGAGGAAATTCTCGGTTCGACTATCGATCGTAAGTTTCGAGAGCGCTTCGATATCGAAGGTGTGGCCGATCTGATTGCCCGAGATCACATAAATTCCGATAATCGCCGCCAGCATCAAAAGGCCGCCAAAAAGGCTATAAAGAAGGAACTTCACCGCAGCTGCCTGTCGAGCGCCACTTCCATATCCACCGATCAAGAAGTAGACCGGAATCAACATCGCTTCAAAGAAGACATAGAAGAGGAAGAGATCGGTAGCCGCGAAGACTCCGATCATCATCGTCTCCAAGATCAAAATGAGAATATAGAAAATCTTGATATTCCAACGACCGTTCTCCGATTCATTCCAACCCGCCACTATCACGATAGGTACAAGAACCGTGGCAAGCAGGATCAAGATTAATGAGATTCCATCGATACCGAGTTGATATCTGATGCCCAGAGCAGGAATCCAATTCCAACTATCGACGTACTGGAATCCTGTTGTATTTCTATCAAATCGAATCGCCACAAAGATTGTCGAGGCCAGCGGAAGAATTGATGTGGATAGTGCCATGATTTTTATGACAGATCTCTTCTCGCTGCGAATGGTTGAAATAAATAACGCTCCGAGCAGTGGAAGTAGCGCTGTTACGGTTAACATCAGAGAGTCACCACCCAGATTGCTGTCAGGATGGTTAAAGCTCCGATAAGAATCAAAAGAGCATAGCTTCGAACATAACCAGTTTGGATGGCGCGAATCCCTCGCGCACTTCCCACGGTTGATGCCGCAACACCTCGAACCGCTCCATCAATCACCTTGTCATCGACTGCAACAAGCGCATCAGTGATCCTCTGGCCTGGATGCATGAAGAGAAATTCGTTGGCATCATCTTGAAGAAGATCCCGACGAGCAAGTCTGGTCCAGATACTGACATCACTTGGAGCCACCGATTCAAGTTCGCCGCGATACTTCATCAGTGCAATCACAACTCCGATGATCACAGCCGACACCGCCAACATCGAAACCGTCATCGCTGGTAAGAACTCCTCATGTTCATGAGGATGTTTATCGACAACGGGAGCCAGCCAGCTCACCAGCGCCTCTCCCCGTGAGAGCAGATACCCCGAAGCCACCGATCCGAGAGCCAGAATCGCCATCGGAGCCCACATCAACGCGGGCGATTCGTG
>CAZGMF010000008.1:6282-20599 GCA_964526795.1 uncultured Clavibacter sp.
GCACCAAGGAACATTCCTGCTTTGAAAAATCCATGGGTAAGAAGATGCATAATCGCAAATGCGTAGCCGGCTGGACCGAATCCAGTCGCAAGAATCATGTAACCGATTTGAGACATGGTCGAGGCTGCAAGCGCTTTCTTGATGTCATCTTTTGCGGTGCCGATAATCGCTCCGAAGAGAAGAGTGATGGCGCCGATACAGACGACAGCCAGTTGAGCATCTGGTGCGTTATCGAAGATGAAGTGTGATCGCGAGATGAGATACACGCCTGCTGTCACCATCGTGGCTGCGTGGATGAGAGCTGAAACCGGAGTTGGACCAGCCATCGCATCACCGAGCCAGGATTGAAGAGGGAATTGGGCGCTCTTACCAGTTGCAGCCAAGAGGATCATCAGCCCCATCGCTGTTAGGACAGCTTGGTTTGCGCCAGAGACTTTCTCCTCGATACCACTAAATGTCACACTTCCAAATGTTGCAAAACCAATCATCACTGCAATCGATAGCCCGAAATCTCCAACTCGATTGGCGACGAATGCCTTCTTCGCTGCGGTCGCATATTCGCTCTTCTGATTCCAAAATCCGATCAAGAGATACGAGGCAAGCCCCACGCCTTCCCAGCCCACATAGAGATTGAGATAAGAGTCGCCAAGTACCAACAACAGCATTGCTGCGATAAAGAAGTTCAAATAAGCGAAAAATCGACGCCGATCGCGGTCGTGTGCCATATAGGCGATTGAATAGATATGGATCAGGGTTCCCACCCCGGTGATCAGGAGAACGAACGAGACTGATAGCTGATCCAATAGCAATGAGGCATCAACATGGAAATCTCCGACCGATATCCAGGTAAAGAGTTTCTGGGTGACGGCACGCTCTTCTGGCGCTCTCGAGCGCATTGCCATGAACTCCATCGCACCAAAACCGAATGCGCTAGCTGAAATCGCCGTGGCAAAAAGATGACCCCACTTATCTGCTTTTCTTCCCATCAAGAGGAGGAAGAGCGAACTAAAGAGAGGTAGCGCAATCAGGAATACGAGATTGGTTGATGTCAGCATCTATCGACTCAACAGACTTGCATCATCGACGGATGCAGAACGGCGAGAGCGATAGATCGTGACGATAATTGCAAGTCCGACGACAACTTCGCAGGCAGCAACAACCATGGTGAAGAAAGCTATGACTTGTCCTTGGAGATTACCGTTGATATGGGCGAAAGTTACAAACGCGAGATTGGCAGCATTGAGCATTAACTCTATGCACATGAAAACAACGATTGCGTTGCGACGGAGCACAACTCCCACCGCGCCAATCGAGAAAAGGATCGCAGAGAGATAGATGTAGTTGGTGGGATTCATCTACTTCTTCTCTTCTTCATCGATTTGTGGCAAACCTTCCAAGGCATACTGCTTGGTTTCTTGGACATCTCCGCGTTGTGAAAGAACCGTTGAGATTGAAAGATCTGCTGGCTTGCCATCTGGCAAGAGCGCCGGGACATCCACTGCGTTATGTCGTGCAAAAACACCCGAGCCTGGGAGTCCAGCGGCGGTACCGATCGACTCGCCGCGGAATCGCGCAATCGAACGAACTCGCTGAGAGAGACGGGCTTCGGGGCTCTTCTCAGTGTGAGCCAAGACCATCGCTCCAAGCGCTGCGGTGATGAGGAGCGCCGAAATGACCTCAAAGGCCCATACATAATCGCGGAAAAGCAGGGCTGCGATGCCTTGGACATTGCCTTCAGCATTCGCTCCCGTCAATCCGATTGGTGAATGTCCGATTGTCGCTCTACTAATCAATGATGTAAGGACAGCGACCATCGCAAGTGAAACAAATATTGCGACCGGCCTCAGACCTCTGATGTTCTCAACAAGTGAATCTGATGAATCAACTCCAACCAACATCAAAATAAAGAGGAAGAGCATCATCACTGCCCCGGTGTAGACAACGATCTGGACGATGCCGAGGAATGGCGCTTCTTGCATGATGTAGAACACGGCAAGGGCGATCATGACGAACGCAAGAAGGATTGCGGAATGGACCGCCTTTTTTACCAACAACATTCCGAGCGCAGCAAGAACCGTTAGTGGTGCCAACGCCCAAAATATGAAGGAGGAACCACTCATTGATTGACCTCTTGCGAAGGATGTGATTCACGAACTTCTCCGCGGTAATAAGTATGGTGGTCTGCACCGGGATACATCGGGTGTGGCGGCATGATCATTCCTTGACGGAGCGGAGCCAAAAGATCTTCCTTCTCCCAGATCAGCTTCTCTCGTTTATCGTCTGCAATCTCATATTCATTGGTCATCGTCAAAGCACGGGTAGGACATGCCTCGATACAAAGTCCGCAGAAAATACAGCGGAGATAATTTATTTGATAGACCTTGGCATGCCGCTCTCCAGGAGAGAGTCGAGCATCCTCAGTATTTGTTTCGCCCTCAACATAGATAGCATCGGCAGGACAAGCCCAGGCGCACAATTCACAACCAATGCATTTCTCTAGACCATCGGCATATCGATTGAGTTGGTGGCGGCCATGGAAACGTGGCGCAACTTCGGGTTTGACTTCCGGATATTCGATCGTCAATGGCTTCTTGAACATCGTAGAGAAAGTGACCCAGAAGCCTTTGAGTTGTTTGATAAAGCTCGATGGTTCTTGGCCGCTGGCAGGCACGCTCTGCTCACTTGCCTTCTGAATGGCATCAGAACGCTTCGGTTGAAGCTGAAAATCGCTCATTTAGTCGATCTCCTGACGTCTTGAAAGAGCGGGTACTGGGAAGGAAGGTTGCGGCATTTCGCCAACGAATCTTGCTCGTTCTTCGGCTTTCTTCTTGCTCGAGTCATAGATAGATGTGGCCGCAAGAACAGCAACAACAACCACCATCGTAAAACCAAGAATGAGGTATTGCGGCGCACCTTGTTTCGACATCAATCGAAGCGTCGCGACCACAAGGATCCATGCGACATTCACCGGGATTAAGACTTTCCATCCGAACTTCATAAATTGGTCATAGCGCAATCTCGGCAGAGTTCCACGGAGCCAGATAAAGAGGAAGAAGAAGAGAACAACTTTGAGCAGATACCAGAAGAATGTGAACCACCCACCCAGCCACATCTCAGTAAATCCAAGTCCGGGTGGCGCACTTGGTCCGCCAAGGAAGAGCGTGGTCGCAAGAGATGAGACGGCGATGATGTTGACGTATTCTGCAAGGAAGAAGAGTGCGAATTTCAAAGATGAGTATTCGGTATGGAAACCTCCGACAAGCTCACCTTCAGCTTCGGCAAGATCAAAGGGAGCTCGATTTGTCTCACCCACCATCGAAATCACATAAATAACAAAGGAAGGAAAGAGAACGACCGCGTTCCACCACTGCTCTTGGGCGGCGACGATATCCCCCGTCGACATCGATCCGGCATAGATAAAGACTGCGACAAATGACAGTCCCATTGCGATCTCATAGGAGATGACCTGGGCGCTCGAGCGAAGTCCGCCGAGAAGTGGGTAGGTAGAACCTGATGACCATCCGGCAAGGACGATTCCATAAACGCCAACCGACGCAGCAGCCAAGATATAGAGCACTCCGACTGGAAGATCGGTGAGCTGCATGACTGTTTCATTTCCGAAGAGACTTACTTTCCCAGTCATGGGAATGACGGCAAATGCCAAGAAGCATGTCGACGCGCTGATGATCGGAGCAATGATGAAGACGATTCGATCCGCCGCTTTGGGGATCAGATCCTCTTTCAGGGCCAATTTCACGCCATCAGCGAGCCCTTGAACAAGGCCGAATGGACCTACTCGATTTGGACCAACTCGAAGTTGCATCCGTGCAACAACGCGACGCTCACCCCAGATCGCCATCAGCGTCATCAAAACGCAGAAGACGAAGATCATCAGACCTTTGACGATCACCAACCACGTCGGATCATCGAGCAACAGCGTGGCGTACTCGTTCATGCTTTCACCACCGAAACTGGTGCACCGCTGACGACGCCAAGAGTTTGCATCAATCTCGAACCCGAGGAGTTGCGTGGCACCCAGATAGTGTCGTGCTCAATATCTTCGATGCGCGCAGGCAGCATGATCCAACCTTCTTTGGTTGAGATACGGAGAAGATCGCCATTTGTCACACGTAGCGCCACGGCACGCTCTGGTGAGATGAGCGCAAATGAGGGATGAGCAGTACCAGCAAGATTTGGTTCGCCATCTTGAAGTGAACCGGAATCCAGCAGTAAGCGCCACGATGAGAGGTTTGCTTCATTTAGTCCAAGTGGAGCTGGAGCATTTGCAGTCGAGCTAGAGAATGACAACTTCCTCTCCCAACCTCCGAGTGATGCAAATTCCTTCGCCGCAGCAGCCACGGTCGGAAGATTGATCGGAGTTCCCATTTGATCTGCCAACATCGAAAGGATGCGAAGATCACTTCGCGTTAGAGAGTCTGTGATCGCAGCATCAAATGAGCGTGCGCGACCCTCCCAGCTCATGTAACTACCAGACTTCTCCACCACAGCCGCGACCGGAAGAACAACATTGGCAATCTCGGTAATCGCGCTGCGACGAAGTTCAAGAGAGACGACAAATGCTTTCTCAAGACCGTCGTGATGGTGGGCTGAGATATCAAAGGGATCAACACCGCCGACTAATAACGCTTCGATCTTCCCATCGTGAAGATCGCGCAGAATCGAATCCGTGTCGCGCCCCAACTCCTGCGGCAGCGACTCAACGCCCCAAGCGGTCTGGATATCGACGCGGGCCGCTGGATCAGAGACCGGTCTACCTCCAGGAAGCAAGGTTCCAATGGCGCCGGCCTCCAGCGCTCCTCGCTCACCAGCGCGACGTGGAATCCAGGCGAGTTTTGCCCCTGATTTCGCTGCTAATTCTGCGGCCGCCGAGAGCGCGCCTTTGGATTCTGCCAATCTCTCGCCAACCAAGATCACTGATGTTGCACCAAGACCACTCAATCCAGAGATTGCAGCAGATTCTTTACCTGGAGCTGTCTTGATCAAAGTTGCTTGTAATTTCTTCGAACCACGTGAGGCATATGGGGCGACCGTAGTGACCTTGAGTGATCTCTTACGAACTTGTTTCTGAATTCGCAAGTAAACAATCGGTGATTCTTCTTCTGGTTCGAAGCCGAGCAAGATCACATGATCTGCCTTATCGATATCGCGGTAGGTGACGTGCGAACCGACAACAATGGATGAAAGGAAAGATCGCTCTTCTTCCGAATGTGGCCGAGCTCTGAAATCAATGTCATTTGTTCCTAGAGCAACTCGGGCGAATTTCGCGTAGCCATAAGCATCTTCCACTGTTGCTCGTCCGCCGACAAGAACTGCGGCTCGATTTGCCTCTAATCCTGCGGCAGCAGCGTTGAGCGCCTCTGGCCATGATGCCTCACGAAGTTCACCATGCTCATCGCGAATAAGAGGTGTGGTTATTCGATCCTTCGCACTGATGTACTTAAAAGCCCATCGACCTTTGTCACAATTCCACTCTTCATTGACAGAGGGATCATCGCCAGCAAGTCTTCGTAAAGTTTTGCCACGACGTACATCGGTCCTCATATCGCAACCTGATGCGCAATGCTCACAAGCAGAAGGTGTGGATACCAAATCAAATGGACGAGCCCGAAAACGATATGAAGCCCCTGTGAGTGCCCCTACTGGACAGATCTGAACGGTGTTACCAGAGAAATAGGATTCGAATGGTTCTTTCTCATAGATACCAACCTGTTGCAGCGCGCCACGTTCATTGAGAGTGATGAATGGATCGCCGGCAATCTGCTCTGAAAATCGCGTGCAACGGGCACAGAGCACACAACGCTCGCGATCGAGCAATACCTGGGAAGAGATATTGATCGGCTTTTCAAAGGTGCGCTTCTGCCCTTCAAAACGAGAATCTTCCCGACCATTGCTCATCGCCTGGTTCTGAAGGGGGCACTCGCCACCTTTGTCACAAACCGGACAATCAAGGGGATGATTGATGAGAAGGAATTCCACGATTCCTTCTTGTGCTTTCTTAGCAACAGGAGATGTGAGTTGGGTGTTCACCACCATCCCTGGCTCTACTGGAATAGTGCACGATGCTTGGGGTTTTGGAAATTTCCTGCCATTGATCTCGATATCGACCAAACACTGGCGACAGGCACCGACCGGATCAAGAAGTGGATGATCGCAGAATCGCGGGATTTGAATTCCCAACTTCTCAGCCGCGCGAATAACAAGCGTTCCTTTCGGGACGCTCACTTCGAATCCATCGATCGTGAGTGTGATCATCTCGATCGCTGTCTCAGTGGCAAGTTCTTGAGTACTCATCGATCACTCTCGCTACTTGCCAATTCAAAGAGAGTTGAGCGAGCAGGATCAAATGGACATCCACCGTTACGAAGATGCTCGAGATATTCCTCTTTAAAGTATTTCAATGAGGAGATGATCGGACTTGCTGCGCCATCGGCAAGTGCACAGAAAGAACGTCCCGCGATGTTTTCACAGAGATCCAATAACTTATCAAGATCCTTCGCTTCGCCTTTGCCATTCTCTAAATCTTTGAGAATCTGAACCAACCACCACGTTCCCTCACGACATGGGGTGCACTTTCCGCACGACTCATGTTTATAGAACTCGGTCCATCTCAGCACAGCGCGAACGACACAGACAGTTTCATCGAAGATTTGTAGCGCTTTCGTTCCAAGCATCGATCCAGCCGCTGCTACACCTTCATAATCAAGGGGCGTATCAAGATGTGCATCGGTGAAAAGAGGGGTCGATGATCCGCCTGGTGTCCAGAATTTCAACGTGTGACCAGAACGCATTCCACCAGCCATATCGATCAATTCGCGAAGTGTGATTCCAAGTGGTGCCTCAAATTGGCCCGGATTCTTCACATGACCGGAGAGTGAGTACAGCGTAAATCCCTTGCTTTTCTCGGTGCCCATCGATGCAAACCACTCAACGCCATTGGCAATGATGGCCGGCACGGACGCAACTGATTCAACGTTGTTGACCACAGTTGGACGGGCATACAAACCAGCGATCGCAGGGAATGGTGGACGAAGTCGAGGTTGGCCGCGGAATCCTTCGAGCGAATCAAGCAGCGCCGTCTCTTCACCACAAATATATGCACCTGCTCCTACGTGAAGCACCAACTCAAGATCAAATCCTTTGCCCAAAATATTCTTTCCAAGAAGCCCTGCCTTGTAGGCATCTTCTATCGCTTGTTGGACGCGACGAATGACATGGGCGACCTCACCGCGGATGTAGATAAAAGCATGCTTTGCTCTTATGGCATATGAACCGATAATGATTCCTTCAATTAGCGAATGTGGATTAGCCATCAAAAGTGGAGTGTCTTTACAAGTTCCGGGTTCAGATTCGTCGGCATTAACGACGAAATAATGTTCTTTGTTATCGCCTTGCGGGATGAATCCCCATTTCATTCCGGTTGGGAAACCTGCGCCACCGCGACCACGCAGTCCTGAATCCTTGACAACTTTGATCACATCATCAGGGCTCATCGCCAGAGCTTTTTCTAAAGCTTTATAACCGCCATGTCGTTTATATCCCTCAATAGTGAAGGAATCTTTCTCATCCCAGAAAGCAGAGAGGACAGGTGTCAGAGTCGAGCTCATCGGCCACCTCGTTGCTCTTTTGCGATCTTCAAACCAAGGAGAGTTGGCTCCCCAGCTTGAACTCCTTCATTGGCGCGACCATCGTTAAATCCTGCAAGCAGAGCAGAGTTCTCTTTCCAGGTTGGAAGCTTGCTTGGTCCTCGAGTTGGTGCAGGTGGATTTCCAGCACGCGCTGCATCAACAAGATCTTTTGCAGATTGGACAGTCTGGTTGTCGTAGAACTCCCAATTCACCATCACAACCGGGGCATAATCACATGCAGCATTGCACTCGATATGTTCAAGGGAGACTTTGCCATCGGCTGTTACTTCATCATTGCCAATTGCTAGGTGATCCTTCAGCGCTTCAAATATCGCATCCCCGCCCATCACAGCACAGAGCGTGTTGGTGCACACTCCCACGTGATAATCACCAACAGGTTCTCGCTTGTACTGGGTATAAAAGGTTGCAACGGCGCTGACTTCAGCGCTCTCTAAATTGAGTTTCTTCGCAATAGTCTCGATGCTTTCCGGCGCGACGTAACCATCTTTCGCCTGGGCAAAATGAAGCAACGGCATAATCGCAGAACGAGTGCGCGGATAGCGGGCAACTATTGAATCCATTGCCGAGTTATCTTCGAATGTCAGTGGCATCAGCGATCCACATCTCCCATCACCGGATCGATTGAGGCGACAGCGGCGACGACATCGGCTATCAAAGAACCTTCACACATCGCCGAAGTGGCCTGCAGATTGCTAAACGATGGGGTTCGGAAATGCATTCGGTACGGACGAGTGCCGCCATCGGAAACAATCTGGGCACCGAGTTCACCCCGTGGTGATTCGATCGGTACATAGACCTGACCTGCTGGAACTCGGAAACCTTCGGTAACTAGTTTGAAGTGATGAATGAGAGATTCCATCGAAGTCCCCATGATCTGTCGGATGTGATCAAGAGAATTTCCAAGTCCATCGCTACCAAGTGCAAGCTGTGCCGGCCAAGCAATTTTCTTATCGGCGACCATCACTGGTGCACCTTCAAGGCTCTCTAATTTGTCGCAGCATTGTTCGATGATGCGAAGACTCTGCTCGAGTTCCTGCATTCGTATCAAGAATCGGCCATAGACATCACAAGTATCTGCAGTGATCACATCAAAGTCATAATTCTCATAACCGCAATATGGCTGGGTCTTACGCAAATCCCACGGCATTCCGGTTGCGCGTAGAACAGGACCGGTGACACCGAGGGTGATACATCCGGCGAGATCGAGATATCCAACATCTTTAGTGCGCTTGATCCAGATGCTATTTCCAACCAGGAGCGTCTCGTTATCTTTGAAGTTCTTCCTTAGATCTTTCACTAGTTCGCGAATCGTGGTGAGTGCTCCCGCAGGAAGGTCTTGGGAGACGCCACCGGGGCGGATGTATGCCATATTCATACGCAATCCAGAGACCAGTTCAAAGACATCCAGCACTCGCTCGCGCTCGCGGAATGCGAAGAACATCGGAGCCATGGCACCAAGTTCGAGCGCTCCAGTTCCTAGCGCAACCATGTGTGAGGAGATTCGATTCAATTCCATCATCATCACGCGGATGATCGTTGCTCGCTCTGGAACATCGGATGTGATGCCAAGCAACTTCTCTACCGCCATGCAATAAGCAGTCTCATTGAAAATAGGTGAGAGGTAATCCATTCGGGTAACGAAGGTGACGCCTTGAGTCCAGGTTCGAAATTCGGTGTTCTTCTCAATGCCAGTGTGGAGATAACCGATGCCACATCGAAGTTCTGTGATGGTTTCACCTTCGAGTTCTAACATCAATCGAAGTACGCCATGGGTCGATGGATGTTGCGGGCCCATATTGACCACGACGCGCTCTTCTTTGGCCGAACCAATCTCCCGCGAGATGTCATCCCAGTCTCCACCGGTGACCGAATAGATACGACCTTCAGTCGTCTCACGTGATGATGCGAATGTGCTCATCGATATGCCCTCCGCTCATCTGGAGCAGGAGTTGTGGCGCCGATGTATTCAACCGGAATTCCACCGAGTGGGTAATCCTTGCGTTGCGGATGACCGGGCCAATCATCAGGCATCAGAATTCTTGTGAGCGCAGGATGTCCATCAAAGATGATCCCGAACATGTCAAATGTCTCTCGTTCATGCCAATTATTTCCAGCCCACACTTCAACAAGAGATGGAATATGTGGATCAGAATCGGGAACCGAGACTTCCAATCGAATACGGCGATTGTGAGTCATAGAGAGTAAAGGATAGATAGCGTGTAATTCACGCCCTTGATCTTCGGGGTAGTGCACGCCACTGACTCCCAGACAGACTTCGAAGCGAAGATTTTCGGTATCACGCAATGTTCGTGCCACTTCAACTAATCTCTCGCGTTTGACATGGAGTGTTAATTCATTGCGGTCTACGACAACGCGCTCGATTGCGCCGTTGAAATCTGGAAAAGCGCGTTCTAATTCATCGGCCACATCATCAAAATACGAACCGAAAGGACGTTCAGAGGAACCTGCGCTGGTTTGTGCTCGAACTAATCCGCCATAGCCAGAGGTATCACCAGTGCCAGAAACTCCGAACATTCCTTTTGAATCGTTCATTAGCGCGGTTCACTTTCAAAGACCGGAATTTGATGGGTGGGGAGAGCGGCTAGTGCTGCTTTCTCAACCTCAGCGATCACTTTCTTTCGATTGATGCCGAGCTTCTCATCTTTGATCTGTTCATGAAGTTTTAAAATCGCATCCATCAACATCTCTGGACGCGGCGGACAGCCGGGAAGATAAATATCCACTGGGATGATGTGATCGACACCTTGGACGATCGCGTAATTGTTAAACATTCCACCAGATGACGCACACGCTCCCATGGAGAGAACCCATTTTGGTTCGGTCATCTGGTCATAAATCTGGCGCACGACTGGAGCCATCTTCTGAGAGACGCGACCTGCGACGATCATCAGATCTGCCTGACGTGGAGATGCGCGGAAAACTTCCATGCCGAAACGTGAAATGTCGTATTTCTGAGCAGAGCCGATTGCCATCATCTCAATGGCACAACAGGCAAGACCAAAAGTCGCTGGCCACAAAGAATTGCGGCGCATGTAGGCGGCTAACTTCTCGACTGTGGTGAGAAGGAATCCCGATGGAAGTTTCTCTTCAATTCCCACGATGAATTCCCATCATTAATCCCATTCCAATCCACCGCGGCGCCATACATAGGTATAAGCGACGAAAACAGTGAGGATAAAGATGAGCATTTCAATTAAACCAAAGAGTGCAAGTTGGTCATAGGCAACTGCCCACGGATAGAGAAAGACGATTTCGATATCAAAGATAATGAAGAGCATCGCAGTGAGAAAATACTTAACAGGAAATCTTCCGCCACCTTGGGCTTGGGGACTGGGCTCGATGCCACATTCGTATGCATCTAGTTTTGCTCGGTTATAGCGTTTCGGGCCGGCGAGTGCGCCTGCGACGACTGAGAATGCTGCGAACCCGAAGCCAGTCGCTCCGATGACAATAATCGGGATGTAGGGGTTCACAACCCATAATCCTAGGTGAGGCTCGAGAACCTCGAGAAATCAAGAAGGCTTGATACCTGTGTGAACTGCCACAACTCCCCCAGTGAGATTGACCCATCGTGGAGAAAGCCAGCCATTGGCGCTCATTTTCTTCGCTAACGCTTCTTGATCCGGCCAGGCACGGATTGATTCGGCGAGATAGATATAGGCATCAGGATTGGAAGATGTAATTCGTGCGATCTGTGGAAGTGCCCGCATGAGATAGTTCATATAGATATTTCGGAAAAAGATGTTGCGCGGAGTTGAGAATTCCACAATCACAAATCGTCCGCCTGGTTTAGTAACGCGAAGAGCTTCACGCATTGCAGCTTCATAATCGTTGGTATTGCGAATTCCAAAAGAGATGGTCGTGACATCAAATTGATTCTCGGGAAATGGCAAGTTCAGCGCATCGCCTTTGACAAAGGTGAGATATGGACGAACTTTTCTGCCCTGCGCCAACATCCCCTCTGAGAAGTCAAGGGCCGTCACTTTCGCTCCGGCGAAATGGAGAGGCTCGCTGGAGGACCCTGGGCCCGCGGCAATATCCAGAATTGTCATCCCAGGTTTTGGTTCGATGATCGATACGACTTTCTTTCGCCACCGACGAGTCTGCCCCAAACTCAAGAGGTCATTCACAATGTCATAACGGCGCGCAACTCCATCGAACATCGATGAGACCTCATCAGGGTCCTTACCTAGATTTGCTCGCATCACCTGCGCATCATCCCGAGCGGTACGCTAAATCCTCAAATCGAAGAAGTGCCCAACCTGAAAATTGCTGGTTTCAAAGAGATTTAAGTGAGGTGATGATGCACACCGCGGTCACAACCGAACTCTTAGGCGAGCATCCATCGCTCCTTGAAATCTCGATTCCGGGAATGAGTCCCATAACCTCGTGGGTTCGCGGCGGAGATGGCTTGGTCGGTTTCGGCATCTACAAGAGCCATATCGTGAAAGGACCTCAGCGTTTTCATCAAGCTCGACAGTGGTGGCGCGAACAGGTCAACTCCCTTGATATCCATAACAATCTTCATGGAACGGGAACTGGACCAATCCTCTTTGCATCGTTCTCATTCGACCCATCGGAGGATTCAGTACTGCTTATTCCAGAGGTCGTGGTCGCTCAGCGAAATGGCAAGTCTTGGATTACTTGGATAGGGGATGGAAAACAACCCGAACTACAAGGTTCTATTCCAGAGGCGCAACCATTGAATCTCAGCTGGAGTGGCAGTAACGGGGATGTCTGGCAGGACCGAGTTGCGCGAGCAGTCGAGAAGATACGCGCTGAACAACTGGAGAAAGTAGTCTTGGCTCGATTCATTACCGCCACCTCCGATAGATCCATCTCGGAGAGACGTTTGCTCCACCACCTTGCCGCTGAATATCCATCAACGTGGGTGTATTCCAATCACGGTCTGGTTGGTGCGACACCAGAATTATTAGTTCGCCTCAATCGATCGTTGGTCACATCTCGTGTACTTGCGGGAACTATCCGCAAGACCGGTGATGATGAACGTGATCTCGCGCTAGCTGGTTCACTGGCGCGATCATCGAAGGATCTTGAGGAACATGAGTATGCGGTTCGTTCTGTCGCCGAATCATTGGCACCCTTTTGTTCCTCGATGAATGTTCCTGAATCGCCTTTTGTCCTTCATCTCTCCAATGTCATGCACCTTGCCACCGATGTCAACGGCGTCCTTGCAGACAACTCATCTCCGGCAGATATCTTCGATTTACTCTCACATCTACATCCATCTGCTGCAGTCTGTGGAACACCGCGCGAGAGCGCTGCTCGAACAATCGATGAGATCGAAGGGATTTCGCGTGGTAGGTATGCCGGTCCAATTGGTTGGATTGATGCCAGAGGGGATGGCGAGTTGGGAATCGCCCTTCGTTGCGGGCAGATTTCTGAGGACTTAAAGTCAATTCGCATCTACGCCGGATGTGGCATCGTCGCTGGTTCTGATCCGCAGCGAGAGTACGCCGAAAGCCAAGCCAAACTTCTTCCAATGCGAACTGCTTTAGAGCGACACTAACTCCTGGTACTTCCTCAATACTGCCGAAATCGCTTCGGCGTTTGACTCACGATCCGGCATCTTGGCGATGACTATGTGAAATCCGGGATGGACTCGACGAAGGGCGATTTGAAGTTCTTTTGTGCTACTTACCGACTCATGTGAAATCCCGAAACCACCGACGACTTTCGCTAGATCGTGGCCATGTGGAGTGCCAAAGATCTTCTCGAACCCTTCTACTCCCCGTTGTGGCAGAGTTGAGAAAATCCCACCACCATCGTTATCAATCACGATTATCGTCAGTGGATCTTTTGTAGGTTGGGCTAGAGCCGAAACATCATGCAAGAAAGCGAGATCACCTACAACAGCCACGGTTTCTTCATGAAATGTCGCGATTCCCATTGCGGTAGAAAGATTGCCATCAATTCCTGCAAGGCCTCTGTTGGCGTATGTCGTCAGACCATCTCTCGGATTTACAAAGCTCTCGATATCTCGAATCGGACGCGATGAAGAGACAAAGAAGGCAGCATCGTTCTGTAATTCGCTGGTGATGGTTTGTAGCGCTCGAGCCTCACACCACTCTGGAAGTATCTCCACCGCCGCTTTCGCCATTGATTCATGCTTTGCCCACTTGTCGAACCACACGTCATTTCGATCAACTTTGCTCTCAATACTTGGAAGTTGATAATGAACTTCATCAGCTTTTCTCTCTGTATCTACCTCTTCGATGCGAGGGTCAATCACGATCGTGTACGGAGATATTGCAATGAAGTTATTTATTGAACGTGAAAGTGTCGTCCTGCCTATGACAACAACTTTCTCTGGAAGAAGTGCAGCCCTTGCCCTTTCATCAGAAAGGATGATTGGTGCATGAGCTATCGCCTGCGGAAAGACCAGAGGATCTTCGGCAATGATGGGAGCGCCAAAATCTTTTGCAAAGCGCACGATCTCATTGGCACCAATTCCGGCACGATCGTGGCCGACTATGACTAGATTTCGAGTAGTGCTTGTTCGAATGGAAACTCTCGGATGGGATTTTTGGGGCAAGGCAACAGCATGAATAGCTTTCAGCCAGTCTTCGCCCTGCTGGGTCGCATCCGGCAAGAGTGGCTCATCAAAT
>CAZGMF010000008.1:20699-25247 GCA_964526795.1 uncultured Clavibacter sp.
TTTCAGCCAGTCTTCGCCCTGCTGGGTCGCATCCGGCAAGAGTGGCTCATCAAATTGAAGATTGATGTGAATTGGTCCACGACCGTTGAGCACGTGTGAGAGATCAAAAGGGGTAGCGGTGTCGATGTGCGTACGTACAAAATCACCAAAGATCTGCCTTTGATTGGTGGTTTGGTTGGACCCGGTCTTGCGAAGTCGCGACGGGCGGTCTGCGGTTAAAAGGAGAAGTTTCACATCGCTGTGGTGTGCTTCGAGTACTGCAGGATAGAGATTGGCTACCGCAGTTCCGCTTGTACAAACAACAGGGACATAGCGACCGGTCGCTTTTGCGATACCGAGTGCGAAAAAAGCCGCACCTCTCTCATCGATACGCACATGAAGTTTGATCAACCCCATATTTTCCGCTTCATAAAAAGCAATCGAAAGTGGTGCATTACGAGAACCTGGCGAGAGGACGACATCTTGAATTCCAAGTTCAATGAGTTGTCTCACTGTTGAGCGCGCTAGAACTGTGGAGCTGTTCAATTCATCACCTGCCACACTCTCTTTATTCGATCTCTCCACCACTCTATTCGCTCCAACGGAGCTATGAGTTTCTCAAATATTTCTGGCTCTGGAGCCTTGACTTTGATTGCACCATCGACGATCTGATGGATAGCAACATCGGCGGTGAAAAGCGCGCCGGTGGCTAGGCCTGAGGCAAAGGAGAGTTCGGGCAGTGTTGCGGCAAGTCTCAATCCATGTGAGATTCCAACAGCCGATTCAAGAGCACTCGATACAACAACGGGGATCTTGTGATGAGCAGCGATCTTCAAAGATCTAGCAATTCCGCCAAGAGGTCCTACTTTGAGCATCAATACATCAATAGCGCCATAAAGATCGAGCGCAAACGGGTCCTTTGCTTTCCTAATAATCTCATCGCCGGCAATTTTGATTTCCATTCCTAACTTATCTTTCAGCTCTTTCAACTCAGCAATACTTCCCACAGGCTGTTCGACATATTCCAAATCTGAACCGGTAACTTCAGAATAAATCGCCCGTAGATTTGTCAGTGCTTCAGAGACGCTCCATTCGGCGTTGACATCAATACGAATTTTGGCTCTAGGCGCTAGTGCCCGAACGATCGAGATCCTTTCGATATCTCGAGATAGCGAAGTACCTACTTTGATCTTAAATACTTGTGCACCTTGATAGAAATTTACTAACTCTTTGATAACCGGCCTGGAGTCGGTCGCCGGAATAGTTCCATTAATCGGAATGAGATCGCGCTTGATTTCAGAGGGTTTGCCAAATGCCTGTTCAATCCCGCAGCGCAGCCATTGTGATGCTTCAACATCGTCATACTCCACAAAGGGCGCGAATTCTCCCCAGCCTGATGGCCCTTGAAAGATCGCAGTCTCACGATATTCAAGACCACGAAATGGAGTTCGCATCGGAATTCTGATGACTCGAAGAGTGGAAAGTATGTCTTCCAGTTCTACCTTCATTGAGGCAACGCTTTAACTAAGGACGTTTAGGAAACTTATCGAAATCGGGTGGACGTTTCTCTTTATAAGCGTCTCGTCCTTCTTGACCTTCTTCTGTCAGATAGAAGAGCAAGGTTGCATCGCCCGCTAGTTGTTGGACCCCTGCGAGACCATCATCGGCGGCATTTAATCCCGCTTTGAGTAAGCGCAGTGCCAACGGAGAATGTCGGAGCATTTCTCGCGCCCAGGAAACCGTTTCCGCTTCTAATTCGGATACTGGGACAACAGTATTGACCAGGCCCATATCGAGAGCTTCTTTTGCATCATATTGGCGACACATGAACCAGATTTCTCTTGCTTTCTTCTGGCCGACATGTCGTGCTAGAAGTCCAGCACCATATCCGCCATCGAAAGAGCCGACCATCGGTCCGGTCTGGCCGAATTTTGCATTCTCTGCGGCAATTGTGATGTCACAGACGACATGAAGAACGTGGCCACCACCGATAGCCCAACCTGCAACCATCGCGACAACTGGTTTTGGTGTTCGACGTATTTGAACTTGGAGATCGAGCACATTGAGCCGCCCGATCCCTTTCTTGCCCACGTCGTCGCTTCCGATATACCCGTCATCGCCACGAACAGAGATGTCGCCACCAGAACAGAAAGCTTCATTTCCTGCTCCAGTGAAGATAATTACTCCGACTTTGTCATCATCTCGAGCGAAATTGAATGCTTGTTGCAATTCTGCGAGAGTTTCGGGTCGGAAGGCGTTGCGAACTTCTGGTCGGTTGATCGTTATCTTTGCCATACCTTCAGCAATTTCGTAGCGCACATCAGTGAAATTCTCTGAGCCAACTCCGCGTTGCCATGAAGGAATTGTTCTACTCCCTGGTTCACGCTTAATCGGTTTGCTCATATGGCATACCCTAGGGTGATTATGGTTTCAGCGTTAAGTCGAGTTCTGACACCAATGAATCCCGAGTGGTCAGTGCCACAACTCCAAGAGCACCTCGCTAGCGCATTAAGTGGTGAAGGCCCAGCGCTCTCAACAAATCAGGTACGAGACACAGCGGTCGATCCTCGAGTTGCACTTGTCGTTCGAACGTCAGGTTCAACAGGAAACCCGAAATCAGTCGCGCTCACTGCAGCGGCACTTCTAGCTAATGCGAGAGCCACCCATGCTTTTCTCGGCGCCAAAAGTGGTGAGCGATGGTCGCTGCTCCTGCCTACCTCACATATTGCTGGACTTAATGTTGTTATCCGCGCGATAGAACTCGGAACACTTCCGGTATCGCTCAACGAGCATGCAGATTATTCGGCTGTGGTTCCTACCCAACTCTTCCGCGCTATCAATGGGGATTCGGCTCTTCTGGCTCATCTCCAACAATGTCGACGGGTTCTTGTTGGCGGCGGTGCGCTGGACTCTTCACTTCGGATCAGGGCAGAGGATGCCGGCGTGAATGTTGTGGAGAGTTATGGCATGACAGAGAGTTGTGGCGGCGTGATCTATGACGGTATCCCGCTCGCCGGCGTCAACGTCAAAGTTGTCGAGGGCTGCATTGCACTTCAAGGAGTGCAGATAAATCCAACGTATTTGGATGGTGATGTTTACATGGACGATGGCTGGTTTGTTACCAGCGATCTTGGGGAAGTCATCGGTGGCAGAGTCGTTGTGAAAGGCCGAAGCGATGATCAAATCATCTCTGGCGGTGAAAAGATCTCATTGAGCGCTATCGAGACTTTCCTGCGGGAACAATTCTCTAATCAGGAAATTGTCGCGTTTGCCAAACCTGATACCGAATGGGGTGAACGCCTATGCATCGCGGCAACTAAGTCAATTCCGCACGACCAAGTTCTCAAACAACTCCAAGAGAAATTTGGCAGACACGTTGCTCCAAAAGAATTCTTCACCGTCGCCTCCATCCCATATCTAGGAATTGGGAAGCCAGATCGAAAGAAATTAGCCCATGACCACTCGTGAACAATGGATCGCCGGTGCGCGACCTAAAACACTCGCCGCCGCGATTTCTCCTGTGATGGTGGGTACTGCATTTGCTGGCTACAACGTCATTACCCTTCACGCTTTGCTTGCTCTAATCGTCGCCCTTGCTCTCCAAATTGGAGTGAACTATGCCAACGACTATTCCGATGGGGTGAGAGGCACTGACTCACATCGCGTCGGCCCCACACGACTGGTTGGTTCAGGATTAGCTACGCCAGAAGCTGTGCGAAAAGCCGCACTCATCGCATTTCTCGTCGCTGCTCTGGCAGGTCTCATTCTTGCTGCAAGAACGACTTGGCTACTCCTCATCATTGGTGCCATCGCACTCATCGCAGCGTGGACTTACACAGGGGGGCCGAAGCCTTATGGATATTCCGGCTTTGGTGAAATATCTGTCTTCGTCTTTTTTGGTTTAGTGGCAACGGTGGGAACTTACTTCGTCCAGGTTGATTCGATTTCTAGAGAAGTTTTCCTTGGATCGATTGCTATGGGTTCTTTTTCTTGTGCGATTTTGGTTCTCAACAATCTTCGAGACCGCCAGAATGATGAACAAAGCGGTAAGCGCACCCTGGCTGTCGTGCTCGGTGATTCTGGAACACGAGACCTTTATCGTTGGTTGATATTCGCTTCTTTTGCTTGCGCTGCAATACTGGTTTTCACCTCACTGTTTTTTGCAGTCGTCATCGTTGCTCTTCCGATCGCGGCAGGTTTAGTTCGCCAAGTCCGCAGCGGTGCCAGTCAAACCGAACTAGTAGGTACTCTCGCACAGACCGGCCGTCTTCAAATTATTTACGCCGTTCTTATCTCTTTAGCCGCCCTTTTCTCAGCGCGTTAGAATTGAACCATGATTCGCGTAGCTGTCATCGCATTGATCGTCGTCACTGCACTTGAAATCTACGCGCTTATTGATTGCGCTCGAACATCTGAGCAACAGATGCGAAGTCTTCCTAAATGGGCTTGGCTCGTCATTATTATTTTTGTTCCAGGAATCGGTGCTATTTCTTGGATCATTGCCGGACGACCGAAAGGTCCTGGTCGTGGTGGAAAGAAGGATAAGAAGATCATCCCACCGGATGACAA
>CAZGMF010000008.1:25347-29105 GCA_964526795.1 uncultured Clavibacter sp.
ATATTGACGTAGATGTAATTGAAAAGGAATGTTGAGCCAGCAAGAAGGCAGAGCCAGGCCGCTTTTCTTCCTTTCCATCCAGCAGTGACGCGAGCATGTAAATAAGCTGCATAAAGAATCCATGTGATGAATGCCCACGTTTCTTTGGGATCCCAGCCCCAATAACGACCCCATGCCGCCTCAGCCCAAATCGCGCCGGCAATAACAGCGAAAGTCCAAAGTGGAAAGACAAAAGCCACCAGACGATATGAAAGTTGATCTAAGACTTCCAACGAAGGCAATCTGCGAGCCCAATTCGTGCGCTCACCTTTCTTGCGTTCCATACTTTCCAAGAAGAGATATGTGGCTGCTACCGAATTGGCAAGGAGGAAGACGCCACCAGAGATAATCGCTGCGGACACATGAACCACAAGCCAAGTTGAACGGAGCGCTGGAACCAAGGGAGCTGAAGGGCGATAGAGAAGTGTGATTGCCGTTCCAAGTATCAGAAGTACAAGTATTGAAATAGGAATTCCAAGCCAACGAAGGTCATACTTCCGCCCAGCCAAGAGAAATGCCACTGAAAAACTCAGTGCGCCGGTGATGGAGAACTCATACATATTTCCCCACGGAACACGACTTGCGGAAATCCCTCGCGCTATGACACCAAGTGCCAGAAAAATCGTGGAAATCGTATAAAGCCGTAAAGCAGCCTTGCTGGATCGTAGTGTTTTTGTCCGATCCAGAACACTCTTGATCTCAATATTTCGAACCGAGAACGCTGTCGCATAAGCGTAGAAGAAGAAGGAGATCGCAAAGGTAAAGAGTGCGAGATAAATCAAGTCATTGGAAATATAGGCCCAATCTTGTTGACTCATCATCACACCTCCAATCCATCACGTCTTACTCTTCCACTTTTGCGAGGCGCAAAAAGAGAAAGCATTAATCCACTTATGGCGAGAATACTTCCAATCAGCGCATATTGCTTACCGGGATCCTTGACGATTTGAAGATTGACCCAAGGAAGCACTCCGTTGAATGTGATGGAGCCCTCATCAAAGGAATAGCTCTCTCCGATCTTGAGCGCCTCCAGGCCAATGCGCTCCATCTTTGAGGTATCGATTCGATAGACCGATTGCGGAACGCCAGAATCCATCTTCAAATCCCCACGCCAGATCGAGAAGAGAAGTCGAGGATCAAGAAGTTCTGGATAACTGGAATATCCACCTCGAATTTCATCGCGAGCAGCAGTCGGGAGAAGTGAGGCTACAAACCCAATCTGTGGTGACATATCTGGAACTTTGATGGCGCCAATAGACGAGAGGTTTGCATCTTGTGGCAGGAATGGGACTGGGCCTTCGAACTTCACTATTCCGCTCTTGTCGCGAACTGTAACAAGAGGTGAATAGCCGTTGGCTTGAAGATATACCCGCGTACTCCCAAATGTGAGTGGTGAATTGACTTTGATGACTCGCTTCTCAGATTTGGAATCAATATTTTCACCAACATTGGCCGTCAACGTGTAATCGAGAGGTGCGCGAGTGCTCGAATCGTATTTCGCATCAAAAGAAGTAACTTGAATCACGAACGGCGGCAAGTTCTTGTAAGAGAAGAAACGTCCCGTCGCAAGATTGTCATAGCTCGTAGGCGTGTTCACAAATCTCTCTCCAACGTTGATTATCGCCTCTCCGCGCATTCCAAAAACCGAGCTACTTGCTATTCCAAGAAGAATGACGATTAGCGAGAGATGGAAGAGCAGATTGCCAGATTCATGAAGAAAGCCCTCTTCGCGAACTCGTCCTCGATAGGAGACCACTTCTTTGAAGTAATGCCACGAGCGTGGGATAACACATCCAATCAACGAGATGAAAAGCAGAATATAAATAGCCGAAAACCATGGTGAGCCGTAGACATCGAAGAGATAGAACCTGTCCATGAGTTTTGCGCTGGATGGGTTTGCCTCAAAGTACTCCCGAACTTTCAGCGGACTTTGCGTGCGCTGAGGAAAAATCGATCCAGGTATCGATGCAAGTCCAAGAAGTAAGAGCAAGATCAAGGCGTTGCGCATACTTGTGAGTTGGCGCCAGAGGTATCGAAATAGCGATTGACCTTTAAGTTCCGGAGCGCTCATCAGAGCACCGGGACAAAGCTAGTTATCGTGGAGCGAAGAACGATCATCAACTCTTCCCAGGCTCCAGAAACCTGCAGAAGTCCGATAGCAATAAGAAATAGGCCGCCAAAGACCGAAATATTTCTGCCAAATTTCTGAAGGAATCTTCGAGCAAGTTTTGAACGGTCCACAAAGAGTGCAAAAACTAGGAAAGGGGCACCAAGGCCAATGCAATAGAAAAGTGAGAGCAGCGCACCGCGAAGTGCGCTCGATTCATTGAAAGCCAGCGTCTGTACCGCTCCTAGCGTTGGTCCGATGCACGGTGTCCACCCCAGTCCGAACATAAACCCAAGGATTGGTGCACTTGCAAACCCGGTTTTGGTAACAGATGCAAACTTGAATGAGCGATAGAAACGCTCGGGAAATAGAAATACAGCGCCGAAGATGATTGTGAGAGCGCCCAGGGCACGATTAAGAGTTAGTGCGTTGGAATTGATGCGTGACCCTAACTCGCCAAAGAGAGCTCCGTAGCTGATAAAGAGAAGTGAAAAACCAAGAATAAAAAGAAGCGAGCCCGCCACCATTCGAACTCGACTCTGGATTGCACCAGATGAATAGGCCAGATATCCAGGAACTAGTGGTAGCACGCATGGTGACAGAAATGAGACTAGCCCTGCCAGCAAAGCGATGGGCGCCGCAAGTAGAAGATTCCCCCCGAATACTTGATCCACAAAGAAATCTGTCATTCTTGATCTACCCGCTCGATCAATTGCTTCAAAGCTGAATACGTAACTTCGCCACTAATACGGGCTGCGACGTTGCCATTCTTATCAATCACAAGTGTCGTAGGGATTGCATTGGGAATAACGCTCCCGGAGAAGCGTGCGATTACCGAATCATCAATCAATGTCGGATAAGTAATTCCAAATCGAACTATGAAGGAGCGAGCAGCGACCAGATTGTCTCTGGTGAGCACGCCGATGAATTGAACATCAGGGAAGGCGGAGGCAAGTTCTTGAAGTACTGGCGCTTCTGCTCGACATGGCGAGCACCATGATGCCCAAATATTGAGAATACGTGTTTTTCCGTCAGAATCAAGAAGATCTGGACCTTGAAGCGTCTTGCCTGAAAGCGAAGGTGCAGCTTTCCTTTCCTTTGAATCAAAATAGGTTGCCACACCATTCCCTGAAACGAAGGATTGTTCGGTTGAAAGGGAACCTCCGTTAGAGCATCCAGTAAGAATGAAGGTGAGAAGAACAATCCCTAGCCTTCTCATTTATTTTTTCTTTGGTAGCAAGTGAGCGGCCGGTTCAGAATAAGTCAGACCAACAATCTTTCCGGAGGCATCAAAGTGGAGACTTGTGACCGATGCGAGTGAACATTGGCGCTTTCGCGGATCATGGAGAAAAGGTCTCCCCTCTACCGATGAGCGCAATATCCATATTGGAAGTTGATGCGATACCACTAGGGCATCTTTTCCACCTGCAGAAATTCGAGCATGCTCGACGGCCGCTTTCATGCGAGCGACCTGCTCCACGTAAGGCTCACCCCATGACGGCCGCCAGGGATTCCATAGATGTCGCCAGGCGCTCGGTTGTTTAAGAACTCCATCACCAACACCGAATGGTTTCCCTTCGAAGATATTTGCCGCCTCTATAAGTCGATCATC
>CAZGMF010000008.1:29205-31000 GCA_964526795.1 uncultured Clavibacter sp.
CAGAATCGCTCACGCCAGAATCATAAAGGAGAAGCCTGAGAGGGCTTTCGTTACTGTGCTCTTATGACAGCGAAGAGACGGATCGCCTTCTTTGATGTCGATAACACTTTGACGAGAGGTTCAACACTTTATTTCCTTGGTCGTGGAATGTACAACCGAGGCTTCTTTACGAAGAAAGATATCGGTGCGTGGGTCCTTGCGAATATTCGATTTCGCATGACGGGAACCGAAGAGTCTGAAGTCATCGAAAGGTTTCAAAAAGCGGCGACTGATTTTATTGGTGGGCATGATGTTGCTAAGATTCGAGCAATCGGCGAGCAGATCTATAACGAGTTCGTCTCGCCGGCGATATGGCAAGGAACAATCGCTATTGCGCAACAACATCTTGATGCCGGAGACGAAGTCTGGTTGGTGACCGCTTCTCCAGAAGATTTTGCGAATCTAATCGTTGAAAAGTTAGGACTTACTGGAGCCCTTGGCACCAAAGCAGAGATCAAAGATGGGAAGTACACGGGCGCATTGATTGGGAAGTTACTTCATGGTTCTGAGAAAGCTAGCGTAGTAAAAAGATTGGCAGAAGAATCTGGAATCAATCTCAAAGATTGTTACGCATACTCCGATTCCCATAATGACTTGCCACTTCTCCATGCCGTGGGAAATCCTCGAGCGATCAATCCGGATGCAAAACTTCGTATTATTGCATTTTCTTCGGGATGGCCGGTACATGATTTCCGCAGACTTCGCTGGCTTAATCGCTTTATTGGACCGACAGTAAGTAGAATCGCAGGTTTCTGGACATACATCACTGCTCGATCTCGATGATGTAAAGCGAAATCATTCCCGCAAGAAGATCTGAGGTGACGGACTTCGTCACAACTCGGTAATGTTGGCAGGTTATGTCGGGAACTACTTTTGCCGAAGAATTGCGCTCACGAAGCGATAATCAGCTCGCTGCTCTCTTTCAAGCACGCCCTGATCTCATCTCCCCTGTCCCAGCAGATATGGTCACCTTGGCTTCTCGCGCTACGTCAGCGCCTAGTCTGCTTCGAGCAATCGACTCTCTTGACCAATGGAGATATCAAGTGCTGATCGCATGTGCAGTCCTTGAAGATCCTTTTTCTGCCAAAGAACTGGTGGAAATCACCAGCACTCAAGCAGAAACCGAACTCGATCACCTCATTGATCTTGGCCTTATCTATCGAGAAGGAAAGGCTCTCCGAATGCCAAGAGCGCTTCGCGAGGTTATCGGTAACGAACCAGCCGGCTTAGGACCACGATCAGCATCGCCATTGAACTTTGAGTTGCTAGATAAAGCACCGAAAGGTGCTCGAGAAATCCTAGAACGCCTCGCATGGGGACCGCCCAGAGGAAATCTCGCAGAGTCAAGAATCAAAGGCGGACCGATTGATTGGTTGTTAGAAAACTATTTCTTAATACCGATTGACTCGAAAACTTTTGCACTTCCGTTACAACTAGGTCTCTTCTTGCGCGGTGGAAAAGTCCACCGAGAACTTCTTGAATCTCCTCCTCCACTGTCAGGAGAGAAGCGCAAAGTCGCGGAAATAGATCGAGCGGCTATTGCGGCAATCACCATTGTTCTTCGCTGGGTCCAGGAATTGTTGAACTTCTGGTCTGAAGAGACTCCTTCAGCTATTCAATCCGGTGGACTTGGCGTTAGGGATTTAAAGAAAGCTGCTGAACATCTTGATGTTTCAGAGAATTGTGCAGCATTTGTAGCCGAACTTTCTTTTATTACTGGACTCTGTGTAATCGATAGCGGCTCGATTCTTCCTAC
>CAZGMF010000008.1:31100-33696 GCA_964526795.1 uncultured Clavibacter sp.
AAAAGCAGTCCTCTGGCAATACCCACACAAGCGCGGAATCTCGATTACTTCCGATTTGGTCGAATGGACACTACGTGAAGCTGAATGGCTGGGAATTACGGGTGCAGGAGCCTTATCAACGTTCGGTGATCGTCTGCTGAGCGAAAAAGAAGACTTAAAAATCAATTCAGCTCTTCCTAAGCCCGTCGATCACGTCCTTCTCCAGGGTGATAACACCGCGATAGCTCCTGGGCCTTTGACAATCGATATTGCCGAACATCTCTCAACTTTTGGAGACATTGAAAGTCGCGGTGGAGCAACGGTTTATCGATTTAACGAAGCTTCGATTAGACGCGGGCTCGACCATGGCCATTCAGGAGAAGAAATTCGTAACTTCCTCGCCCTGACGTCGAAGACTCCCATCCCTCAACCTCTTGAATATTTGATCAATGATGTAGCTAAAAAGCATGGGAGGTTAAGGGTTGGCAATTCCAGTTCCTATATGCGATGCGAGGATCCATCGCTTGTCTCCGCGATCTTGGCCGACAAGCGACTTGAGATCTTGGGCCTGAGGCAAATTGCCCCGCAGGTTCTGGTTTCAGACCTTGAAGGTTCATTGTTGTTAGAAGAAATGCGCGCTGCTGGATATTTCCCAGCGGTCGAAAGCTCGAAAGGATCGATTGTCGCAACTTCAACCCGGCGAAGAGCCAAGTCAAGACCGAAACCACCGAGAGTGATCGGAGAACTGACGCGTCCTGATCGGGCAGTTATCGATGCTGCAATTCGAGTCTTGCGTACTGGAGAACGCGCTTCCATTCGGCGTACAACCAAGGAGATCCCCAGAAATACAGCGGAACAAACTTTGGAACTTCTAAATGAATACGTTGGAAAGGGAGTTGCACTGCAAATCGGCTATGCGGATACAAACGGCGCAGTATCGCTGAGAGTAATAGACCCTCTGTCCATCTCTCTTGGAACCCTCATTGCCCGAGACCACACAACAAATGGCGTCACACCATTTAGGATCTCTCGGATAACGGGAGTATCAACCGCCTAGCTATTTGCTTGAGTCGTTCTTTTGTAGCCTTCAAAAATAGCGAGAATCAGCGGGACTAACATTAATTCTGAGACAACTTTAAATCTTGATTCCGTGTAGTAGAGAATTCCAGGAATTGCTCCGGTGAGATACGGCAATAAGAAGTAACCTAGATGGTTATTTAATTGAATACTTTTTCGACGAATGTACGTTACAAAAAGTGTCAACGCTGCTATTCCTGAAACGAGAAGTAGTGACCGATAAATAACATAGAAAGCATTACCTGCAATAAGAACCCAACTCAGCCGCTCATTCTCAATCACTATCGCTTTCTTATCCTCGCTCAAGTAATAGCTTCCCGGGAGTTGTGGCGTCTTCTGTACCGCAAAGAAGTAAGAATCCACTTTCTGAACGGTGTTCAGAAAGAAACTCTTCGGATTTTCCAGGATACTTACTAGAGCAGCTCTTAGCTCGACATCCTTGATTGAACTAAACCTATTCGAGTTTGCCAGAACTTTCGCAGGGTCCATATTTCCACCCTTAGATAAGAAGACATCCATATCAAACTTTGGCATAGACAAGTAGTAATACTTATTGTGAGAAAAATGAGCTGTCAGGCCCGATTCCGTAGCTAGATTAGGCGCTCCGAAGGCTAGAACATTTAACTCCATAGTCATGATCAGAGCGGCAAAAGGTAACAGTGCGAATTTCTTCCGAACAATGATTTCTTTACGCTTTAGATTCCGAACTACGAGGAAGAGCGGAAAGAGTATGAGTAGTGTCCAATATGCCGGTCTTACCAGACAAAGAAGGTATAAGGGAGCCAAACTCCATAAGAACCTACTTCTAACAAGAAGTGCTCCGAAAGACAACATAAGGAAGAGTTCAAATACCGTGTCTTGTCCGCTGTTGCACGTCCAAAGTAAGTAGGGATTAAAAGGTAAAGCTGCTAAAGCTACAAGCCTGAACTTGCGTTGTTGTATAACTCGATTGCAGATTAAGAAATATATTAGAGAAGCTGCGGTGAAGTAGAAAAAAACTGCGATCTCGTAATTTGGCTTAGCCCAGAGAAAAGGGACTAGAAGTAATGCAGATCCTGGTGGATAGAAATTATCGCCAGGGAAATTGAGTTGGGAGAGCGCCGTGGCTTTCTTTTCCCAATTCCCGAGGAGTATTGGTAAATCACTCGCTCGATTAACAAGGATTATTGCCAGAAGATTGAGAGCGCCGTAGCCAAAGAGTGCTATTTGATTTTGCCGAGTTGAGTTACGCGAGAACACCAAGCGAGTCTAGAGGATTTGAGGCAGACTACTCCTGTGCAACTTAGCGAAGTACTTTCAGACCTGGAATCCCTTGTTCGATGTGAAAGTCCTACAGAAGACCTGGCCGCCTGTAGAAAAGTAATCTCTGCCGCATCAGCTATAGCTAAGAAACTGCATAATGATGGCGGAGATGCCGCTGATGAAAAAGGTAGACCAATCTTCTGGCTGGGTTCAAAGAAGCCAGCAGTAGTTCTTCTTGCTCACCTCGACACCGTCTGGCCGATTGGATCTTTCTCGCCCCTTTGGAAAATCGAAGGCG
>CAZGMF010000009.1:0-1683 GCA_964526795.1 uncultured Clavibacter sp.
ACGACCGACTCCACCCAAAAAGGGCAGAAGGAGAAACCTAGGCCCCACACGCTTATCGGTCAAATCGCTCGCTTCTCCCTCGCGGAAGAGGCGCGAAAAAGGCCGAAAAATAGGGCTTTTTGGCTTCAGGGAAGTGATTTCGCTACTCGGCCTGGTGTTGAAGTCCGATGTCGTAGCGGGAAGGAAAGCGTAGCAAATCAGCGAAAAACGGGCAATTCCGGGGCTACCCGAGTACCACAACGGCTGCCAGATCGCGCTTTCCTTTTCGGAGCAGAAGGTATTTCCCATGAAGAAGGTCAGCAGATGACGGGGCGAAATCCTCTGACATCACTTTGGCATTGTTGAGATAAGCCCCGCCCTCTTTGATGATCCGTCGAGCTGCAGATTTGGAATCGACGACTCCAGTAGCAACGATCAACTCCACCCAACTTGGAATGGCGGCACCTTTTGCAATCGCAGTTTGTGGCAATTCCTTCATCGCACTTTGAAGAGTCTGCAGATCTAATTCCTTGATCTCCCCTTGGCCAAAAAGGGCTTTGGCTGCTGCTTCGACTTTCACGGTAGTCGACTCGCCATGGATCAACGTGGTGACCTCGCGGGCAAGGGCGCGATGCGCTTCGCGAGCCCCGGGGTTGGTACGGAGTGATTCAAAGAGTGGCTCGAGTTCTTCGCGGCTTCTAAAGGAGAAGACCTTCAAGAGTTGCTCGACATCGCGATCATCAGAGTTGAGGAAGAACTGGAAGAAGGAGTAAGGAGAAGTCATCTCCGGATCGAGCCAGATCGCTCCTGCCGCGCTCTTACCGAATTTTGTGCCATCTGATTTTTCCAGTAGCGGGATGGTCAGAGCATGAGCGCTCTTGCTTTCGACCCGACGTATCAAATCAACGCCGGCGACGATATTTCCCCATTGGTCGCTTCCGCCGATCTGGAGCGCACATCCATGGCGGCGGAAAAGTTCTAGATAGTCGAAGGATTGGAGAACTTGATATGAGAATTCCGTGTAAGAGATTCCACCGGACTCTAGCCGCGCTGAAACTGATTCTTTGGCAAGCATCTGATTGACGCTGAAATGTTTCCCAATATCGCGCAAGAATTCAATCGCCGAAACCGGCGCAGTCCATTCAAGATTATTGGCCATAATCGCTGGATTGGAGCCAGAGAAATCGAGAAAACCTTCGAGTTGGGATCTGATCCGCTCGACCCAATGAGCTACAACATCGAGATCGTTAAGGGTGCGCTCTGCATTTCGGCCGCTGGGATCCCCGACAAGTCCGGTCGCTCCACCCACTAATGCGATGGGGCGATGACCAGCGAGTTGAAAACGTCGTAAGACGGTGAGCGCCACGAGATTTCCGATATGGATACTCGGCGCCGTGGGATCGATACCTAGATAGAGGTAGCGCGAGCCGCCATCAAGGAAGGATGAGAGTTCTTTTATCTCCGTGGTCTGAGCAATCGAGCCACGCCATTTCAGGTCCTCCAACAAAGCGGTCGTCATTGGGACATCATGCCTGAGATGCGTTCGCGCTCGCTGGAAATCCATTGTTGATGAGTCGAGAGCTCTTTGTGCAAGTTTGCAATCTGGGCAGCAACGCTCTTGGGTGCGGTGCCTTGGGTTGAGGTTCGCGAAGCAACTGCGCCTTCGACTGTCAACACTTCTCTCACCGCGCCATCGAGTTTGAT
>CAZGMF010000009.1:1783-15850 GCA_964526795.1 uncultured Clavibacter sp.
AGGTTCTCAACTGAAGAGAAGGTGACTTCCTTATCTTCTTGAAGGTCGCGGTTGTAGGCGAATGGCAGACCTTTCATCGTAGTGAGAAGTGAGGTGAGATTGCCGATGAATCGTCCTGCTTTCCCGCGCGCCAATTCAGCTACATCAGCATTCTTCTTCTGGGGCATGATCGATGATCCAGTGGCAAAGGCATCATCAATCGTTGCCCAGCCAAATTCGGTGCTGGTCCACAACGTCCACTCTTCCCCGATTCGGGAGATATGGATACCGATCATCGAGATAATAAAGAGCGCCTCGGCGACAAAATCGCGATCGCTCACCGCATCGATGCTATTTCTTACCACCGATGTGAAACCAAGTTCTGCCGCGCTCTTCTCAGGGCTGAGCGGTAAGGAGCTACCTGCCAGCGCGCCAGAGCCCAGAGGCGAGATTTTCGCTCGGTCAAGCCAATCGTGAATGCGATCGAGATCGCGTTCGAACGAAACGGCATGTTTGGCAAGTTCGTGCCCGAAAGAAATCGGCTGGGCATGCTGGAGATGTGTAAATCCCGGAGCAATCGAATCGATCTGTTTCTCTGCTTGCTTGAGAATGGCCAGTGACAGGTCTCGCACGCAGGAGGCGATCTCGGTCATTGCATCGATCAGATAGAGCTTGAAAGCCGTAACAACTTGGTCATTACGTGATCGACCAGCGCGGATCGCCCCGCCGGATTCGCCCATCTTTGATTTCAATCCACGCTCCAGCGCCGAATGAACATCTTCATCGTTGCTTTCAGGAGTGAATGTTCCGGCAGAAATTTCCGCTGCCAATTCCTTCAAAGATTTCTCCAAAGCGCTCGCGGTGGTGCTATCGATGATCAATCCGCGGGCGAGGGCATGAACGTGAGCGATTGATGCCACGATGTCATAGGGCGCTAGACGCCAATCGAACTGGACACTTCGACTCAAAGCGAAGAGTGAATCTGCTGGAGATTGTGAAAATCTCCCACCCCAAAGGCTCATCCTTGTGCTCCTTTTTTCAATGGACGCTTCGATGCTGAAGCGAGATATTCGCGGAGTTGGGTAGAGAGCGCTTTCCCTCCCGTTGCCGAACGTGAAATTGCTAGAACGGTGTCATCGCCGGCGATTGTGCCGATCAATGAAGGAAGTTCCCCGGCTTGAGTGGCGCGATCCAAAGTGCTGGCCAGTAGCTGGGCTCCCCCGGCAGGGGTCTTAATCACCACGAGATTACCGCTTGCGGTCAGAGAGAGAATTAATTGGTCAGAAACTCTCTCAAAGCGCGCACGTTGCTCGCTTACTTGATCGAGAAGTCGGTAGCGCAACTCGCCGCTGCCATCTTTGCCGCGAACTGCTCCCACTTCTTCAAGATCACGACTTGCCGTTGCCTGCGTGACATCGACTCCTTCATCAGCGAGAAGATCCACAAGATCGTGTTGCGAATGAACCAGCCCTTGATTGACGTAGGAAATCACCAGAGCGCGGCGAGCGTTGGAGGAGAGTAACTGTCGCTTAGCCACGGTAGACCTCATCGCAGGCGTCTGCAAAAGCTCGAGCGAAAGCGATGATTTGTCGCTCCGTGACAATAAATGCCGGTGCGAGTCTGATCACATCATCATTGGCAGCGTTGACGAGAAAACCTGCATTTTGAAGCGCCGCTGCGATCGCCTTCGATTTTCCATCCTTAACAGCGATTCCTATCAGAAGCCCGCGACCGCGTACTTCCATAACTCCAATGCTGGGCGAGAGCAAGTTGCGAAGCAGCGCGCCCTTAACGGCATTAAGTGAGATTAAGTTCTCTTGCTGGATAACTTTGATCACCGCATTCGCCGCCGCACTTGCGATGGGATTGCCACCAAATGTGGTGCCATGACTTCCCGGTTTCAACGCTGTTGCCGATTTTCCAAGGGCGATCACCGCACCCAGAGGCAATCCACCGCCGAGCCCTTTGGCCAGTGTGATGACATCAGGAGTGATTCCTTCATGTTCGAAACCAAACCATTGGCCGGTTCGCCCCATTCCGGTTTGGACGCAATCCATCACTAAAAGCGCACCAGTGCGATCGCAGATCTCCCGCGCTGCTTTCAGGTATCCAGCAGGAGGAACGATGACACCTGCTTCGCCGAGCATAGGTTCAAGGATCAACATCGCCGTTCTCTTCGTCACTGCTCTTCGTAGCGCTTTTGCATCGCCATATGGAACATGTTTGATGCCACGCAATAATGGCTTGAATGGATCGCGTTTGGCAGGTTGACCTGTCATCGAGAGCGCGCCCATTGTTCTTCCATGGAATGAACCTTGAGCCGCAACAATGCGATAACGCCCCGTCGTCCTAGATATCTTGAGCGCCGCCTCGTTTGCCTCCGCTCCAGAGTTGCAGAAGAAGATTCGCGCCGAGTCATCCCCGATCATCTTCTTCAATGATTCTGCAAGAAGCAGTGCAGGCTGATGAGAGTAGAAATTAGAGATATGACTCAACTTCTCAGACTGAGTGGAAATCGCCGCGCTTACTTTGGGGTGGGCATGGCCGAGAAGATTTGTGGCAATTCCACCAAGGAAATCTAAATACTTCTTGCCATTCGAATCCCAGACTTCTATCCCTTTTCCACGGACAAGATCCAAGACCGGAGTCCCGTAATTAGATTGCATCACCGCATCCCATCGGACGGAGATGCTTGGCTCGGCTTTCTTCGATTTTTTTACGGTTTTACCCATGTGCCACCTCTTCCTACCAGTGCATCCGCAAATGCTTGTTGTGATCTTCCGTCAATCACGCGAGAGGAACGGGCTCCCGATCTGATCGCATGGACAGCAGCTTGAACTTTAGGAATCATTCCAGCAGAAAATTCCATCGCTTCTAACTCGCCTGCCGTGATCTCTTCAATCAATGAACTCTGATCAGGCCACTTGGCATATATGCCAGGAACATCGGTGAGAAACAAAGTCTGCTCAGCGCGAAGTGCGCCAGCAAGTGCACCGGCTGCCAGATCGGCATTGATATTCAGGACTTGGCCACTGTTGTCATGGGCAACCGGAGAGACAACCGGCAAGAAACCATCTGAAATTAATGATGTGATCACTCTCGGTTCTACTGAAATGATCTCTCCAACCAGGCCATAAGCGCCGTCATCTTTAATCCGAACTCCAAGCAAGCCACCATCTCCCCCAGTGATCCCGACTGCTGGGAGGCCAGCGGCTTCAAGCGCGCGAACAACAGAGCGAAGAACACTTCCCGTGAGTACCATCTCAACAACGGCCATGATTTCTGGAGTCGTAATTCGAAAACCATCTTTGAATTCGCTTGAAATCGACTTTGCTTGAAGTTCGCGGTCGATTTGTGGTCCGCCTCCGTGAACGATGACAAATCTCTCGCCGGCCTTCCATCTCTCAGCGATCTGATTGATCCAAGGTGAGTTGGCGCCGGCTTTCATCGCGTGTCCGCCAAATTTGATGATGATCATGTCGCGTATGCCGAATTCTCGTGAACATACATTGCGCTTAGATCATTGGTGAGAATGGTTGCGCTGGCTGAGCCGATCTTCATATCGATCACTATCTCAATGAGTTCGCCCTTCATGTCCACCAATTCGCGGGCTTCGCCTGGTGCGCTATCTCGACAGACCATAACGCCATTGAGTGAAACATCGATCGTCGCCGGATTCATCACCGAATTTGTGGTGCCAATTGCAGCCAGGATTCGGCCCCAATTCGGATCCTCGCCATTTAAGGCACACTTCAATAAGTTATTGCGAGCACAAGCCCGACCGATTTCCACGGCATCTCGTTCGCTCTTGGCATTGACTGTGGTGATGGAGACGACTTTCGTGTGGCCCTCAGCATCTGAGATAAGAGCGGAGGCTAGATCTCCACAAACTCTCATTAGAAGATCACGCAAATCTTCATCGGAGAGTTGGACTCCGCTGGCACCTGAAGCAAGGAGAAAGACGGTGTCGTTGGTGGAAGTGCAACCATCCGAATCGATTCGATTAAAAGTCTTCTCGCACACCTCGCGGAAGATCTCGACGGCTTTGAGGGAATCGACCTTTGCATCAGTCATGATGACCGAGAGCATTGTTGCCAGCGATGGTGCCAACATCCCAGCGCCCTTAGCAATTCCTGAGCATTGCACCTCGCCGCTCTGATGCGTTGAGATCTTTGGCCTTGAGTCTGTCGTCATGATTGCCTCGGCTGCACTTTGGAGACCAGAGGGCGAGAGATCGCGAATTGCTTGATCGATTCCTGACTCAACTTTCTCCATCGGAAGTCTGATTCCGATAAGTCCAGTAGAACAGATTCCAACATCGCTTGAAGAAAGATTCAATTTCTCGGCAACTAATTCCGCGCTTCGATGTGTGTCTGCAAATCCTTCCGGTCCGGTGCAGGCATTTGCGCCACCACTGTTAAGCAGGACTGCTGATACCTCGTTATCTTTAACAACTTGATGTGACCAAGTCACAGGGGCGGCAACAATCTGATTGGAAGTGAAAACAGCCGTTCCAAATCGGTCGGGACCATCGTTGACGATCAAGGCTAGATCTTTGGCACCAGAACTCTTGAGGCCGGCAGCGATTCCTGAAGCGCGAAAACCCTTTGGTAGCGCTGCCATTATTGGCCAATTCCCATCGTTGGAAGCCCGATCTGTTCATCGATGCCCATCATGAGATTGGCATTTTGAATCGCCTGACCCGCTGCGCCTTTTCCAAGGTTGTCAATTGCGATGCTCACGATAAGACGGGAAGTGTGATTGTCGACGGCCACTTGTAAGTGAGCTGAATTAGAGCCCGTCAGCGATGAAGTTTCCGGTAGTTCGCCGCTGGGGAGAAGGGTTACGAATTTTTCATTCTGATAAGCAGCCTGGTAAAGATCTCGAACTGAAATGCCATCGAGTGTCGTTCGAGCGGTGACAGTGGCAAGAATTCCTCGTGGCATAGGAGCCAGAATCGGTGTGAACGAAACCCTCACTGGTTTATCACCCAACTTTGAGAGAGTTTCTTCAATCTCTGGGGTGTGTTGATGGATACCACCGAATTTGTAGGAAGTTAGAGAATTGCTGACCTCGCTATTACTTAGCGAAACTTTTGTGGAACGACCAGCGCCAGTTGTGCCTGATGCTGCAACGATGACAATGTCGCTCATATCGATATGACCGCCTTGCACTGCAGGAGCGGCTGCAAGTGCGATGGCAGTGGCGTAACATCCTGGATTGGCAATTCGCATCGCTTGAGAGATTGCTTTGCGCGCTCCGGGGATTTCTGGCAGCCCGTAGATCCACGTACCAGCGTGAGCACCCCCGAAATATGTTGACCAACTCTGAGAGTTCTTCAGTCGGAAATCCGCACCGAGATCGACGATCTTGACCTGTGAGTCGATCTGCTTGGCAAGTTCTGCTGACTGACCATGGGGCAGGGCAATGAAGACAAGATCTAATCTGTTGATTTCTTGAACAGAAGTGGCTGAAAATTTCTTGCCAGAAAATTGTTGGAGGTGGCTGTGGATCGACGTTATCGGCTCTCCGGCATTAGTTCCGGCAGCGATGTAATCGATTTCGAAGCTTGGATGATCGGCCAGGAGTCGGAGCAATTCGCCTCCGGCATAGCCGCTTGCCCCCACGACCCCCACGCGCATCGGCAGAGAATAACTGAATTTGAATAGTTATACAAGCTGTTGCATAACTATTCATCAACGACGAATGCTGGCCCCGCACTTCTTCACTGCAGCAGCGCCTGCGCGCTCGCGGAACTGAGAGACCTCATCGCTGGTCAAGGTTCGATCGGGCGCTCTGAATGCCAGGGTAAATGCCAGAGAAACCTGGTCCTCGCCCTCGCGCTGGAATCGATCGAAGAGAGTTATCGACTCGAGCAAATCGCCTGCCCCTTCGCGTAGAGCGCGTTCAACTTCTGCGGAGGTGATCTTCTCAGGAACGAAAAGTGAGATGTCCTGAATCGCAGCCGGCATAACGCTCACTGGCGATGCGGTGACTGCCGATGCGACGGGGATTGCATCAATAATCAAAGCAAATGCGATGGTGCGCTCAGGAAGTGAAAGTGCACTCGTGATACGTGGATGAAGCTCTCCCGCATGCGCCACCGGGCGGCCGTTGATAGAAAATTCTGCGCACCGACCAGGATGCCACGGTGCGAGCTCGACATTAGTGATGGTGAATTCATCGACTAACTCCTCGAGCATCTCGCGAACCAGGTCGACAGCATCACTCCATTGGGCTCTTCGTCCTTTGCCCCACCAACCTGAATTCTCGGTCTCCCCCGCAACTACACCAGCGATGTGGAGCGCTTGTTTGGGAACGCTCTCATAGATTCGTTTTATTTGAGCCGCTGTGGGACGTTTGCTCGCGGGAATATCGGTAGCGCTCGGTAGTTTCTCGATGTTGCGGAAGACCAAACCAGTTTCAAAGAGCGCGACGGAACGCTCCCCGCGCGCCAGATTTCTCGCTGCTGCACTCACCAGTCCCGGAGTGAGATGTGTGCGCAAAAATGGAAACTCCTCTGACATGGGATTGGCAATCTCAAAGGTTTTCGCACGATCTCCAGTGAATGCGAAAAGTTCCATCTGATGGGCGCTAACAAAGGGATAGTTGTGAACTTCGACGAGTCCTCGATTTGCCAACTTATTGGAAAGTGCTCGGCGCCGTTGTTGCATCGGCGTAAGTCCACTCTTGCGTCGATTGTTGAGTGGTACTCGTGGCAGAGTGGAGGGGATTCGGTCATAACCGTAGAACCGCGCAACTTCCTCGGCCAGATCCGAAACATGTGTCAGATCCTGACGCCAGGTTGGCGGGAGCAAAGTCCACTTCTTCCCGCTTTTCCTTATTTTCCCGCCCACAGCGACGAGGGCTTTTTCAATCTCTGCTAGTGAATAAGGAGTGCCAATCAGCGCCGGAATCGCGCTGGGGTCAAATGTGAATGGCCTTTCCTTTGTCGAACTCTTCTTTGATGAGGTTCCAACATAGGTTGCCCCGCCATGTTCAATCAGTAATAGCGCGGCGCGGGCGGATGCGACTTCGGCAAGTGCCGGATCAACGCCGCGTTCAAAGCGACGTGAAGCTTCAGAGCTGAGGATGTGTCGGCGTGAATTCCGTGCGATAGATACCGGATCGAAATGCGCCGCTTCCAGTGCGATTGATGTTGTCCCGGCCGTAACTTCTGAATCTAAACCTCCCATGGTCCCTGCCAGCGCTAAAGGTTTCTTATCGTCAGCTATCAGCAAATCATCTTTGGAAAGCGTACGTTTTTGCTTGTCAAGTGTGGTGAGCGATGCAAACTTTCCCGCCCGTTGGACACGAAGTGTTCCGGCGATTAACGCTGCATCAAAGGCGTGCAATGGTTGACCGAGCTCGAGCATCACATAGTTGGTGATATCTACAGCCAAGGAAATTGGACGCATCCCGCATTGGATGAGTCGGCGAGACATCCACGAAGGCGTTGGGTTATTGACTTCAACGTCGCGCAAGGTACGAAGATAGATGGAGTCTGCTCCGGTGGGATCTGCGATTGTGACCGGGATTATTTTCCCTCGCTTCTTTTTTTTCTCTAGATTGGCAATCGCTTTTTTTGCCTCAAAATCCTTGAATGGCTTTCCCAAAGACATCGCAAGTTCACGCGCAGCGCCTCGGATTGACATCGCATACCCGCGATCCGGATTGACCGCTATATCGATGATGGGGTCATTCATGCCGAGAATCTCAAGGGCGTTGGCGCCAACCTTGGCGCGTGCATCCTGCACGACGATGATGCCAGCGTGCTCATCGCCGAGCCCGATTTCTCGTGAGGAACAGATCATTCCGTTACTCATCCGTCCGTAGGTTTCACGGGCAGAGATTGCAAAGCCTCCCGGCAAAATCGCTCCCGGGATTGCTACGACGACGAGATCACCGATTGCAAAATTCGTCGCTCCGCAAATCACGAAGCGCGTGCTCTTCTCGCCACAATCAAGACCGACATATCGAATCGGTTTCTTCAATCCGGTGAGTTCCTCGATACTCAGAACTCTTCCGATCGTGAGAGTTCCTGAGATATTCGCAGCCGGGATCTCAATCCCTTCTACTTCAAAACCAACTTTGACGAAGGCATCTGCAATCTGTTGTGGTGTTATGTTCTTGGGCAAAGTGACAAATTCGGCGAGCCAGGAGAATGGAATTTTCATCGGATTCCAGTTCCAAACTGTCGCGAGAAACGAACATCGCCTTCGACGATGTCATGCATGTCAGTGATTCCATGTCGCACCATCAAGGTGCGCTCCAGGCCCATGCCAAAGGCAAACCCTGTATAAGTATCGGTATCAATACCGCAGGCTTGAAGCACTTTTGGATTGACCATTCCGCAACCGCCCCACTCCACCCACCGCCCGTTATAGAAGAAATCAACTTCAGCGCTCGGTTCCGTGAAGGGGAAGAAGGAGGGACGAATTCGAGTAGTGACATCAGGTCCGAACATCGCTGAGGCGAAAAGATCCAGCGTTCCTTTTAAGTCTGCCATCGTGATGCCTTTGTCGATGACAAGCCCTTCCACCTGATTGAAGACGGGAGTGTGGGTCGCATCGAGCTCATCGGCACGATAGGTACGTCCCGGACAGATGACATAGATAGGTGGTTCGTTTTCCAACATGGTTCGAATCTGTACCGGAGAAGTGTGAGTGCGCATCACCAATCCAGAGCCCACCGGTTTGATGAAGAAGGTATCTTGCATTGTTCGCGCTGGATGATCTTCTGGAATATTTAACGCATCGAAATTGAGCCAGGATGACTCAAGCTCTGGCCCTTCTTGAACGGTGTAGCCAAGGCTGACAAAGAGATCTGAGATTTCATTGGAAAGAATCGTGAGTGGATGGAGAGCGCCGCGGAGCGCTCGATTTGTGGGAAGTGTGACATCCACTCTTTCGCGAGTCAGAGCATTGGTGTCGCGTTCGGCGACCAACGCCTTCTCTCGGTCATCGAATGCTTGATTGATATTGGCACGAGCGGTTCCGATGATCTTGCCCAGCGTTGCACGTTCTTCCATAGGTACTTGACCTAGCCCTTGATTGGCTCGCGCTATGGGTGATCGATCACCGACATGAGCAACGCGAACTTCCTTGAGCGCATCCAAAGTCGACGTCCCTGCAATAGCAGCAAGAGCGGCCGATTTGATTGCTTCAACAGCAGCAGAATCGATGGGATTGGAATCGACTGTCACTGGCAGATTCTACCGAGCGAGGTGTTGCGAAGTGGTTATTTCTCGCCCTCTGCAACGGCATACATCACAACCGAGGCAGCAGTCGCAAGATTGAGGCTTTCCGCAGCTCCACTCATAGGGATAGCTACCCGGATCACGGAGGGATCTCGCGAAATCTCATCAGGCAATCCGCGGGCTTCATTTCCAAAGATCCAGATTGTCGAACGTGTGCTGGATTCTGAAACAGAACGCGCCAGTTCCTTATCGCCATGCGCAGTCAAAGCAAGGGGCGTCAACTGCTTTTCTTTTGCCAGAGTAAGAAGCGCACTCCACTGAATCTCCTCGAAGATCGGAATATGCCAGAGCGAGCCAGCGCTCGATCGAACTACCTTTGGACTATGAATATCGACGGATTGATCTGAGAAGAGAATCGCATCAAAACCAAATGCATCCGCAGCACGAATCACCGTTCCAGCATTACCAGGATCTTGAAGTTGCCAGAAATATGCAATCTTGAGATTACGATCTTCGTTAGCTAGCCAACTCGTGAAATCTAAAGAGTCAATCTGTGCCAGAGCCAGAATTCCTTGTGGCGTGACAGTATCTGTCATTACGGCCATTACTTGAGTTGATACATCGTGAACTTCCAGACCAGTCAGATCAACATCGGCAATGCGAGATCGACCTTCATCAGTGAGGTAGACGGTCTTGATTGTCTTACGACTTGCAGCAACAGCGGATCGAAGATTCTGGGCGCCTTCGATGACAAAGAGAGAACGTTCGCGACGTTCCTTGACGCCTCTTGAACCTAAAAGAGCCTTCACCGCCTCGACGTGAGGCGAATGAAGGCTCGTAATCATGTTCGAACTTTCTTCCTGCTTTAAGTGACTACTGAGTTGAAGACTTAGGCGGTCTTCACATTCTTTCGTGCAACTTCGACCAACTTTGAAAATGCCTTCGGGTCATTAGTAGCAAGATCAGAGAGAAGTCGACGATCAACCTCGATGCCCGCAGCTTTCAGGCCTTGGATGAAACGGTTGTATGTGATCCCGTTCTCGCGAGCCGCTGCGTTGATTCGAGTGATCCAAAGCTGGCGAAAATCGCCTTTCTTATCCTTGCGATCATTGAAGGCATAGACAAGGGAGTGAGTGACTTGTTCTTTCGCCTTTGTGAAAAGTCGTGAGCGTTGGCCGCGATATCCGCTAGCTCGCTCCAAAACGGTACGGCGCTTCTTCGCCGCATGAACTCCGCGCTTTACTCGTGCCATGAGTGGACCTCTCCTTACTTCATGCCAAGCAAGCGCTTAGCTGAGAATGTATTTCGACTATTGGCGGTCTGATCCTTGGAGAGACGTCGGGTCACTCGTGAAGATTTCCGCTCGAGGAGGTGGCGCTTTCCAGCGCGTTCGTGAACAACCTTCCCGCTACCTGTCACGCGAAAGGTCTTCTTCGCGCCGCTATGTGTCTTCATCTTCGGCATTGTTACATCTCCTCTTTCGTAGTTCTAACTATTCCTGTGATGCCTTCTTAGCAGCGGCTGCGCGAGCGCGCTTTGCTTCTGCTTGGGCCTCACTCTTCTTCTTGATCGGGCCGAGCACCATCGTCATGCTCCTGCCTTCTCTCTTGGGCGAAAATTCAACAAAACCGGATGCAGCAACATCTTCTGCAAGACGTTGCAAGAGACGGAATCCCATCTCCGGTCGAGTCTGTTCGCGCCCTTTGAATTGGACGGTTACCTTCACCTTGTCGCCACCGAGAAGGAACTTCTCGATGTGATTGCGCTTGGTCTCATAATCATGGTTTTCGATCTTGAGGCCCATCCGGATCTCCTTGACCACGATGTGGGTCTGGTTCTGCCGGGCTTCACGCGCTTTCTGTGCGATCTCGTATTTGTACTTACCAAAATCCATGATCTTGCAGACTGGCGGATTTGCATCCGGTGAGATTTCGACGAGGTCTAATCCCACTTCTTCGGCCATGCGAAGTGCAGTATCGACATCAATGACGCCAACTTGCTCTCCACCCATTCCGATTAATCTGATCTGCGGTACGCGAATCTGATCGTTGATACGAGGTTCTGGTGTGCTGATAACGCTTCCTTTCAAAGTGAACGTGAAGGAAGATCGCCTGCGAACGAGCAGGTCTGCCCGTACTTACTTGACCATCTCGCCTAAGGCGAGGGAGGTGGGAGCGGCTAACTCCACTTCACGGTTGTTGCCTCGACGGGACCCGTCGCGACGCGCCGATACTACAGCCTTCTTTCCATCGCTCAAAACTGAGACGAAAAATGATCGCTCCCCCTCATCCTGCAACGAAAGGATCCGCCCCCTACCCTTGCCGATATGAAATGGAGATCGGGATTGAAACGGGATATCGCAGATTCAAAGACCTCCAAGGACTCTGATTTTCAATCAATTACTGGAGCCCAATCCGCGCTCTCTGAAGATATTCCAGCTCGTCAGCGAAAATATTTCATTTCCATGATGATTCGAACGCTCTGTTTCCTTTTAGCAGTCTTTACCCCAAGCCCTTTTCGCTGGTTCTTTCTCATCGGAGCTGTGACCCTTCCTTACATATCGGTCATCGTTGCTAATGCTGGTCGCGAAACGATCCGCGGTGAAGCCAAGCTCATCTCTCGACGTCGCGAACTGAGTTGATGAGACGCATCATCGGGCTTTCGCTCCTTGCGTTATCTCTTATTGCTCTCTGTCTCCAGGCCGCTTCGTGGCAATATCATCGATACGAAATTCGTCACTCCAAGAACAAAGTCATCCTCGCCAACATCAATCTCACAACGACAGAAAAATCTCTTTCGCAAAGCGTGATAGAGCCCACGAAGATTGCGTGGAAGAAGATTGCTCTTGTTGGGCAATTTGATCCAGGTACTCAAATCCTGGTTCGCAATCGCTATCACGAAGGCACCTACGGCTATGGTGTTGTCACTCTCTTCACAAGTGAAAGCGGGAAGCGATATTGGGTCGATCGCGGTTGGGTGCAAGCTGGCAAAGATGCCAAGACTGCTCCGCAAACTCAAAAGGTGACCTCGGAGAAGATTTCTATTGTCGCTCGAGTTCGAATTGAGAACGTTGAACGTCAACTTGGCGGAACGCTCTTTGCACTTCCCACTTCAAGTGGTACGGGAACTTTGGCAAAATGGAATGGTTCGACCTCAATTACAACGGAACCGGTTTATTTTGATCTGATCTCGGCAATTCCCACTACCTACACGCCTCTAGTTCCGACCGTACTTCCTACGATCAGCGATGGGCCACATTTGGCCTACTCCTTTCAATGGATTCTCTTTGCTCTCCTGGTTGCCTTTGCTTGGTTTCTCGTGCTGCGCGAGGAGCGCCGAAATAGGAAAAAGGGCGAAGGTCAACCAGCGAAGGTTTGACGTTGATAGAGATCAGAATAGAGACCGCCGATTGCAAGTAATTCATCATGGCGACCCCGCTCGCGAATGACGCCATCCTCGAGAACCAAGATTTGATCTGCCTGACGGACCGTCGAAAGCCTATGGGCAATGACAATGCTGGTTCGATTGACTAATGCATTGGCAAGTGCGCTTTGAACCAGCGCTTCATTTTCAGAATCCAGATGTGCGGTGGCCTCATCGAGGATCACAATCCGTGGCGCTTTGAGGAGCAATCGTGCGATAGCCAATCTCTGTTTCTCACCACCGGAGAGACGATGGCCTCTCTCCCCCACGATTGTGTCGAATCCATTGGGTAATGACTCGATCAACTCCCAAATCTGTGCCGCCTTGCAGACTTCTCTCATCTCTTCCTCGGTCGCGTCGACCTTTGCGTACCGCAAGTTCGTAGCTATGGAATCGTGGAACATATGCGCATCCTGGGTGACAACACCGATTGCAGAACGTAAAGATGCGATCTGAAGATCGCGAATGTCACTTCCGCCAACATGAATCGAACCTGCAGTGACATCATAAAGTCTCGGCAGAAGAGCACTGATCGTCGTTTTGCCTGCTCCGGATGGGCCCACGATTGCTGTCAATGATCCGGCAGGAGCTAGAAAACTAATACCTTTGAGGATCTCGCCACTTTCTACCATCTCTGGTTTTGCTACTGATTCAAGAGAGGCAAGAGAGATCTGATCAGCTTTGGGATAGGAGAATCGAACATCGCGAAATTCGATATCAAGTCCTCCGGAGCGCACCGAAGTGGCATTCTCCTTATCGCGCACCATCGGAATCAGATCCAGCACTTCGAAGACACGCTCGAAAGACACCAGTGCGGTCATCACATCAACGCGGACATTCGAGAGCGCTGTCAGCGGACCATAAAGTCGCACTAAAAGGGTTGTGATGGCAAGCAATGTGCCGAGGGTGATCTCTTTATTGATGGTGAGGTGGCCACCGACGCCATAAGCAAATGCCGTTGCAAGTGAGGCAATCGACGTCAATGCGATAAAGAAGACGCGATTGAGCATCGCGATCGAGATACCAATATTGGCAACCTTCCGCGCGCGAGTTGAGAAATAGGAACCCTCTGCCTTCTGGTCGCCGTAAAGCGAAACCAAGAGAGCTCCGGAAACATTGAATCGTTCGGTCATCGTGGCCGACATCTCTGCGTTGAGATTGAAGGAATCTCGAGTGAGTTTCTGAAGTCGTCTTCCGACCCATTTGGTAGGAATGATGAAAGCCGGAAGAAGAAGTAGCGAGAAAATTGTGATCTGCCATGAGAGGACAAGCATCGTTCCTGTCACAAGAACCAGGCTTAAGACGTTACTGACTAGCCCTGAGAGCGTGGTTGTGAATGCTTGCTGGGCTCCGATGACATCGGAGTTGATACGTGAGATCAACGCTCCAGTTTGGGTGCGCGTGAAGAATGCGATGGATTGGGTCTGGATATGTCGAAAGACTTGGGTACGAAGATCGAAGATGAG
>CAZGMF010000009.1:15950-26956 GCA_964526795.1 uncultured Clavibacter sp.
GAGCGAAACGACATCCACATCGCATGTTGGGACATGGCGCAACCTTAGGGCTGGATTAGACAGTAAACCCAATCGCGCGAAGTTGTTCGCGGCCATCATCGGTGATCTTGTTCGGTCCCCACGGCGGCATCCAGACCCAGTTGATACGAACGTCATTGACAAGATCATGGAGCACAGATCGAGTCTGATCCTCAATCACATCTTGAAGAGGACATGCTGCCGAAGTCAGTGTCATATCAAGGATCGCCGTATTCGCATCATCAATGGAGACGTCGTAGATCAAACCTAAGTCGACGACGTTGATTCCAAGTTCTGGGTCAATGACATCTTTCATCGCCTCAGTCACATCATCAACAGTTGCCTTGGTCACTTCGCTCCTCGATTTAGTTCTTCCCGGTTTGGACTTGGACAATCGCATCTTTCAGCGCCATCCAGGCAAGCAGAGCACATTTTACTCGCGCCGGGAACTTGGCGACACCTGCGAAGGCCACGCCATCTTCAAGTCGCGACTCATCACCGGCATCCGAGCCTTTGCTCTGCAACATTGCTTGATATTCATCGATCAACGCTAAAGCGTCATCAATCGATCGCCCCGCCATCAGCTCTGATAACACCGAAGCGCTGGCCTGAGAAATTGAACAACCGACACCGGTCCAGGTCACCGTTTCTATCTCCATCTTTGTGGCGTGAAGATTCAAGGTGATCTCATCACCACAGGAGGTGTTGACGTGCTTGGCCTGAGCCGCAGGATTTGGTTTGAGCTCCTTGTTTTTCGGCCGCTTGTAGTGATCAAGAATCACTTCTTGATAAAGAGAATCAAGTTCCATCATCGATCCAGAAAGTACTTTCGAGCTTTCTCGACTCCTTGTACCAAAGCATCAACATCAGAAAGGTCATTGTAAAAATAGAAGGAGACACGCGTCGTGGCTACCACATCGAATTTTCGCATCAAGGGCCAAGCACAATGATGTCCAGTGCGGACTGCGATTCCTTCGCTATCGAGCACTTGACCAAGATCATGAGGATGGACTCCCTCGATTGCAAAGGAGATGATGCCACCGCGATTGTGGATTTCTTTCGGTCCGATAATGGATAGCCCCTCAATCTGCGATAAACCTGAAATAGCAGCTCGAGTCAATTCGATTTCATGGTTATGAATTTTTTCTAGACCGATTTGTTGCAAATAGTCGACAGCTGCGCCAAGGCCAACTGCTTGTGCCATATTCGGAACTCCGGCTTCAAAGCGTTTTGGTGCCGGTAGATAAGTCGCACTTTCCATCGTTACTGATTCGACCATCGATCCGCCAAAGAGGAACGGGGACATTGAGTTCAGAAGCTCCGCTCTCCCCCACAAGATTCCAACACCTGTGGGCCCGGTCATCTTGTGACCAGAGAATGCGATGAAATCCACCCCGAGTTCGCCCACATTCACCGGGAGATGTGGGACAGATTGGCAGGCATCGAGCACGATTAATGCGCCGACCTTCTTCCCTCTCTCGGAAATTGCCTCCAGCGGATTGATAGTTCCCAGGACGTTGGATTGATGGGTGATCGCGATGACTTTGGTTTGTGGATTAATTAGTGAATCAATTTCGCTGAGATCAAGTCGACCTTCCGGGGTAATCGGAATCCAGCGGAGCTTGGCTCCGGTTCGTTTCGCTAACTCCTGCCATGGAACGAGGTTGGCATGATGCTCCATTTCGGTGACCAGAATCTCGTGCTCACTTGTTATTGAGAAGCGAGGCTTTGAGCCAGCGAGTCCACTCGACGAATTCGACAACGAGTAGGCGATGGCATTGATGCTCTCGGTAGCAGATTTGGTGAATATCACCTCGTCAATTTTGGCTCCGATGAACGCAGCAACTTTTTCTCGAGCACCTTCATAGAGATCTGTGGCTTCTTCGGCTAATTGATGTGCGCCGCGATGAGCAGCAGCATTGTGGGCAAGATAGAACTCTCGTTCGGCATCGATTACGGAAAGTGGCTTCTGGGATGTTGCCGCGCTGTCGAGATAGACAAGAGGATGAACGCCGCGGATCTTCTTGGTAAGGATCGGAAAATCCTTCTTGATTGCGGTCACATCCAATGTCATCAGAATCGAATCACGTCGTTACATCTCAGCGCTACGCCTTGACGTATTCTGCGTAACCCTTCTCCTCTAGCCGCTCTGCCAATTCCGCGCCGCCTTCTTCAACGATCTTTCCGCCGGCGAAGACATGGACAAAATCAGGTTTGATGTATCGGAGAATTCGGGTGTAGTGAGTGATGAGCATGATTCCAAGATTCTGTTCGGATTTCACTCGATTCACACCTTCAGAAACTATCCGCAGCGCATCGACATCAAGGCCTGAGTCGGTCTCATCCAAGATCGCAATCTTTGGCTTGAGAAGTTCCATTTGGAGAATTTCGTGGCGCTTCTTCTCGCCGCCCGAGAAACCTTCGTTGACGTTGCGCTCTGCAAATGCTGGATCCATCGCAAGTTTGGACATTGCATCCTTAACTTCGCCGACCCAGGTGCGAACTTTCGGTGCCTCACCGCGTAAAGCCGTCGCTGCAGTTCGGAGAAAGTTGGCGACTGATACTCCTGGAACTTCTACGGGATACTGCATAGCAAGGAAGAGCCCTGCCTTTGCTCGTTCGTCAACGCTCATCTCAAGAACATCTGCTCCATCCAGAGTTACCGAACCGCCGGTGATGGTGTACTTGGGATGGCCAGCGATGGAATAGGCCAACGTTGATTTTCCAGAACCATTCGGACCCATGATGGCGTGTACTTCGCCAGAGTTAATGGTGAGATCAACGCCCCGAAGGATCTCTGTCATGCCGGAATCTGTCTCAACTCCAACCTGCAAGTTCTTGATGACTAGTTGTGACATCGTCTTCTTCTCCTCGTTTTCGATCAGGACTTCTTTGTGATCGTGACGGTGTCTCCCTCACGATGGACTGCGAAAGTTTCGACGGTTTCGGTCGCCGGCGGTGTTAAAGCTTCTCCGGTGCGAAGATCGAACTCTGCCCCGTGCAACCAACATTCGATCTTATGATCCGAAATCTCACCTTCAGAGAGTGATGCCTCCGAGTGTGAGCAGATATCTCCGATTGCGAAGACCTCATCACCAACGCGGGCAACGCAGACATCAGTAGCTCCTAGCGAGACTTTCACCGGCTTTCCAGATGTTAGGGATGAGAAATTCAAGGTGGCTGAATCGAGATTGGACATCTCAGGCGCCTAACTTCTCGAGTTGAGAGTCAATCCGCGTCATCAAACGCTCTTCGACTGTAGCGATACCGATCTTGGCAATAATCTCGGCAAAGAAGCCGCGAATAACCAACCTACGCGCATCGGCCATCGGAATTCCACGAGACATCAAGTAGAAGAGTTGTTCGTCATCGAAACGTCCGGTGGTACTTGCATGGCCGGCGCCGACGATTTCGCCAGTCTCAATCTCCAAATTCGGAACCGAATCAGCGCGCGCGCCATCAGTGAGCAGAAGGTTCTTATTTAATTCATAGGTATCGGTCCCATTTGCATTGCCACGGATGAAGACATCGCCGATCCACACTGTGCGAGCGGCATCTCCCGCGAGGACGCCTTTATAAGTAACCCGTGATTTGGCGTTCGGGGTTCCATGTTCGACATGGACCCGATGTTCGAGATGTTGGCCGTCGGTTGCGAAATAAAGACCGAGCAGCTCGGCGCTACCACCTTGATCGGAATACTCAACGGTAGGAAGGAGGCGAACCAGCGAACCTCCAACGGTGATTGTGATGGAATTGAAAGTTGCATCTCTGCCGACAATCGCATGATGGCGACCAAGATGAATAGTGTTCTCGCTCCATTCTTGGAGCGTGATGAAGGTGAGGTTGGCACCCGCCTCCAATTTGATTTCAATCTCTTCGCCTAGTGTTGCTGCACCGCTGTTTTCGATAACGATCGTCGCCTTGCTATGCGACCCAGAAGTGATCACGGTTCTTGAGAATTCACCCGAGCCACTTGCATCTCGCTTCAAAATAATTGGTGCATCAATCATCGCTTCTTTAGCAATCGAAAGATGAGTGACGTCATTGACGGTACTTCTCACTCGTTGGACAACAGCATCATCACTGCTTGATCGCGGTGGAAGATCAGCGGATTTCACCGTTCCAATGGTGAATCCAGTGCGAACCGGTCCCTCAAGTCCAATGGAGATTCGTGCCGGGACAGAAGTTGCCGGATCGTGAAGCCCTGCAAGTCGCTTCAGCGGTGTGAAGCGCCACGCTTCTTCGCGACCCGTCGGAGTCAGGTAGTTGGTAGGAAGAGCAGACATCAGCCGACAGCACCTTCCATCTGGAGCTCAATGAGTCGATTGAGTTCGAGGGCATATTCCATCGGTAATTCACGGGCTATCGGTTCGATGAAACCGCGAACAATCATCGCCATCGCTTCGTCCTCAGATAGTCCGCGCGACATCAGATAGAAGAGTTGATCATCGCTGATCTTAGAGACGGTGGCTTCGTGGCCCATGGAGACATCGTCTTCCCGGACATCGACATAAGGATAGGTATCTGATCGAGAGATAGTGTCCACGAGAAGTGCATCGCACTTGACGGTGCTCTTGGAGTGATGTGCTCCTTCTTGGACTTGGACCAATCCACGATACGAGGTGCGTCCGCCGCCGCGAGCGACAGATTTAGAAATAATCGTTGACGATGTATGTGGTGCGGCATGAACCATCTTCGCACCAGCATCTTGATGTTGACCTTCGCCAGCAAATGCGATGGAGAGAGTCTCGCCTTTGGAGTGTGGGCCCATCATGAAAACCGCCGGGTATTTCATCGTGACTTTCGATCCAATGTTTCCGTCGATCCATTCCATTGTTGCACCTTCAGCGCAGGTAGCTCGCTTGGTTACCAAGTTATAGACGTTATTCGACCAATTCTGGATTGTGGTGTAACGAACGCGAGCATTTTTGCGGACGATGATTTCAACGACTGCAGAGTGCAATGAATCAGTGGAATAGATCGGAGCAGTACAGCCTTCAACATAATGAACATAAGAACCTTCATCAGCGATAATCAGAGTTCTTTCGAATTGGCCCATATTCTCAGTGTTGATTCGGAAATATGCCTGCAGCGGAATCTCGACTTGAACGCCTTTGGGGACATAGATAAAAGAACCGCCAGACCAGACGGCAGTATTCAATGCAGCGAACTTGTTGTCTCCAACTGGAATGACAGTGCCGAAAAATTCTTTGAAGATATCTTCATGCTGCTTCAAACCTGAATCAGTATCGAGGAAGAGGACACCTTGTTTCTCAAGGTCTTCGCGGATTGAGTGATAAACAACCTCTGATTCATACTGAGCGGCTACGCCAGCAACGAGTCTCTGGCGTTCCGCATCGGGGATTCCGAGTCGGTCATAGGTTTTTTTGATGTCTTCGGGTAACTCTTCCCATGATTTTGCCTGTTTTTCGGTGGAGCGGACGAAGTACTTGATGGTGTCGAATTTGATATCGCCCAGTTCTGCACCCCAATGTGGCATTGGCTTCTTATCGAAAAGTGAGAGTCCTTTGAGTCGAAGATCGAGCATCCATTGAGGTTCGTTTTTCTTGGCAGAGATATCACGAACCACATTCTCATCAAGACCGCGTTTGCTCTGGGCGCCAGCAACATCTCGATCGGACCAACCGTATTCGTACTTGCCGATACCTTCGAGTTCTGGGTGGGTTGTCTGACTCATCGCGTTACTTTCTTTCTCTTCGATGGAGTGGAGTGTGCCTTTTTGATCTGGGGAATGAATGTTGTGCAGACTCCATCGCCATGGGCGATGGTTGCAAGTCGTTGGACATGGGTATCCAGCATCGCTGAGAAAATCTTGGTCTCCTCTTCGCAAAGCTGAGGGAATTCAGCAGCGACGTGAGCGATTGGACAGTGATGTTGGCAGAGCTCAACGCCGACTCCGTGGTTATGTGTGTTTGCGGCATAACCTTCTGTGGAGAGAAATTTGGCTAATGCCTTGATCGGATCTTGTGCATCTGTAATCTGCGCGCCAGCTTTGCGGAGCATTTCCTCGGCTCGATGTCGCGCAAAACCTGTGACTGCGCCATCGCCACTTTCTTGGGCCAGGAATTTCAATGCAGAGACTGCTAAATCATCATAGGAATGTTCGAATCTTTCGCGACCTTCATCGCTCATAACAAAAACTTTGGAGGGTCTGCCGCGCGTCCTTGCGCTACGAAGATGCGGTTCGCGCTCTTCGAGAATCCCATCGGCAACCAGCGAATCAAGATGGCGCCTGATTCCTGCCGGAGTCATCTTTAACCGAGCTGCGAGGGCGACCGCGGTGGAAGGCCCAGATTCCAGAATGGCTCGGGCCACCAAGTCACGTGTGCGCAGGTCATCGCTGGCTAGGGTTGCGGATTTCACAACGGAATTGTTGCGTAATTCCCCCTCCTTCGCCAATTGGCGAGCGGGGCCTTCCGTAGGCTCTCCTTATGTCCCACTCGATGCCGCTACCCACAGCACGAGTCTTTCAACCGATCCTCCGTCGCCTCTCTACATTGATGGTTTTCACACAATCCGCGATTGTCGTTACAGGTGCAGCAGTTCGGCTGACCGGATCGGGTCTGGGATGTTCAACCTGGCCCGAATGCACCCCGGGCTCCTACACACCAACTCCAGAGCAACCTGAAGCGCCGATTCACGCATGGATCGAATTTGGAAATCGACTCCTGACCTTTGTCTTGCTCCTCAATGCTCTCGCACTTTTTCTCGCCATCATTCTTCTCAAGGCTCGGGAGCTTCGCCTTCTTGGAGCTCTACAAATCCTTGGAATCTTGGCTCAAGGAGTCCTCGGCGGAATCACTGTTCTTACCGGGCTCAATCCGGCAACGGTGGCCGGTCACTTTCTACTTTCGATCATCATCATTGCCGCAGCACTTTCGCTCCGGCAAAAGATTCATGGAAAGACTCCAACCCAAACGCGGCTCGCGCCTTTGACCATCACTATCGGTCGGATAGCGCTGCTGTTGACCATTCTTGTCATCACCATGGGAACAGTTGTCACTGGAAGTGGACCGCATGCTGGAGATGTGACAGCGGCCCGATTTGATTTGGATGCCAAGACCGTCTCCTGGATACATGCAGACCTGGTGATCGCCCTGATCGGCATCACGGTGGCATTGCTAATAGCGGTCAAACTGGGAGAATCTGCTGCCACGTCACAATATTGGGGCAAGAAGGTTCGAACCTTCTCCGCTCTCATCTTGGCTCAGGGGGCCATCGGTTACATCCAATACTTCACCGGTCTTCCCGAGATTATTGTCGCGGCGCATATCTGTGGCGCAGTTCTGGTGTGGCTCTCCGCATGGAATCTGACCATCACAGGTAATCTGCTGAGGTCTACGCGCCGTGGTTGATCTAGTTCGAATCCCGCGTCGCGGTAGTGCCATGTTTTGGCTAGTCGGATCGACCTAGGGGGCGGCGTGATTCCACTAGAAATGCCACGTTGGAATGAACTCGACGATCGCGCAGTAGCGATCGCTCGTGCGCTTGCCATGGATTCGGTTCAGAAAGTCGGCAACGGACATCCTGGGACAGCGATGGCTCTGGCCCCCGTTGCGTACACGTTATTTCAACGCTTTCTCCGACACGATCCTCGCGATCCACATTGGATCGGTCGCGATCGCTTCATTCTTTCATGCGGACATTCCTCGCTCACTCTTTACATCCAATTGATGTTCAGCGGATATGGACTGACTCTCGATGATCTCAAAGCGTTTCGAACGTGGGGTTCACTAACTCCAGGTCACCCTGAATTCGGTCACACCGCTGGAGTTGAAACGACGACCGGACCGCTGGGACAAGGTGTTGCTAACGCAGTCGGCATGGCAATGGCTGCGCGATACGAACGTGGACTCTTCGATCCTGATGCGGCCGAAGGCGAAAGTCCTTTCGATCACAATATCTGGGTCATCTGTAGCGATGGTGATCTACAAGAAGGCGTCAGCGCTGAAGCCTCGTCACTTGCCGGAACCCAGGAACTTGGAAATCTCAAAGTCATCTACGACGATAATCGAATTTCCATTGAAGGCGATACGCATTATGCATTTAATGAGGATATTTCAGCACGGTATCGCTCCTATGGTTGGAAAGTCATCGAAGTAGCATCCCTAACCAATGGTGATGTGGACCGAGAGAAACTTGAACTTGCGATGATGGAGGCGGTGCGCGAGAAGAAAGTGCCTACCCTCATACGACTTCATTCTGTCATCGCTTGGCCCGCGCCGAAAGCTCGCAATACTGCCAAGTCGCATGGATCGGCATTGGGTGCTGATGAGGTTGCAGCGACAAAAAAGGAATTGGGATTGCCGGCAGAAGATTTCTATTTTCCGGCAGAGATTGAAAGTCATGTGCGCTCTCTCCAGAATCGAACCGGCCAACTTCGCAACGAATGGGAGAAGACCTACCAATCGTGGCGGGCGCGTTCGGCAGAGAAGGCAGCGCTCCTCGATCGTCTGGTTTCCGGGGCGACTCCTCATGGTTTTGACGTTGCTCTTCCGAGATATGACGCAGGTAAAGATGTCGCAACCCGCAAGGCCTCCGGTGAAACAATCAACGCTTTAGCCAAGAAACTTCCGGAACTCTTTGGCGGATCGGCAGATTTGGCGGAAAGCAACAACACCACGATTGACGGTGGTGGCTCATTCTTGCCGTCAACATCGGCCATGAAAGGCGCCAACCCTTATGGGCGCACTATTCATTTCGGCATTCGAGAACACGCCATGGGTTCAATTGCCAATGGCATCGCTCTCCACGGATTACTCCGACCTTTTGTAGGCACCTTCTTGGTCTTCAGCGATTACATGCGAGGTGCGGTCAGGCTCTCGGCGCTGATGAAACTTCCCGTGACATATGTCTGGACTCACGATTCGATCGGTCTGGGAGAAGATGGTCCGACCCACCAACCCGTTGAACATATCGCTGCACTTCGTGCCATCCCCGGACTCTCAGTTGTTCGTCCAGCAGATGCCAATGAAGTAGCGGTGGCTTGGCGCGAGATTGTCACTCGCCGCGAACCGACCGGAATCTTGCTCTCGCGACAGAATCTTCCCGTCTTTGATCGAAATCTTGTTGCCTGCGCCGAAGGGGTATCCCGCGGGGCTTATGCGCTCAACGATGTTCCACTTCCTGATGTGATCCTGATTGCAACAGGCTCAGAAGTCGCCCTCGCGCTCGATGCAGCAAAAGAGTTGCTGGAAAAATCAATCCAAGCGCGAGTGGTCAGCGCGCCGTGTCTTGAGTGGTTTGAATCCCAAGATGATTCTTATCGCCACTCAGTTCTGACCCCGACGTGTCGAGCGCGCGTCAGCATCGAAGCCGGAATTGCTCAAGGCTGGCGCGATTATGTTGGTGATGCGGGAGAAATTGTCTCGCTCGAACACTTCGGCGCATCGGCTTCCTATCAAGTTCTCTATCGAGAGTTTGGATTCACCGTTGCAAATATCGTCTCCGCGGCAGAACGTTCGATTGCACGGAGCAGAGCGTGAGTGACGTTCTTCGCCAGATCTCAAGCATCGGAACATCAATTTGGTTGGATGATCTCTCACGGGAACGACTAGTTTCGGGCGGTTCTGCCCGCTCGCTCCGTGAGGTAATTGAAAAAGACTCAGTCGTTGGGGTAACGACCAACCCTGCCATTTTCTCTTCGGCGATATCGAACTCACCACTCTATCGCGATGACATCCGCGCACTTCATAAAGATGGCGCCGATATTGAATCCATCATCACCTCACTCACTTCTTCCGATGTAAGCGCGGCTTGCGAACTCTTCGCTGATGTTCACCAGCGCTCCGGTGGAATTGATGGGAGAGTGAGTATCGAAGTTGATCCACGTTTGGCACGAAATACTCAAGCAACGATTACTCAAGCTCGCCAATTGTGGCGCGACATAAATAAACAAAATCTGCTGATTAAAGTTCCGGCTACAAAAGAAGGGCTCCCTGCTATTCGGACGTTGATTGCCGAAGGAATTAGTGTCAATGTCACGATCATCTTCTCGGTCACGCGCTACCAAGAAGTCCTGGATGCTTTCATATCCGGACTTGAAGATCGAAGAGCCCAAGGGCTTTCTCTTACTGGCATTCACTCAGTGGCAAGCTTTTTTGTCAGCCGGGTTGATACTGAAATCGATGCTCGGCTTCGTGCGACCTCGCATAATCCTGCTCTGGAGGGGAAAGCTGCGTTAGCCAACGCTCGTCTGGCTTATCAGCATTTCTTGACCGTCATCAATTCTCAACGGTGGCGCGATCTTGCTGAACTCGGCGCTCTCCCCCAACGTCCGCTCTGGGCTTCGACCGGAGTCAAAGATCCCGCCTATGACCCTTGCATGTATGTCACCGAACTTCTTGCACCCCAGACTGTGAACACCATGCCCGAGGCGACGTTGAATTCTCTACGCGACAGTGGAAAGCGTGTTACCGAATCGATCACCGAGCATTTCACCTCTGCACAACAGACCATAGCGACTCTGCTCGAAGAGAATATTGATATAGAAGAGGTCGCTACCAAACTCGAAAATGAAGGAATTGATAAATTCATCAAACCCTGGCTACATCTCATCGAGACCGTCACCAGAGTCGCTGAAGAATGATCACCCTCCACGGAAACTTCCAGCGCACTGCGAATTGGGATCGTGCCAATTCCATTACGGCCCGACTAGCAAAGAAGGATCCAACCCTCTGGGGTGAGGCTGCTAAAGCAGAGGCTTCTATTCGATTGGGCTGGGTCGATCTACCGCTTCAATCGCGCGCACTTCTTCCACATCTAGATGCTCTTGTCGCCTGGTCGCGAGAGATCGGACATGAACATTTCATTCTCTGCGGCATGGGTGGTTCCTCGCTAGCCCCTGAAGTGATGTCAAAGAGCCACAACAAGCACTTAGTAGTTCTTGATTCCACAGATCCAGATCAAGTCGCTTCGGCTTCCCAATCTGATCTCTCACGAAGTTGCATCATCATCGGTTCTAAATC
>CAZGMF010000009.1:27056-33508 GCA_964526795.1 uncultured Clavibacter sp.
GTTGTCGAATCTGAAAGTTCGCTGACTCAACCAAATATTGGTTTTACTAAAGATCATCCTCGCGCCGTTCTTGGCACCCTTGGCGCCCAATTTATTTTTTGGGAGTGGGTCACAGCTCTCCTAGGTTATTTACTTGACGTCGACCCATTTAATCAACCTAATGTGACTGAATCCAAGGAACGCACCAGCGCACTACTAGCTGATTGGCAAAGTAATGAGATTGTGAGTCGAGCAGCGACATTAGAGACAGAACATCTATTGATCTACTCTGACCACAGCCATCGAAACCTCTCCGAATTCTTGACCTCAGCGCTGGACTCAAGCGCTGGATATTTCGCGATCATGGCTTATCTCAATCGCAATAGTGATGGCGCCATATCCCAACTTCGCGCCATGATTGAGAAGAAGAGCGCAAGGCCGACAACTTTCGGGTGGGGTCCACGTTTCTTACATTCCACCGGACAATTCCATAAGGGCGGTCCATTGGTGGGAAGTTTTATCCAGATCACAGGCCAATCGATGCGAGATATCGCGATCCCGGGAACGGGGTATGGTTTCGAACGTCTCGTTCTCGCTCAAGCGCTTGGAGACAATCAAGCGCTAACTGCTCGTGGGCTACCGGTGTTGAGAATTCATCTCAAGAAACGTGCGACGGGAATCGAAGAGATTCTCAGAGCAATGAAATAGCGAAGAACTTATTCCTCTTCGTCGCCGCGCAACTTCTTCAACGCGGCATCAAGAATCTTGCGCGCCTCTGCTTCAGTGCGACGCTCCTTCACATAGGCCAGGTGCGTCTTATACGGCTCATTCTTTGTTGGTGAAGGCGGATTATCTTTGTCGCGACCGGCAGGGAATCCGCATCGAGGGCAATCCCACTCTTCAGGGATATCCACCGTTCCATCATCGGCAAAAGATGGTCGAGTTTCGTGGTTATTGAGGCACCAATAGGAAATTCGAAAGCGTGCGATCGCCTCGCCGCGTTCGGCCTCTCCCATCGGACCTGCACCTACGCGTGAGCCGCGGATTGCGCTGCCACCTGCCATCGTGATCTCTCCCTTTTCCCTTTTCTTATCTACCTAACAACATTCAAAACCAGAATCATTTCTGCACCAGAGTTACTTGAGAAGCAAGCCCAATCCGACCACTGATGCAAACCAGACCCCGCCCACCACGATGGTGATTCGATCCAAGTTCTTCTCAACAACCGAGGAGCCTCCGTAGGTGGATGAGATTCCGCCACCGAAAAGATCCGAGAGCCCGCTGCCTTTCCCTTTATGGAGGAGAACCAAAAGGATCATCAAGACGCTGGTGATCATCAAAATGATCGATAACGCTAATTTCACTGACTCACTCCTCAATCATGAAGGGCTACCTTCATTGGCGTAGGGCGGAATCTTACCGAAGGTAGGCAAGAAGAGCCCTCTGATGGACTAGATGACCCGATGGAATTTGCAGATCCGGGCGAACTCTTCAGGCTCAAGGCTTGCGCCCCCAACCAGAGCGCCATCAACATCAGGTTGTTTCATAATGTCGACGATATTGGCCGATTTCACAGAACCGCCATAAAGGATTCGTGCATTTCCAGCAATCTCATCGCTTCCAATCTTGGCCAATTCGCTGCGAATAGCAGCACATACCTCTTGGGCATCCTCCGGTGTCGCGGTCTTTCCGGTACCGATTGCCCAGACCGGTTCGTAGGCAAAGACAATCTTCTTGAGTTCTGGTTTATGGAAACCTTGAAGTCCGGCTCGAATTTGATTGAGAACGTAGTCAACATGTTGACCAGATTCACGAATGGAAAGTTCCTCTCCGATGCAGAAAATGGGGACCATCTCGTTATCAAGAGTTGCGCGAATCTTCCGGTTAACTAATTCATCGCTCTCTCGATGGATACTTCTTCGCTCGGAATGACCGACAATCACAAAGGTGCAATCCAGCTTCTTCAACATCACTCCCGAAATATCACCGGTGAAGGCTCCTGACTTCTCGGGCGAAATATCTTGAGCGCCATACGTGATTCGAAGTCGATCTCCATCAACCAGAGTTTGAACCGAACGGATATCGGTAAAAGGCGGCATGATTGCGACATCGACAGCGTCAAAATCGCGCTCTTCCAAGGAGTAAGCCAATTTTTGCGTGACGGCAATTGCTTCAAGATGATTGAGATTCATCTTCCAATTACCAGCCATCAAGGGTTTACGTGCCATAGTGAGCCTCTCTCCTCTGGGTGAACTTATTCCAGCGCGCGAAGTCCAGGCAATTCCTTGCCTTCCAGGTACTCCAATGAGGCGCCGCCGCCAGTAGAGATGTATCCGAATTGGGAATCCTCAAACCCGAGTGCTCGCACGGCGGCAGCTGAATCTCCGCCACCTACGACAGAGAGACCCTCGACTTTCGTTAGCGCTTCGGCAACTGCTCTTGTTCCAGCTGAAAAATTCGAGAATTCAAAGACACCCATCGGGCCATTCCAAAATACTGTCTTGCAGCTTTGGATGAGCGCTGCAAATGCCGCGGAGCTCTTCGGACCGATATCAAGGCCCATCTGATCAGATGGGATCTGATCGACGGAGACAACCGTGGGCCTCTCATTAGCAAATGCAGGGGCAACAACGACATCAGAAGGAAGTGCGATTGTGACGCCTCGCTCTTCTGCTCGAGCAAAGATTCGATGGACTGTATCGAGTGATTCTGGTTCAAAGAGCGAAGTTCCGATCTCTTTACCCTGAGCGGCCAGGAAGGTGAAGACCATTCCTCCGCCAATAGCTAGAACATCGACTTTCTCTAAGAGATGCGTGATAACGCCAATCTTGTCTGACACTTTCGCACCGCCAAGAACGACGCCATAAGGACGTGCAGGTGATTCGGTCAACTTCTTCAATACCTCAACCTCTGCAGCCACAAGTTTTCCTGCAGCGTGAGGAAGTGCGCAAGCTGTTTCAAATACCGATGCGTGTTTGCGATGCACGGCACCAAAACCATCTCCAACATATAAGTCGGCATAGGATGCAAGAACTTTTGCCAGCCGGTCTCGTTCTGCTTGATCTTTGCTGGTCTCATCGGCTTCATAGCGAATGTTCTCTAAAAGCACCACGGCTCCAGGAGTGAGGGCATCAACCGCCTTCCTCGCCTCCGCTCCGACGACATCGGAGGAGAAAGTGACCGGGCGGCCGAGTAATTCACTCAATCGCTCTGCGATCGGAGCAAGTGAGAGCTCGGGCTTGCGCTCGCCTTTCGGGCGACCGAGGTGCGCTGCAATGACGAGAGAGGCTCCGCGATTGAGAAGTTCGTTTATGGTTGGAAGAGATGCGCGAATACGGCCATCATCGGTGATCACTCGTCTCCCAGATCCATCGTCTTTGAGTGGGACATTGAGATCGCAGCGAAGAAAGACTCGCTTGCCTGCTACATCGAGAGAAGAGAGATCTTTGATCAAAGGCTCTTACCGATATAGGTCATCAGGTCAACAAGTCGGTTGGAGTATCCCCATTCGTTGTCATACCAACCTGCAACTTTCGCCTGATTTCCTATGACTTTTGTGATTCCAGCATCAAAGATGCAGGAATGCGAGTCTGTGACGATATCTGTCGAAACGATCGGATCATCGGTGTACTTCAAGATTCCTTTGAGAGCGCCCTCGGCCGCACTCTTCATCGCTGCGTTGACTTCGGCAGCGCTGGTTTCTTTTGCAAGTTCAACGGTCAAATCGGTGATGGATCCAGTCGGGACTGGAACGCGCAAAGCGTAGCCATCAAGCTTTCCTTTGAGCTCTGGGAGTACCAGCCCAATCGCTTTGGCAGCGCCGGTCGATGTTGGAATGATGTTGGTGGCGGCAGCGCGAGCGCGACGGAGATCTTTATGTGGGAAATCCAAGATAACTTGATCGTTGGTGTAGGCGTGAACCGTGGTCATGAAGCCGCGAACGATGCCAAAATTCTCATGGAGAACCTTCGCCATCGGAGCAAGGCAGTTTGTGGTGCAGGATGCATTAGAGATGATCGAATGTTTGGCGGGGTCGTAAGCCTTTTCGTTGACGCCAAGGACCAAGGTCACATCTTCATCTGTCGCAGGAGCAGAGATAACGACTTTCTTCGCGCCGCCGACCTTATGTTTAGCTGCATCCGAGGCTTTTGTGAAACGTCCCGTAGATTCGATGACGATATCTGCGCCAACAGATCCCCATTGAAGTGCGGCCGGATCTTTCTCTGCGAAGACTGTGAATTTCTTTCCACCTACCGTGATGGATTTATCATCATGGCTAACTGCGACATCAAGCCTTCCGAGGATGGAGTCGTATTTCAATAAGTGCGCCAGTGTTGCGATATCGGTGAGATCGTTGACGGCGACAATCTCCACATCAGCCTTTGAAGCAAGTGCGGCGCGGAAGAAGTTGCGCCCAATTCGACCAAAACCGTTGATACCTACTCTGACCACCGAAATCACGCTCCATCAGGCGCTCGATGCGCCTCATCGTTGAGAAGAATTTGCCACCACCACGTCACTGTGGAAACTACATCGTGGGCTTAAGCGCGAATCTTATCAGCGCAGGCTCGCCAGAGAAGAATTACTCAGCGGAGGTGAAGGTGATATCCGTTAATTGAGTAGATCAGGCGAGAGGCCAGCTTCGGTATCAGGTATTCCCAGATCTCGAGCGCGCTTATCAGCCATCGCCAGCAAACGTCGAATTCGACCAGCGATCGCATCCTTAGTCAAAGGTGGATTGGAAAGAGAGCCCAGCTCCTCCAAGCTCGCTTGTCCGTGATTGACTCGAAGTTGGCCAGCCTCATGCAGGTGCGGCGGAATATCTTCACCAAGAATTTCGATTGCTCTCTGTACTCGAGCTGAAGCAGCGACTGCAGCTCGCGCGGATCGGCGAAGATTGGCATCATCAAAATTTGCGAGACGATTTGCAGTAGCGCGAACCTCCCGGCGCATTCTTCGCTCCTCCCACGCCATCACACTTTCATGTGCGCCAAGACGTGTGAGCAACACACCAATCGCATCACCATCACGAATAACAACTCGATCGACACCGCGAACTTCACGCGCCTTGGCCGTAATTCCTAATCTTCGAGCTGCACCAACCAAAGCCAGTGCCGCTTCAGGGCCGGGGCAGGTAATTTCCAGAGCTGAAGATCGACCTGGTTCGGTAAGTGAACCGTGAGCAAGAAATGCTCCGCGCCACGCCGCTTCAGCATCGCAGATTCCTGCCGAAACAACTTGGGGTGGCAGACCACGAACGGGGCGGCCATTGGAGTCAACTAATCCTGTCTGGCGCGCAAGAGCATCGCCATCTTTGATGACGCGCACCAGGTAGCGACTTCCTTTTCGAAGCCCTCCGGCGCTTATGACTGCAAGATCAGAATCGTGACCGTAAATATCTGCAATATCTTTTCTCATGCGACGCGCAACTTGTGCGGTGTCTAACTCAATTTCCACCATGATTTTTCCAGCAGAGATATGAAGTCCGCCGGCGAATCTCAAGATGGCCGAGACCTCCGCCTTACGACAGCATGGCTTGGAGATAGAAAGTCGGCTGAGTTCATCTTTTACAGATGCCGTCATTGCCATAAGCGTTATCTAATCACTTCCTTTTCCATGATGTGACGGAATGCGGAAACTAATTTTCTTGAATCATGGTGATTGCTTCCGGGATGAGCGGCAACATCGCTGATCACCAATCGCCCACCCATCGAGGAAACCAGATCCTCTAGCGCTGCCCGTTCTTCAGGGTTAGTAGCGACGGATTGGTCAGCGAGAGCAACGTCACATCGCAATTCCGGTGCATATCTCAACATGATCCGTAGGTGTTCGGCGGGTGAACTTCCTGCCAACTCATCCCCACTCATGGATGCGACCGCATCGAGATTGAGGACGATGACTATCTTCGCCGCGGAGTTTGTTATGGCTTCACGTTGTTCTGGAACAAGCAGATGTGGCATCACACTGGAAAACCATGAGCCAGGTCCCAACGTCAGCCAATCTGCCTCAGCTATTGCACGAAGGCCTTCTGATGTTGGAGTGGGATTGTTAGGAATCAGGCGAATATCTTCTAGTTTGCCTTTACCGGCAGCCACCTCCTTCTGTCCACGTATGACATGAGAACCCTCCCAATTGCGAAATGTTGCCTCGATATCCAGTGGTTCGAGAGCCATGGGAAGTACTCGACCGACGACTTTCAAAAGAGCGCCAACGCGATCCAAACCTTGGACGGGATCTCCATCGCGATCCCAAAGAGCGGTGAGAAGGAGATTTCCAAGAGCATGTCCGTTGAGTTCACCAGTAGAGGTAAATCGGTATTGCATGATTTCAGCCCAGCTGCGTCCCCATTCATCATCAGCACAGAGCGCAGCGAGAGCCATTCGAAGATCGCCTGGTGGCAGGGAATTAAATTCCTCGCGAAGTCGACCGCTGGAGCCACCATTATCTGCAACAGTGACGATTGCAGTCAGATG
>CAZGMF010000010.1:0-26095 GCA_964526795.1 uncultured Clavibacter sp.
TGAAAATTGTACCGCTGACAATAACGTGCACAGCACGGGCTCAAAAACGGTGCCCCACCAACCCCCGCTGTAGAGGCGCTACTGAAGATCACCGGTGATTGGCAGAAGTTCAAAGGAATTCCAGGTACAGAAGGAACTCTCAAGCCACTCCCTGCTCGCGCTGATAAGCGTGCTGCTTATGAAGCAGCGGTCAAGAGTGCGATGAATGAGCCTAAAGATGGCGCAACCACGATGAAGAAGCGTGCAGCAGAAAAGTTGGCAGCCAAGAGCGCGCCAGCAGAGGAAGCTGTTGCAACTCCAGTCGCGGAAGCAGAACCTGAGGCTCCTGTTGAAGCGCCCGCTGAAGCGGTCGCGCAAGCTCCAGCCGAAACACCGGCTGAAACACCAGCGGAGTAATCCATGATCGATGAGGCTCTCGAGCATCTCGTCAAAGGTATCGTCGACAATCCAGAAGATGTCGTCATTACCGAGAAGGAAGGCCGTCGCGGCACAACTCTCGAGGTTCGCGTCCATCCGGACGATATCGGCAAAGTTATTGGTCGCAGCGGACGCACTGCACGTGCACTTCGCGCCGTCGTCTCAGCTCTCGCGGGTCGAACAATCCGTGTCGATCTGATCGAGGCGGACGAAGTTCGCTAAGAACTTTTGCTACTTGTCGTCGCACGAATCGGCCGCGCACATGGAGTGCGTGGAGAAGTGACGGTCGAATTACGAACTGATCTTCCAGAAGAGCGACTCTATGTCGGTGCTTCCCTGCAGACCGATCCAGCATCCCACGGGCCATTGACGATTACCTCGGCTCGAAATCATTCGGGAACGCTCGTACTCTCATTTGCTGAAGCGAAGGATCGCAATGCAGTGGAGAAGTTGCGTAACACTCTGTTGCTTGCAGAGGTTGATCCAACCGAATCCAATACCTCTCCCAACAATTTTCATATCTCGCAGATCATCGGTTGTGGTGTCATTGATGAGAGCGGTATCTCCCAAGGAATCGTCATCGATGTCCTTTCACTTCCATCCCAAGACACCTTAGTTATCGAAAAAGAAGGTAAAGAGATCTTGGTTCCGTTCGTGAAAGCCTTCGTCCCTGAGATATCGATTGAGAGTAGAGAGATCACAGTGCGAAATTTGGAGGGATTGCAATGAAGATCTCAGCGATCACTATTTTCCCAGAGTATTTCGAGCCGCTCAAACTTTCGTTGATTGGAAAAGCCCTTGAGAGTGGCTTGATTGAATTTAGCGCGATTGACCTTCGTGCTTTCACTCACGATAACCACCGTACTGTCGATGACACTCCTTATGGTGGGGGAGCGGGGATGGTCATGAAGCCAGAACCTTGGGGTGATGCCATCGATGCGACACTTCCGTCAATGCCCGGGGTCATCGATCTGATCATTCTGACACCGGCTGGAAGACGTTTTGACCAGCAGTATGCCTCACGCCTTGCCATGAGCGAGAACTTACTTTTTGCGTGTGGTCGGTATGAAGGAATCGATGCACGAATCGAGGAGTTCTACCGAGATGTTGAAGGTGTTCGTGTACACGAGATCTCTATTGGAGATTATGTTCTCAACGGTGGAGAAGTTGCGGCACTTGCGATTATCGAATCTGTTGTGCGTTTGATTCCTGGTGTGATTGGGAATCCTGATTCACTTCTTGAAGAATCACATAATCTCAGTGGCGAGTTGGAATATCCGGTCTACACAAAGCCTCAGAGTTGGCGTGGATTGGACGTCCCGGAAGTTCTCATCTCTGGCAACCACGGCGCGATTGCGAAATGGCGAGCCGATGCTGCGAAGCGACGCTCCACAACCCGTTAAATTCCCACGAAGGACGAAAAGAAATATCCAACGTGACCTCAAAGTTGGCATGGTGCGAGGAATAATCCCGACACGCCGAAGGTTGGGAGGGAGGGCAAGAGGGGTTCATCAGGCATTATCCGCCCCTAGTTAGACCTAACGAGCGATCGATGAAAGGTGGTGGGATCAATGGCAACGGATTACGACACACCGAGAAAGACCGATGAGGAACTCCATGAGGAGTCACTTGAGGAATTAAAGGCCCGTCGCGCAGAAGAAAAATCGGCGCAAGTTGATCTCGATGAGGAAGAGGCGGAGAACGTCGAGCTTCCCGGCGCGGATCTCTCTGGCGAAGAGCTTGCAGTTCGCGTTGTGCCGAAGCAAGAGAATGAATTCACCTGCTCGCGGTGCTTCCTTGTCCATCACATCACTCAGCTCGCTCGTGGCGAGGGAGCCAAAGCGGTCTGCAAGGACTGCGCTTAAATTTAGAAGTTCAGTACTTTCCCAAAGCCTGAGTAATCCTTTTTGGATCTCTACAACTCACCAACCAGTATGGCGTCGGATCGCGATCATCGCGAATGAAGATCTTTATTCCGGTCTTGATCCAAGGCTTGAGAACGAGAAATGCTGCAGGATCAAGGTCAGTTCCGCGAGCGCGCTTCATCTCTTCTTTATCTAGTTCGACGACTTTGGAGATGAATTCCCGTCCAATGTGCGCCTTCCCAACTTTGAATTCTTCCGGATTCACCTCGATCTGAATCGAACTTCGCCGCGCTATCCCGAATGTGATGGCAAGAGAGATCGAAGTGAGCACCAAAGTCGGGGTGGTATCAAGAACTCCCCAGATTGTTATTGAGATCAGAAAATTAAGAAGTGCTGCAATCAACCAGGTTCCAAGAGACCAGCGAATGCGTTCGATCACGTAAACCAGAGTACTTCAGCGCTGCGGTAATCTTCGCGATATGTCCCGTGGTCTGAGTATTACCCCTCCGACAGGTGCAAAGGTCCCCGCACGACATCCACAGGCTCCAGCTCCCGGAACTTTGCTCGGTTCTCATAATCAAGATTGTTTTGGTTGTGGCGTTTCACATCCTTCAGGACTACATCTAGTTGCACATGCTGGCGAAGGAATGACAATCAACGCAAAGTTCACTGTCACAGAACTTCATCAAGGAGCTCCTGGTCTTGCGCACGGCGGACTTCTTTCGTGCGCATTTGATGAAGCGCTCGGTAAATTGATGTGGCTGGTGCGCGAACCAGCCGTCACCGGCAGACTTGAGACTTCTTTTCTCATGCCAGTTCAAGTTGGTACGACGTTGCATATAGAAGCGGAGATTGTTGGCCAAGATGGCCGAAAGATCTACTGCAAAGCAGCCGGGCATATCGGATCAACGACAGGGCCAGTGGCTGTCGAGGCAGCAGCGATATTTATCATCGTCCCAATCGAACATTTTGTTGATAACGCACCGGCAGGTTTTCGTGATGCGCTCTATGGATCAAGTGCCAGAACAACATCAGTTGAATTCGAGATCAATCCATGAAAGTGCTGATTACCAGACTTGATCCAGGTTTACCGCTGCCTACCTATGCAAAGCCTGGTGATGCTGGTGCGGATCTTTATTCGAGGATCGATCTAACGCTGGAACCTGGCGAGCGGGCACTTGTACCAACCGGCGTAGCGATCGCCCTCCCCGAAGGTTTTGCAGCCTTCGTTCATCCTCGCTCTGGGATAGCAATCAAGAATGGAATCTCGATGGTCAATACTCCAGGGACGATTGATGCGGGATATAGAGGCGAGTTGCAAATAGCTCTGATCAATCACGATCTGCGCGAAAAGTTCGCCATCAAACGTGGTGATCGCATCGCACAACTTGTCATTCAACAAGTGGAGAAAGCTGAATTCATTGAAGTAGAGAAGTTGCCTGGCAGTGCACGGGCTGATGGCGGCTTCGGTTCGACAGGACGAGCATGAGCGAGAACAACGATCGCGACAAGATTGTTGCGGCGATGGGTGGCAAGAAGGGCCTGATCGATTCAGGTCTGCCTTCATTAGTCTTTCTGATCGCGTTCACTGCGACCAAAGATGTTCGCCTCAGTGGTACATATGCGTTAGGACTTTCTCTGATTCTGACTTTGATCAGGTTAGTGAAGAGAGAGACGCTGCAACATGCGATCTCAGGAGTGATTGGTGTTGCAATCTGCGCTTGGTTCTCAGCGCGCACCGGAAAAGCCGAGGATTTCTATCTTCCAGGTTTACTGACAAATCTTGGATATGGAATCGCATATATGTTCTCTAATCTCATCGGTTGGCCCGTCATGGGAATCGTGATCGGACCGATTGTGGGGGAGAATTTCACCTGGCGTAAGAATCCAGAGCGACGACGGATGTACACCAAGGCGACCTGGCTCTGGGTTGGACTCTTTGCTATCCGCCTCGCGGTTCAGTATCCGCTTTATGTGACTGGAAATGTGGCATTACTGGGAACGGCACGATTGGTCATGGGATATCCACTCTTCTTTGCAACGGCATGGGCAACCTGGCTTGTGATTAAGAATTCGCCACGAAGCACTTCTTAAGCGCATCTTCTGATTCGCTCGAAGCTACAAAAATCAATTCATCTCCACCAGAGAAGATCGTCGATGGTGTCGGGGTAATGACATGTCCATCTCGAATGACGGCAGCCAACGAGACATCTCGGGGCAATTCAACTTCGCTCACTGATTTTCCGATACAACGGGAGCCATCGGGGAGAGTCAGTTCGACAAGGTTTGCTTCGCCAGATTTGATGGAGAAAAGACGGACGACATCGCCAACACTGACCGCTTCCTCAACCAGGGCTGCGATGATGCGCGGCGTGGAAACGGCGACATCAACTCCCCAGGAGGAATCAAAGAGCCATTCATTCTTAGGATGATTGACGCGCGCGACCACACGCGGAACGCCATATTCAGTCTTGGCAAGAAGCGATGCAACGAGATTTACTTTGTCATCTCCAGTCGCAGCGACCATTACCTGACATTGATCCATCCCCGCTTTATCCAGAGTTGATATTTCACAGGCATCAGCAAGAAGCCATTCAGCGTTGGGCACGCTCTCCATCTTTATCGCCTTGGGGTTCTTATCGATCAGCAGAACGTGATGGCCATTAGCAAGTAGATCCCTAGCTATGGCTCGCCCGGCGTTTCCAGCACCTGCGATTGCGATCTTCATGCATGATCTCCAGGCGGCTGGAGAAGAGTCTGTTCGGTTGGGTTCAAATCTTTCTCAGTGACAAGAACATGGAGCACATCGCCCTCTTGTAGAACTGTATGTTCATCGGGGATTTTGCCCTCGCCTAATCTGGTTATAAATGCGACGCGAGATGGAGTGTTACGTTCAACAAGCATGACCGGATGCCCATACCAACCTTGGTGCAGGTGAACTTCGACAAGTTGGACGCTTCCAGAAGCATCCTGCCATTCACTTCGAGTTCCGGTCGGAAGCAGTCGGCGCATGATCTGATCTGTAGTCCACAGAACTGTGGCAACTGTTGGGATTCCAAGTCTTTGGTAGATTTCGGCGCGAGCCGGATCGTAAATTCGAGCAACGACATTCTTAACGCCGTATGTCTCTCGAGCGACTCGAGCCGCCAAGATATTGGAATTATCGCCATTTGAGACTGCCGCGAAGGCATCGGCACGTTGGATTCCGGCTTCTAGCAATGTATCGCGATCAAATCCAACTCCAGCAACTGCTTCACCTTTGAAATCTGGGCCAAGTCGTCGGAAGGCTTCACGGTCCTGGTCGATGACAGCGACGGTGTGGCCGAGATTTTGGAAATCACGCGCGAGTGTTGAGCCAACGCGACCGCAGCCCATAATGACAACGTGCACAAAGGAGAATCTACACCTTTAGGCTTGGGAACTTGTAATGCACGCGTAATCGCCGACATCAAATGAGGTGAATGTGAAAGTAGGAGATCGACTTCAGGTCGACATCCTTGGCATCGCCCACGGTGGACATTGCGTTGCACGACATGAAGGACAAGTAATCTTCGTACGCCACTCGATTCCTGGCGAAAAAGTTGTCGTTGAGATAACAGATATGTCATCGAAATTTGCTAGGGGAGATGCAATCGAGATTATTTCTGCCTCACCAGATCGGATATCGCCGCGCTGTAGTTATGCAAAGCCGCGAGGTTGTGGCGGTTGCGATTTCCAACATATCTCTCTGGCGCGACAGCGAAGATTGAAATCAGAGATAGTCAAGGAACAATTCGCGCGGATTGCGAAAATGGAAGTGGCGGTTGAAGTGGAAGAAGTAATGCCCACCGAGCACTGGCGTACCAGAATGGATTTCACCGTGTCTCCGTCGAGAAAACTTGCCCTCTTTGGCGCTCGATCACATGAACTTATCGAGATAGATTCCTGTCAGATTGCAGATTCGGCGATTAATATTGAGTCGATCAATAGTCGCAAGCTACCTGCGGGAGCGAAAGTCCACGTCGCTGTGGGAACTAATGAAGATGTAGCAATCGAGATCGAGGGACGTGATTCCCGAGTCTTGGTCGAACAGGAAGTGATGAGTCGGCGATTCTCACTTGCACCAATCTCTTTCTGGCAGAGCCATCAGGGCGCACCGAGTCTTCTCACGCAGGCTGTCATTCAATACGCGGGAGCCAAACCCGGTGACCACATCTTTGATCTCTACGGTGGCGTGGGATTGTTCAGCGCCGCACTTATTGCGAAAGTTGGAGTCAGTGGGCGAGTGACGCTGATAGAAAATGATTCGGATGCGATAACCGACGCACGAAGGAATTTTGCGACAGAGGAGAATGTCGAAATCGTTGAGGAGAGAGTGGAGCGCGCACTCGACCGCTACGTGCGAGCCGATGTCGTCGTCGTGGATCCACCTCGAGCTGGCCTGGGTGCAAAGACCTGCGCCCAACTTGTCGAGTTATCGCCTCGCACGATCGTCTATGTCTCATGTGATCCAGCATCGCTAGCCAGAGATTCTCGGATACTTGTGGATGCGGGATACAAACTCGATCAGATTCGAGCCCTCGACCTCTTCCCGATGACCCAACATATTGAGTGTGTGGCGCGTTTCATCAAGTAAGGATGGTGCCATCGCCATCGACGAGCAGCCATTCGGCTGACTCGCTATTAGGATTTCACCGTGAGCAAGAACTCTTTTAGGGCAAAGAAGAATCTTGAAGTAGCTGGGAAAAACTACGAGATCTTCGATATTACTGGCCTTGAAGGCGCAGCATCATTGCCGTTCTCGTTAAAAGTTCTGCTCGAAAATCTTCTGCGCACCGAAGATGGAGCAAATATCACCGCGGAACAAATTCGCGCGCTTGCTCAATGGAATCCAAGTTCCGAACCTGATACCGAGATTCAATTCACTCCTGCTCGAGTGATCATGCAAGATTTCACCGGAGTGCCCTGCGTTGTTGATCTTGCCACAATGCGAGAGGCAATCAGTGATCTTGGCGGCGATCCGTCGCGCGTCAATCCGCTAGCGCCGGCCGAGTTAGTCATCGATCACTCCGTCATCGCCGATACCTACGGCAGCAAAGATTCATTCCAGCAAAATGTTGATATCGAATATCAACGCAACACTGAGCGATATCGCTTCTTGCGCTGGGGTCAGAGCGCTTTCGATGAATTCAAAGTTGTGCCGCCAGGAACGGGGATCGTCCATCAAGTAAATATCGAATATCTCGCTAGAGTCGTCATGACCCGAACCGTTGATGGATCGTTACGCGCCTATCCGGATACGGTTGTTGGAACGGATTCACATACGACGATGGTCAACGGTCTTGGAGTTCTCGGATGGGGAGTCGGCGGAATTGAGGCTGAAGCTGCGCTTCTTGGACAGCCAGTCTCCATGCTCATTCCCAAGGTCGTCGGATTCAAACTCAACGGTTCGTTGCCGATAGGAACTACTGCGACAGATCTCGTGCTCACAATCACCGAAATGCTCCGCAAACATGGAGTCGTCGGTAAGTTCGTAGAGTTTTATGGACCTGGTGTAGCTGCTCTTCCGATGGCCAACCGCGCGACGATTGGGAATATGTCACCAGAGTATGGCTCGACCGTTGCAATCTTCCCGATCGATCAAGAGACTATTCGATATCTCGAGCTCACCGGACGCTCGGCAGAACAACGAGCGCTGGTCGAAAGCTATGCCAAAGTTCAAGGTCTCTGGCATGACCCTGCTGCGACGCCGCGATATTCAGAACATCTAGAACTTGATCTCGCATCTGTGGTGCCATCGATCGCGGGACCAAAACGGCCTCAAGACCGAGTCTCGCTCTCTGATGCGAAGTCATCTTTCGCCAAGAGTGTTTCAACTTATCTTTCGGAGCGTTCTGCAAAGAATCCAATCGCAGTGAGTGTGAATGGTCGGACAGGAAATGTCACGAACGGATCAGTTGTCATTGCATCGATTACATCGTGCACTAATACCTCCAATCCAAGCGTCATGATCGGAGCTGGTTTGTTGGCTAAGAAAGCTGCGGCTCGCGGACTAACGAGTAAACCGTGGGTCAAGACAACTCTGGCTCCTGGTTCGAAAGTGGTGACTAATTACTATGAAAAAGCCGGTCTGACGTCATCGCTCGAAGCGCTGGGTTTCAACTTGGTGGGCTATGGCTGCGTTACCTGCATTGGAAATTCCGGTCCGCTACCCAGTGAGGTCAGTAATGCAGTCAATGAGAATGATCTTGCGGTCGCGGCGGTGCTCTCGGGTAATCGAAATTTTGAAGGACGTATCAGTCCTGATGTGAAGATGAATTACCTCGCATCACCACCACTGGTCGTCGCATACGCACTTGCCGGAACGATGGATCACGACTTTGAGAAAGATCCGATCGGTAAAGACAAGGAAGGAAAGGATGTCTTCCTGAAGGATATTTGGCCAACGCCACAGGAAATTCAAGATGTCATCGATTCGGTGATTTCAGCTGACATGTTCCAAAAGGACTATGCCAGCGTCTTTGCCGGAGATCACCGTTGGACATCATTGGATACTCCTACCGGCAAAGTATTCGAGTGGGATACGAACTCGACTTATGTACGAAAGCCTCCTTATTTCGATGGCATGCCAAGGTCGCCAAAACCTGTGACAGATATCAAGGGTGCGCGCGTTCTGGCAAAACTTGGCGATTCAGTCACCACGGATCACATTTCACCGGCAGGGTCGATCAAAGTGGATTCACCTGCCGGAAAATATCTTCTCGATCATGGTGTTGCGAAGGCAGATTTCAATTCCTACGGTTCGCGACGTGGCAATCACGAAGTCATGATTCGTGGAACTTTTGCCAACATTCGACTGAAGAATCAGCTTCTCGATGGCATCGAAGGCGGATTCACACGAAATTACCTCGCCGGTGGCGAACAGAGCACTATTTACGATGCTTCAATGGCATATCAATCAGCGGGAATCCCACTTGTTATCTTGGCTGGTAAGGAATATGGGTCCGGTTCTTCTCGAGATTGGGCCGCGAAAGGTACCGCTCTACTGGGCGTCGAGGCAGTGATTGCTGAATCATTCGAGAGAATCCATCGTTCAAATCTCATCGGCATGGGTGTGCTTCCATTGCAATTCAACGATGGCGAGAGCGCCGCTTCACTGGGCTTACACGGTGACGAAACTTTCGACATCGAGGGTGTGACCGAACTTAACTCCGGCAAAATCCCACCATCGGTGAGAGTCACTGCTGGTGGCAAGAGCTTTACTGCTCGGGTACGAATCGATACCCCAGGCGAAGCGGATTACTACCGTCACGGCGGGATCATGCAGTACGTACTCCGTTCGCTTCTCGCTTAATTCACCACTGGAATACCATTCTGGCTATGAACTTCCTGACTCGTCTGAAGTCACCTTCGGACTTGGCGCGAATGAGTGTTGAGGAATTGAATCAACTCTCAGGCGAAATTCGAGAGTTCCTCATTGAGAAAGTCTCGAAATCTGGCGGCCATCTGGGGCCGAACTTGGGAGTTGTAGAGCTGACGATCGCAATCCATCGAATATTCCACTCACCGCATGATGTGGTCCTTTTTGATACTGGCCATCAGTCCTATGTTCACAAAATTCTTACCGGTCGTGCCCCAGGATTTGAGAAGTTACGTCAACGTGGTGGCGTCTCTGGTTATCCGAATCGGAGCGAGAGCGATCATGACGTTGTTGAAAATTCACATGCTTCCACGGCGCTCTCGTGGGCTGATGGAATCGCTCGAGGTTTCATGGTTCAAGGAATTAAAGATCGTTATGTTGTTGCTGTCGTTGGAGATGGCGCATTGACCGGGGGAATGTCCTGGGAAGCGCTGAATAACATCGCTGCTTCCGACGGGTTACGAATTGTGATTGTCATCAACGATAACGAACGTTCGTATTCTCCAACTATCGGTGGTGTTGCTACCTATCTATCGACGCTTCGTGCAACAAAGGGCTATGAGAAATTCCTCGATTGGGGTAAGGGAGTGCTAGAACGCACCCCTGTTGTCGGACATCCGATCTATGAGACGCTGCATGGTTTTAAGAAAGGCTTAAAAGATATCGTCGCTCCGCAAGGAATGTTCGAAGATCTTGGGTTGAAATATCTCGGACCGGTCGACGGCCATGACATCGAGGCGTTAGAGAAAGCCTTAATTCAGGCGAAGAAATTCGAAGGGCCAGTGCTCGTTCATGCGATTACAGAGAAAGGTCGAGGCCACGCTCCTGCTCTCAAGGATGAGGCCGAAAAGTTCCACGCGGTAGGTGTGGTCGATCCAGAGACAGGAGAACCGCTTTCTAAGAGCGGAAGAACGTGGACCAATGTCTTCTCGGATGCCCTGGTTGAGGTCGGAAGGCAACGATCTGATGTCGTGGCTCTTACGGCAGCAATGCTCGGCCCCACGGGCCTGGATAGATTCCAAGAGGAATTTCCCGAGCGAACCTTCGATGTTGGAATCGCAGAGCAACATGCCACAACTTCTGCTGCCGGAATGGCATTTGCCGGTCTACATCCTGTAGTTGCGGTGTATTCGACATTCCTCAATCGCGCCTTTGATCAGTTACTCCTTGATGTTGGTTTACACAAAGCAGGAGTGACATTTATTCTTGATCGAGCAGGAGTTACTGGCGATGATGGACCGTCGCATCATGGAATCTGGGATCTTGCTCTCACCGGCATCGTTCCGAATCTTCATGTTGCCGCGCCCCGAGATGGAAAGAGATTAGAGGAATTATTGACAGAGGCAATCAACATCTCTGATGCTCCATCATTGCTTCGCTTTCCGAAAGGTGGAGTTGGAGCCGATCTACCAGCATTTGAGCAGAAAAACGGAATGGACATTCTCTACCGTGGCGAGAGTCCCGATATCTTGTTGGTCAGCGTCGGCGCGATGGCGCATCTCTCCGTTGAAGCAGCGGCAGGGGCATACCGCGAAGGAGTTGGTGTGACAGTGGTGGATCCACGTTGGGTCAAGCCACTTCCGATTGATTCGCTGGCAAGGATGGCCTCTCGCTATTCACATTGTGTTGTGATCGAAGATGGAATCACGCATGCCGGAATCGCAAGCACGCTCTCAGAAGAGTTCCGACGTCGAGATATTTCGATCCCGATCCATTCGATCGGAGTTCCGCTTACCTATATCGAGCACTCCAAACGTGGTGAGATCTTGAGTGATATCGGAATGAGCTCACAGAACATCACTCGCCAACTTGTAACGTGGATGTCAGGTGGGATTAAGCAGGGAGTGACGCAACTCCGTGTGGATGAAAGCGTTGACCCGAGACCTTCTCGCTGATTCCCTCGCGATCTAAGTAAGGCAAGATCCCGCCGAGGTGCATCGGCCAACCAGCGCCCATCAACATACAGAGATCTATCTCCGAGGCGGTAGCAACAACGCCTTCATCGAGCATCATCCGCGCCTCTTCGGCCAATGCACGCAACGCGCGCATTCTGACTTCATCTGAGGTGGAAGGCTTCGTTCCCTTTTCCACCAGAGCGATTGCATCAGGATTTGGATTGAGTTTTCCATTCTCATCTTTGAGATAGAAAGTCTTCACGCCAGCCTCGACAATGCGAGAGACAGTGGGGGAGATGCGATAGCGCGGACCGAGATTGTCGTGGAGCGTTTTGGCGACATGGAGTGCAACGCCCGGTCCGACGAGGCCAAAGAGTTCCAGCGGCGACATCGGGAATCCCAGAGGACGAAGTGCATTGTCTGCCACTTCGATCGGCGTTCCTTCGTCAATGGCATCTGTGACTTCACCCATGAAGCGAGTGAGCAGTCGATTGACGACAAACCCTGGTGCGTCTTTGCAAATGATCATAGTCTTCTTCAAATCTTTGCCCACATTGATTGCTGTCGCTGTCGTCGCATCATCGGTCTTGGAAGTGCGTGCAACTTCAAGTAGTGGCATCACTGCGACTGGATTGAAGAAATGGAAGCCGACAACTCGCTCGGGATGTTTGAGATGTGCACCCATCTTCTCTACCGAGAGAGAGGATGTATTGGTAGCCAAGATGCATTCTGGCGAGACAATCTCCTCGAGATCTGAGAAGAGTTTCTGCTTGATGGAGAGCTCTTCAAAGACTGCTTCGATGACGAAATCGCATTGTGCAAAAACTTTCTGATCAACTGAGCCGGTGACCAGAGAGCTCAATCGTTGTGCCGCTTCGGGAAGGAGTCGCTTCTTCTCAACTAACTTTGCAATTTCGGAATGTACCCAGGCGACACCTTTATCGACTCGAGATTGGTCGAGGTCGGTCATCACGACAGGGACTTTGAGATTTCGCACAATCAAAAGAGCAAGCTGCGATGCCATCAAACCGGCGCCAACCACACCGGCCCGCGTGACTTTGCGAGCAAGTGCAGGCTTGGGGGCACCTTCGACTTTCTTCCGCTTCTTTTGAATCAAATTGAATGCATAAAGTGAGGCGCGAAGAGGATTACCCATCACCAGATCGGCCAAGATCGCATCTTCTTGGTCATAACCCTGATCTAAAGTGTTGGTGCGAGATGCCGCGATTAATTCCAAGCCACGTCGAGGCGACTCGATATCAGCGCCACCATACTTCTTTGCGATAGCCGCTTTGCCCGTCGCCATCGCCCGTTCCCAGGCTCCATCATCTTTTGAATGATCAGCGCGTTCGATCTTCTCCATGCCACTGAGGATCCGAGCTGCAAAAGCACATGAACGTTCTAAGAAATCTGCAGGTTCATAGACCGCGTCAACGACGCCTAGACCGAGTGCCTCTTTGGCTTTCATCATGGTGTTGTTGTTCAGTGCATTGAGAATGATGACCTGTACGGCCTTCTCTGGTCCGATCAATTTTGGTAGGAGCGTCGCACCACCCCACCCTGGAACGATTCCTAGGAAACATTCGGGAAGAGCAGTGAAGGCAGTCGAGGCCAGTGTTCGATAATGGCAATGCAATCCAATCTCCAGGCCGCCGCCCAGGGCCAGACCATTGATAAATGCGAACGTTGGTTTAGCGCTCTTTCCAAATCTCTTAAAGACATCATGTCCATATTTACCAATGGCGAGCGCTTGTTCTTTCTTAGAGACGAAGGGGAGTGCGGAGAGATCGGCACCTGCGGCAAAGATGAATGGTTTTCCGGTGATCGCAATCGCACTTGAGTTGCTTGCCTGCGCAGCCGTGAAAGCAGCATCAATTTCTTGGAGAGATTGGGGGCCAAGTGTGTTGGGTCTGGTGTGATCATGACCATTGTCGAGTGTGATCAATGAGAGCGTGCCGTTGAATCCAAAGAGCGAAAGATCAATCTCCCGGTGGAGCGCTCTGGTAATGACTTCTTCGGGAGCGCCTTCTGGTTTGGAGATTTCCACCATGTTAGGAGACCTTTCCGTTGAAGTGCGGGTTCTCCCAGATCACTGTTCCGCCCATGCCAAGGCCAATACACATGGTCGTTATTCCATAGCGAACTTCTGGATGCTCTTTGAATCCCTCTGCAAGATTGAGAATCAAGCGAATTCCGGATGAGGCCAATGGGTGACCGACCGCGATGGCGCCGCCATAGATATTGACGCGAGGATCGTCATCGGCGATTCCGAAGTAATCGAGGAAAGAGAGAACCTGGATCGCGAATGCTTCATTGATTTCAAAGAGGCCGATATCCTCAATCGAAAGTCCAGCAAGGTCGAGAGCTTTCTTTGTCGAGGGAACAGGTCCGTATCCCATGATCTCTGGTTCCACTCCTGCAAAAGCGAATGTCACAAGTTTTGCTTTGATCGGAAGTCCGAGTTCTTTCGCTTTTTCTTCACTGGCAAGCAGCGCTGCGGTGGCGCCATCATTGAGACCGGCGGCATTTCCAGCGGTCACTCTTCCCGCAGGACGAAATGGCGTCTTGAGCGCAGCGAGTGCTTCTAACGTTGTTCCGGGGCGAGGTGGTTCATCGATTGTTGCGACGCCCCATCCTTGCTCTGCGCTTCGTACGGCGACCGGGATGAGGTTTGGTTGGATCTTTCCGGATGCATATGCCGCCGCTGTCTTTACTTGCGAAGCAAGCGCATACTTGTCAGCGCGCTCTTTTGTTAGATGTGGAAATTTGTCATGCAATCTCTCGGCGGTATTTCCCATCGAAAGCGCATCAGTGTCAACTATCTTCTCTGCCAGATAACGTGGGTTGGGATCCATTCCTTCGCCCATCGGGTGATTACCCATATGTTCAACTCCGCCTGCAATTGCCAAGTCATATGCGCCCATATTTATGGCGCCGGCCAAAGTTGTTACCGAGGTGAGCGCACCTGCACACCAACGATCGACGGAATATCCAGGAACGGTGTTGGGAATACCAGCCAGGATCGCAGCGGATCGGCCAATGTTCATCCCTTGATCGCCGTATTGGGTAGCGGCAGCGATCGCAACATCATCGATTTCACTCGGCTTAACTTTCGGATTGCGCTCAAGTAATCCTCGAATACAACGTACGACAATGTCATCAGCGCGGGTGCCTTGATAGAGACTTCCGGCTTTTCCGAAAGGAGTTCGAACAGCATCAATCAGGACGACATTTGTGGATGTGGTGGCAGTCTTCATATGGCTAGGTTACCTGCCAGTAACCAGATGGGTAACCCCACCGCTTACTTCGCTACGAGTACCGGAGCCTTTTTTTCGGAAGGCTTGAGATAGAGAGCCAGGACTATCACCAGGTAAGCCGCCCAGATGAAGAGTTGTAGCCATGAGGTATTGACATCGAATCCGATCGTTCCCGAAAGAAGAGAGGCGAGAAGTGAATCTTTAGGTAACCAGGAAGAGAGATCCCAGGCGTAAGCAGTGTTTCCTGGTAGCCAGCCCAGCTCTTGGAACTCGTGGACTCCGTATGAGAGGACTCCAGCAGCAACAACGATGAGAGCGACACCGGTGGCGGTAAAAAATGTCGAGAGGTTAAATCGAATCGCACCGCGATAAATCAGATAGCCCAGGATCACTGAAAGGGCCAGACCAGATATCAGTCCGATGGTGGCAGGGGTCTTGGAGCCGACGGTTTGAAAATTCGAATAAACAAAGAGCGATGTCTCAAGTCCCTCACGAACAACAGCGAAGAAAGCCGCCGATGCGATAGCAAGTGGACCTACGGTTGCGGCACTTTCGACTTTCTCTTGAAGTTCGCCTTTGAGTTGGCGCGCGGTGCGCTGCATCCAGAAGACCATCCAGGTGACGAGCACGACGGCAACAAGAGAGGTGGTTCCTGCGAAGAATTCCTCGCCACGAGAACTGAGTTCGGCGGACGTAAAAGCCAAGAACCCGCCTAGAGCGATGCTCAGGACCAGCGCGATTCCAACGCCGCTCCAGATGGGGGTTAAGAGATGGCGGCGAGCGGTCTTCACGACGTATGCAATCAGGATTCCTACAATGAGAGCAGCCTCGAGCCCTTCACGAAGAGCGATAAGAAAGCTGCTAACCATGACAAGAGCGTAAGGGCAGGGCGAGGAATTACGCAACTTGAGTGTTGCGTAATTCGCCTCACTTCTCTGAAGGCTCCTCCCCGTGGTTATGAACGCTTTCTGGCGGGGTTTCGGACGTGGTTTCAGGAGGTGGTGGCGGTAGAGGTTTATCGAAGGTCAACGAGCGGGCAAGTTTTCCAGCGCAGAGTTCGATCTGCCATGGACGCGCGCCACCGTCTGCTAATTGGGCTGCGACATCGTTGACTAATTGATCGGAAAAGTGGAAGCGACGCTCTCGTCCTTGATCAAAGATGATCCGTCGAACTAGTTCGGGTGTCATCAGATTCTCAACTGGAATCTTGCTCGTGAGAGAAATCTCGAGCAAGGCTGCTCTGGCGTGCGTGAGGTGGGCATAGGCGAGTTTGAAACGTTCTTTCCATATTCGTGGCGGTGGCGGTCCATCGCCCCGACCACGCATCTCGGGCCATTCTGATTCAGGTATGTCATAACACCTCTGAATTTCGCCCCACCAGATATCAATGAGATCTCTGAGTCGGTCATTTTTGATCCGGGCCTTCACTGAATTGAGATTGAGAAAATCTGATTTTGTTTGTGGTTTGTAGCGCGCCACATCCACCATGATCGAATCAGAGAAAAGTCGGCCGGGAGCGATATCTAGCTCTTGAGCAATCTGATCACGAGCCATCCAGAGCTGGCGAATGATGGCCAATTCATAACGTGCCTTGATCAGATGCATGCCTGACGTCTTTCGCCATGGATCACTTTTTGGCTTTGCTTGGGGTGCGGTAAGAATTGCCGCGAAATCTTGCTTTGCGTACTCGAGCTTTCCCGATTCGAGTAGCAGCGCTTCGACTTTGTCTCGAAGATCTATCAGAACTTCCACATCAAGTGCGGCGTAGTCCAACCATTCTTGGAGCAACGGGCGCGTTGACCAATCAACCGCGCTATGTTCTTTGGCAAGGGCGATCTCGAGCAGCGATTCACAGAGCGGGGCCAAACCGACTCGCTCCAAACCAGCGATTCTCGCCGCTAATTCGGTATCAAAGAGGTGGCGTGGGTGAATGCCAAATTCACGCAGACAGGGAAGATCTTGAGTGCTGGCATGGATGATGACTTCCTGATCGCCGATCAGTGAATCGAGCAGTTGAACTTCATCAAGTCCGCGAAGCGGAATGGGATCGATCAGGTGTAGTCCGCCACCGCGGCGGAAGATCTGTATGAGATATGCCCGAGCGCTGTACCGAAATCCACTCGCACGTTCGGCATCGATGGCGATGGGGCCGGATCCGCCCTGGAGTTGGGCAACGGCAGCGCGCAACATTTCGGGTGAATCCACCAGAGGAGGAGTACCTCCCTCCGGTGCGGTCAAAGCACGCATCGGATCAACGCCGCGTTGGCAGCGATGACACTCCTTCAGGTAACGGATTGAGTCCTGATGCGATGGAAAGAAGAGATACCCAAGCCTGAAGATGTCGATGAAGATTCTTCCCGTCTTCAGGCGTCCACGAAGCACGAATTTCTATCTCTGATGAATCATCATTGACGGAGAGTTGTCCGAAGGAGGCGCTTGAAACTCGAGTCACGGTCCCACTTTCGGCGCGGAATTCTGCTTCCGATTCGCGCAAACTTTCCTTGAACCACGACCAGCCGACATCAGGTAGCAATGGATCACTTTGGAGGTCATCTTCTATCGCAGATCGAACGAAAGTGACGCAGCGGAAAATACCTTCCCAGGCCTCTTGACCTGCAGGATCATGAAGTAAGACAAAACGTCCTGTAGCAATGTCATCATCGTTATCGAGCGCGACATCGGCAGAAAGTGCGAAAGCGAAGGGAGCAAGTTTTTGTGGAGCGGGAACTTCATCGATTCGAATCTCAGTTCGGGGAGAGAGTTGTCGTGCGAAGGTAACAAAGCGATCAAACTCTTGACTCATCGCAACATTAGATCGCTTTTCTTGCATGTTCTAAGGGTAAGAGAGGTGAGATTGCATCTGGGGTAGGCGCGAGCAAGATTGACATTCAAAATGACATCGTGAACTCAACCTTGCCGAAGATCTGAGCGGGTAGCCTTCTCGCGATGGGCTCACTACTGGCGCTGCTTTCAAGTGTGTTGTGGGGTACGGCTGATTTTCTCGCTGGCAATCTCTCAAAGCGTTACAAAGCACTTGCGGTCACCGGAGTCTCGCAAAGTTTTGGACTTCTCTTTGGCCTTTCTGCCGTTGCGATAACCGGTATTTACCAAACTCCAACTCTGTCATTGAGTGGCTATTTCATTCCTGGCGCGATCGCCGGAATCGCTGGTTTTATCGGATTGACGGCTTTCTACACCGGGTTGGCAACCGGTCGAATGGGAGTTGTGAGTCCCATCAGTTCCTTATCGGTCGTGATCCCGTTGCTTGTAGCGCTCAAAGATGGCGAGCGACCGAGTTCACTTCAGGTTTTCGGAATCATCATCGCGATTCTCGGTGCATTTCTGGCCAGCGGGCCAGAACTTCGTGGTGGCCTCCCTTTGATGCCGATTGTCTATGCCTTGATTGCTGCGGTGGGTTTTGGAACGGCAGTGACCTTTATTGCCATCGGTGCTCGGACAGATTCGCTTTTGACGATGACCTCGATGCGTGTGGCTTCAGTGTTGATTTGCATCTGCCTCGCTCTTCGATTTCGAACTACTGGCGGATTTGCGTGGAGAACATTTCCGATTCTCATCTTTATTGGCATCGCAGACTTCTTGGCTAATTTTCTCTTAGGGGTCGCGACAACCAAAGGATTAGTTTCGATCGCGATGGTCTTCGGTTCGCTCTTTCCAATCGTCACAGTTTTGCTTGCCTACAAGTTCCTCCATGAGCGTTTACATCGCTCTCAATATCTTGGTATCACTTGCGCTCTTGCAGGAGTTGTGCTGATTTCAATCGGCTAATCTCGTCGATTCCAGATCTCAAATCGCTCCGCGCCAACGATCTCTACTTTAGAAAGTTGATATCTCAGAAGCGAGTCATCAATATTCCAGAAGATATCGTCGCCATCCCTATCAGTTCGGGTGACATGAACCCTTTGAATAAAACTTTGATCAAGGAGAGGCTGGAGAAATGATTTTCCGCCTTCAACCAAGACTGGACCGCCACATTCTTCCAGCGCTCGTTCAATCACTTTTTCTGGCGAGAGGTTGAGAAATGTCGCCTTTGGATTTCGATTCTTGCTGGCCGTGCTTTTATCTCGAGTGGCCACATAAAGCGGAACTGGCGTGAGATCGTAGGGTTCGCCTCGAAAAGTATTTCCCCCGGTGATGATGGCTCTGGCCGAATTGCGATAGGCATGAAACCGAATTCGATCCTCAGGCGAGCTCAAGGCGCTCGAACATCCCCTAAGCGCGGTTGCGCCATTGGCCGCCACGACGAAATTCGACCAAATCTCTGCTGCCACGGCGGCACGCTACTGGCAGGGGGGAGTAGATGTCAGTGCTCACTCCTATCGTCTTTTTCATGATCATTGATTGTGATACCTGCACGATGCGCGATATCGCATGTAAAGAATGTGTCGTTTCGTTCCTGATCGACACACCATTCGAACGACGCAAGAAGGGGCGCCTTGATGAGGAGGAGACACGAGTTATCGATCTTCTTGCCTCACGTGGGCTGGTTCCACCGCTTCGTTACGCTGAAAATCAGAATTCACAGGCTCACGAGGCTGCATCAGGTTGAGATAGTTGGCGCCTCGCAGTTAGCCTAAACCGATGCGCCTTCTCCGATCTTGGCTGACGCCTCTTCTGGCCTCGCTACTGATTCTTACTTTGGCTCCCGCTGCCAAGGCGGCGCCCAATGCTGACATCGCCGCAGTCCAAGCACAGATTGAACAACTTCAGGAAGATGCTGCAGCAGCAGGCGAAGCGGCCATGACCGCAAAACTTCAACTGGCCAAACTTCAGAAACAACTCGCTTCTGTCCAGCAGGATGCCGCCAATCAAGCAAAATCGGTAGACGAACTTCGAAAGTCATTAGCAACAATCGCCATTGCCCGATACAAGTCAACAGGTTTGGGAGAGGGTCTAGAACTGCTTTTCTCCACAGATCCCACGCTCTATCTCACCGCTGCTGGTTCACTCGAAAGTGTAACGCGCAAACAAGCGAAACAACTGCGCGCATATGCCACCGCTAAACAGCGACTCGATGCAACAACACTTACTGTTGCAGATAAAGTTAAATTGGTTCAGGCCGCAGAAGCTAGGTATCGAAAGCAAGCTGCCCAAGTCCAAGCAAAATTGGATGAGGCTGAAAAACTCTTGGAGAAGTTGGAGAAAGCTGACCGGGAACGATTGCTCAAACTCCAAGCGATGGATGAAGCTCAACGTCAACAATATTCGCTGGAACAAGCCAAGCTCGCAAACGCAGTTTCAGGTCGCGCCGGAATCGCGCTCCGTTTCGCAGTCAAACAAATAGGTGATCGTTATGTGTGGGGCGCTGCAGGGCCGATCAAGTGGGATTGTTCAGGGCTGACGATGCGCGCCTTTGAGCAAGCCGGGGTCCGTCTTCCTCACTCCTCGCGCGCCCAATACGGGTATGGCCGCTCGATTGCCTACGCCAATCTCCAACCTGGCGACCTGGTCTTTTTCGGCTCACCTATCTCTCACGTCGGTATCTACATCGGTCAGAAGAAGATGGTGCATGCACCTCGCCCCGGCGCTCGGGTTCAAATCGCCGAGTTTGGAACCTCATTTGGCCGGAAGAAATTCGTCGGCGCTCGTCGTCTCTAATTTCACAAGCGACAATCCACTGTGCCTTCCATCCTGCTTTTTACCAATGATTTTGGCCCTCGCGCAGGGGGAATTGAGACCTTCATCATCGGTCTACTTGAAAGAGTCCCGCGCGGAGAAGTGATTGTCTACACCTCATCACAAGGTGACACCACCACATATGACAATCAATGGCGAGAGAACTTTGGGGTGGAAATCATCCGTGATTGCGCATCAATTCTTCTGCCAACTCCACGAACAATTCGCGCTGCAATTCGAGTTATCAAAGCCAAATCGTTGACGACAGTATGGTTTGGGGCAGCAGCCCCACTTGGAATTGCTGCGCCATTCTTTCGCCGAGCCGGTGTGAAGCGGATGATTGCGATGACCCATGGCCATGAGGTGTGGTGGGCCAAGATCCCGCTATTTTCTCTGGCAATCAAAGTTATCGGGATGTCAGTGGACCGAATCACTTATCTTGGCGAATACACCGGTGATGCCGTCAATCGAAAGATCGCGCGAGAAAAATTGATCCGAATCGCTCCAGGTATTGATATCGATCATTTCAAACCCGAAGTAGGAAATGCACTTCGACTTAAGTATGGAATAGGTAATCGACCCACGATCGTCTCGGTCGGAAGGCTCGTCCATCGCAAAGGTCAAGATCGTCTGGTTGAAGCGATGCCTAAGATCAAAGCTGCGATCCCAGATGCGCTTCTGATCTTTATCGGAGAAGGTCCGCATCGCAAAGAGTTAGATCGATTGGCAAAGAAGCACTCGGTCATCGATGACATTCTCTTCATTGGCAGGATTGAATATCGAGAACTTCCGTCTTACATCGCCATGGGTGATCTTTTCGCGATGCCGTGTCGATCGCGCTTGATGGGGTTGGAAGTCGAAGGGTTAGGGATTGTCTATCTTGAAGCGAGCGCATGCGGTCTTCCCGTGATTGCTGGACGATCAGGTGGCGCGCCCGATGCTGTCATCCATGGCGAAACAGGGTTCGTTGTCGACGGACACGATGTCGATGAGATCGCTCAGCGCGCTGTTGAACTCCTCAAAGATGAAGAGAAGCGCCAGAGATTGGGGCAACGCGGTCGAGAGTGGGTTGTGAGTGATTGGAATTGGCAGATCTGGTCATCAAAATTCAACGATCTGCTTGGAGTTTAAGGAAGAAGACCTGCCTTTCGAGCGATGGCAATCGCGTGGACACGATTTGTGGCCTGGAGTTTGCGGTAGATAGCCTGGAGATGAGTCTTCATTGTTGACTCTGAGATGAAAAGTTGCTTTGCAATTTCGACGACGCTATCGCCGGTCGGCAATTTCTCCAATATCTCCAATTCGCGCCGAGTCAAATTGGTTGTCAGATTCTTCTCCTTTATCAACGCGGTCATTTGACGAGGAGTAAAAGTCAGTGGTGCGGCGAAACTATGCGAAATAGCAGCGATGAGAACATCGATTGGAGCTGCTTTATCTACGTGAGCACTCGCTCCTGATTCCATGCAAGCCAGGACATGTTCCTGAAGTTTGGAAGCAGTCAAGGCCACGATGCCAATTCGTTGGGAGAGCGAGCGAGCCCACGCAATAACTTCCAGTCCGCTTCCATCAGGAAGGTGAAGATCGACAACAATCACCTCCGGATTATGGTGCGCGATCTGTGCCAGCGCCTCAGATTTGGAGGCAGCCTCGCCAATGATGGAAATCTGATTGTGATGCGCTAAAGCGCGCCGTAAACCTTCGCGAATGAGCACGTGATCATCGATGACGAGCACGCGAATTGTCATCTTAATTCTCTAGCAGAAAATTAGAGGTATGAATCGTGAGCATGATGGTGGTGCCAGCCTTTGAACTTTCTATCTCCGCAACGGAATCAATCGAGGCAAGCCATTCGTGGATTCCCAGCAAACCAAAGGAACGCTCTTTGGCACCGATCAAGCCGGTTCCATCATCGGTGCACCTCACGACGAGTTTGCCTTTGTCCATTAGCCAGGAGAGCGTGAATTTGTTAGAACCGGCGTGTTCGGCGCAATTACGTGCGATCTCTATCAAGCAATGTCCCAGTGCGTCCTCTGCCCGTGAAATCAGGGGCGGGAAATCAAGGTCGAGAGAATGATTGATTTTGGCCAGAATGTCGGGCATTTGATGGCGAATTTCTTCACGATCAAGCAAGCGAATCCGATAGATCTCATCGCGGAAATGTTGTGAGATGGAAGTGAACTCCAAGCGAACGGCGCGGAGTGCATCGCGATGGCTCTGTGCGAGCACCGGATCACCGATAACCTCGTCCAGGCGATAGCCGAGGCGTGCGAGTTCTTGGGCTAATCCATCGTGTAAGCGGCGGGCGAGATCAAGTCTGGTCTGGGAATCAGGCAAACAGTTCAGCGATCTCTGTTGCGAATTCCTTCGCTACCACGTGTCTCTTGACAGAGAGCTTCGCGGTGAGATGACCGCCGGCGATTGTGAAATCGACTGGGAGGATGGTGAACTTACGAATAGATTCAGCGCGACTGACCGCTTTATTTGCTTCATCGACCGCTGTTTGAATGACAGCGATCAGGTCAGGATCTTTCGTCAGACTTGCAACTGTTGCGCCATCTTTTTTATTGGCTGCAATCCAACCCTTGATCGCTTCTGGATCGATGGTAACGAGCGCTGCGATATATGGCTGATTGTCGCCGACCACCATGCATTGGCTGACTAAAGGATGAGCGCGAAGACGATCTTCGAGTACTGCCGGTGCCACATTCTTTCCGCCCGATGTAACGATCAATTCCTTCTTGCGACCCACGATATAGAGGAATCCATCGTCATCAAGTTTGCCAAGATCACCAGATCGGAAATATCCATCATCGGTGAATACTTCCTTGTTCGCCGCATCGTTCTGCCAATAACCGCGCATCACGATTGGACCCTTAATCAATACCTCGCCATCATCGGCAATCTTGATGGTTGTTCCGGGAATCGGCTTTCCAACCGAGCCAACTCGATGTGCAGTGGTGAGGTTGAGCGTCGCACCTGCTGTGGTTTCGGTCAATCCATATCCCTCGAGGACGCGAACACCAGCGCCGCGATAGAAGTGTCCGAGTCTTTCGCCCAGCGGCGCGCCACCTGAAATTGCTGCTTCCACGCGGCCGCCGAGTGCATGACGAATCTTGGAGAAGACGAGTTTGTCGAAGAGCGCGTGCTTGAGTTTGAGTGGAAGTGGCATCTTTCCGCTATCGAGGGCTTTGCTGTATTCGATCGCAACTCCGGCAGCTTTTCGGAAGATTACGCCCTTGCCAGCAGCGTCTGCTTTTGCTTCAGCGCCGTTGTAGACCTTCTCAAAAATACGTGGAACAGCTAAAACGAAGGTTGGCTTGAATGATGCGAGATCAGTCGTCAATCGGCCCAGAACATCACCGCAGTGAGCAAGATGAAGACCTGCGCGAATCGAACCAATTTGAACCATGCGTCCGAAAACGTGTGCGACGGGAAGAAAGAGAAGTGTGGAGCCACCAGGTTTCATGAAGAGATCTGCAGCCCCCATCACAACGTTGCTGCACTCGGAGAGGAAGTTTCCATGAGTGAGTTGAACGCCCTTCGGCTTTCCCGTTGTTCCTGATGTGTAGATCAACGTCGCCAGAGAATCTGGAGTCAGCGCGTTTCGGCGGCGATCAATCTCTGCATCAGAGACATCTCGACCTAAGTAAGCAAGTTGTGCCAAGACATTCTCTGTCATCGTCCAGCAGTTATGAGTATACGAAGGCAGGACTGGCTTGACGGCATCGCGGAGTTGAGGAGTCTCGACAATGATTGCTACCGAATGCGAATCTGTCATGATCCAATCCACTTGTTCTGCTGACGAGGTCTCGTAAATGGGAACTGTGACACCACCAGCAAACCAGATTGCAAAATCAAGAATCGTCCACTCATAACGGGTACGGGCCATGATTGCGACGCGATCTCCGATATTTACTCCCGCAGCAATCAATCCTTTTGCGGTGGCGCGAATTTCTGCTTCCAGTTCACGAGCCGTCACCTTCTGCCATCCGTCACCGAGTGGACGAGAGACCATCACGCGCTCTGGCTCAAACCATGCGCGTTCGGCAACAAGGTTGGTCAGATTTCCCGCAGTAGGGGCTGGCTCAAGTGCTGGTTGGAAGTATTCGGTCATGGGCGAAAATTAGCGGTTACTGGTGGGTAATCGGAAGGGGTAGCCTCTGCGCCATGGCTCAAGCATCCTCAAATTCCATAACGATTGAATCACCTGCGGCTGAAGTCAGTTCGGTCTTGGCCGATTTGGAGAGCTATCCGACCTGGACATCAGCAATAAAGAAGGTCGAGGTTCTCGAGCGCGACTCTGCAAACCGCCCTGCAAAAGTAACGATTTCTATTGACGCTGGCGTGCTCAAAGATCGCGCCTCTCTTTCCTACGACTGGTCAAAGTTGCCTGGCGAGATTCATTTCTCCCTCGATGATGCCGACATGATGACGGAGATGAGTGGGTCCTATCTGATCAAAGACAATGGTGATGACACCTCCACCGTTACATATTCATTGACAACGCAGATTTCAATGCCGGTCCCAGAAATCATGCGCCGCAAGGTAGAGCTCTCCACTATTGATGCTGCGCTTGCACAATTGAAGAAGAGAGTCGAAGGCTAGATGTCGCTCAAACTTGGTATCGATGTTGGCGGTACCAAAGTTCTTGGTGGCGTCGTTGACCACGAAGGAAAAGTTCTCGCACGAAGTAGAAAAGAAACGCCCCGCGAAGGTGGACTAGCTCTAGTTAAGGTCATCGCAGAAGTTGCTCGTGAACTAATCGCAGAACATCACGTTTCATCCGTCGGTGTCTGTGCAGCCGGTTTCATCTCATCAGATCGACAGACTGTTACCGCGACGCCGAACATCGTCGGGTGGAATGGCATCAATCTTGCAAGTGAACTGGAGAAATTGTTAGACAATCGTGTGGTTGTCGAGAACGATGCGAAAGCGGCGGCGTGGGGCGAGAAGCGATTCGGATCGGGCCGTCCATACCAAACACTCTTCATGCTCACCATCGGCACCGGACTTGGTGGCGGTTTCATCAATAATGGCGAACTCTTCCGTGGTGCACATGGAATGGCCACCGAATTCGGACATATGCGAGCGGTCCCCAATGGCCATCTCTGTGGCTGCGGGGCGCGGGGATGTTACGAGCAATACGCAGCTGGAAGTGCGCTCCTTCGCCACGCGCGTGAGGCAATCAGTGCCTCGCCGGAGTTAGCGCGAAATCTCCTCGCTCGCGGCAACGGAACTATTGATGGTGTCACTGGCCAACATGTCACCGATGCTGCCCGCGATGGCGATTCCGTCGCGATCGCAGCATTTGCAACAACGGCGGAATGGATTGGTTCTGCCGCGGCGAATCTTGTTGCAGCACTCGATCCAGAAGCCATCATTATCGGCGGAGGAGTTATTGATGCCGGCGAAATCTTGCTTGGGCCAGTGCGTGATTCATTGAAGCGACATCTTCCTTTCAGTGGGAAGTATCCAATTCCCCCGATTGTCGCCGCGACTTTGGGTAATGACGCAGGTCTTGTCGGCGCAGCGGATCTTTCTGCGCTCTAATTTCTATTCAAATGGATATTTGACGTCGATCTGGCGCCGAATTTCGTCCATCGCCGCCATGATGGCGTGCGATTCATC
>CAZGMF010000010.1:26195-33127 GCA_964526795.1 uncultured Clavibacter sp.
TACCCACTCGCGGATTTTTCGATAATGAGGAAGATATCTACTCCACATCGCCTCCATCAGTAGAAGGCTCTGGGATCTGGCCGCCTCGATCATGGATTCTGATTGGGTGACATTGACCGCGAAAGGTTTCTCACAGAGAACGGGTTTACCCGCCATCAACGCGAGGATCGAATTCTCGGCATGAAGTTGATGCGGAGTTGCGACATACACGGCATCAATGTCAGCTTCGACCAGCGCTTCATAACTACCGAAACCCTGCGCTCCGAAGTTGGCGGAGAAGTCTTGAGCCTTCTCTAAAGTCCGCGAACCAACCGCAACGATGCGGTGTTGGGTGAAGCGAGTGAGATCTTTGGCAAACGTTCGGGCGATCGAACCCGTTCCGATGATTCCCCAACGAAGACCTGCGCTACTCATAGAGCAATCCCATCATCATCGTCGGGTTCTGCCCTCATCTGCCAGAAGAAAAGTCCAACTCCACCCAGGAGTGCGAATAGTCCAGGCCACGTTCCGAGTCCGAGTAGATCAATAGAGAAGAAGCGAACCGCGATCGCATAGAGCGGACCTGCAATCACGGCAATTAAAGCCGCACGCTGATATTTCGTCAGGGTGGGGAGGGATTTGTTATCGCCTTGGTAGGCCTCAGTCGCTTCGATATTTTCAAGATGGTCGAGGTAATCAGGCTCCTGGCTCGTTAATGAATCGCGATCTAATCCAGCCACGATGTCTTGAAATTCAGCATCAATCAAATCCATCTCTGTCACTGCACCACCGATATCACCGGAGAGAACATCGGCGATGAAAGTGGCGCTTGCCTCCGAAAGTAGATCAAGATCATGATCGAGAGCGACATTATGGAAAGAACGTTCGAATATGACCTCTCGAATATCGACCGAGGAGATGTTGTCGATGACCATTTCCGAGTTTGCTGGATCAACAACATGGTCATTGATGGAATATCCGATCATGAGCGGAAGATCGATTTCATTTAATTGACTTTGCACCACTCGCCAAAGCTCTTGGAGCGAGGCGAGGGCCTTGAGCGGCGTTCTTCCATAACTATGACGAGGAGGATTTGGCGCTGCCACATCAGTGCCACGTCCTTTCACGGATGGGATGAAGAATTTCAGAATCGGAACGATCTTCATTATTGGACGATGATCATGGATAGACGGGTTGACCAGCATCAATCCTTCAATCTTTTTTCCTTGTTCGGCTGCAAGGTGAAGTGCGAGCGCGCCACCCATAGAAAACCCAGCAACAAAGACTCGTTCATGTCGTGACCGCACTTCGTGGAATTTCTGGAGAACTTCCTGGTACCAATCTCTCCAGGTCGTCGTATTCATCTCTTCCCAATCTGTTCCATGTCCCGGTAAGCGCGGGACATAGATTGAAAAACCACGTTGATGAAGTTCTTCAGCCCAAGGCTTTACCGAAAGTGGCGAACCGGTAAATCCGTGAATCATCAGCACTGCGATGGGACCGCTCTCGAGGGTGAACGCCTCTGAGCCAGGAATGCTGCTCATAACGCGCATAGTGTCACAAATGCGCCGCGATACATTAAGCCCATGGCATCACGGCGTAAGCGCTCCGTTGTTCAAGGGGACAAAGTTGCCTATGGCCTTCTGAAATCTTTCTTACTTCCCATCTTGACTCTGCTCTTCCGGCCAAAAGTCAAAGGTTTGAGAAATGTTCCGGCTAGCGGCCCCGTCATCATCGCTTCCAATCATCTCTCCTTCAGTGACTCCATATTTATGCCACTGGTTGTGCCTCGCAAAGTTACCTTCCTAGCCAAAAGTGAATACTTCACATCTCCCGGACTCAAAGGCTTGATCAAGAAACTGACATTTATTGCCCTTGGTCAGGTTCCAGTTGATCGTGCCGGAGGTTCGCGAAGTGAGGCAGCGCTCTTGACTGGTCTTGCAGTTCTTTCGCGAGGAGAGTGTTTGGGCATCTATCCCGAAGGCACGCGATCTCCCGATGGACGTCTCTATCGTGGGCGCACTGGAGTTGCGCGCCTTGCCATGGAATCAGGTGCCCCAGTGGTGCCTGTTGCTATGTTCAACACTGCAGAGATTCAGCCAACGGGGAAAGTCATCCCGAAAATTATGAGAGTAAAGATGGTCTTTGCCGAGCCGATGTATTTTCAAGGCAAGGATTCCAGCAATCCGGAAGAGCTTCGCAAAGCTACCGATCAGATTATGAAGAAGTTACAAGAACTGACCGGTCAAGAATATGTGGACATTTACGCCTCTCAAGCCAAGGAAGCGATCGCTGAGGCAAAGAAGCGCGATAGCGAATCGGCGAGAAAATCAAAGAAAGAATCGAAAGACTTCGATGAGGAGGAGGAGAGCGAGTAGCGCTCTGGTTCTATTCCGCGCCGAAGATTTCTCGCCGGTCGGAGATGAACTTACATACTTCGCAGTTCGCCGCTCGAGTCGGTGTTGGCCCTGAGATCATTTCAATCAGATCTGCGAGACGCTCTTGAAGTCCCATGGGATTGCGCGTGATCGGATACCAAGAATTGGAGAGCGCTAGCGAAAATCCACTATCAGGATTTCCCACTGATTTCTGTGGCGCCCAAACCAGCAGGCCCAGAAGAGAGACCTTCTTTGGTTCGCCTTTCGCAGGGTGTTCCAAGGAGAAGGCATAAGCCTCAAGCTGGGGGGAGTAGAAGACACTCTTATCGTTATCTCGCGCTTGAAACTTGCAATCAATCACGCCATATGTGCCATCAGCGAATTCCAGCAAGAGATCATATTTACCTCGGATTGCATAGGGCGAAGGACTTCCGTTGTACTCAATAGGAAGTGAGCGAACCCAACCGCCGCGGTCGAGAACTTTTCCCTCCGGAAGTTCCGGGTGGAGTTGGGAGGTATGTGCACCGGCAAAATGATTTTCCTGCATTGTTGCCAGATCTCCCACAAGTGGCATCGTGACTGGAGCTTGAATGCTGTGGTTGTACTGGAGCCAGAGACATCGGTGACAGCCATTCCATTTGAATGTCAGATCACTGGGGCTGATGAATTCGCGCGCTTTGGTCATGTATGGATTCTCTCTTGTCCCACTGACATCAACGGGTTAGAAGGCCGAATGGAGGGTAAAAAGTCCGAGTGCAATCATCACGCCGCCGCCGAATCGGCGCATGATCACCAGGCGAAGCGGGGAGTTGGCCATCCATTGGCGGATGGTTCCAGCGATCAAACCGAAAGTGCTATCTCCGATAAATGCCAGCACGGAAAACGTCGCTCCCATGAGGACAAGCTGGCCGGTAACCGATGATGAATCTCGGTCGACAAACTGGGGAAGAATGGCGGCGAAGTAGACCAGGACCTTGGGATTAAGCGCGCCCACCCAGAAGCCATCCCGCATGGAGCGCAGCCGACTGGGTCGCTGGTCGCCTTGGTTGAGCATCTCTCCGGCATGGATACGGCTCTGTCGTATGGCATCGATCCCCAGATAGATCAGATACAACCCACCAAGAATTTGAACGGTGATAAATGCAAACTCACTTCGCTGCAGGATGGGCCCTAAACCGAAAGCGACAACAAGAGAGACAAGAAAAGCACCGGTGACATTTCCCGCCACTGTTGCAACCGCCGTGGCTCGTCCCCAAGCGATCGCCCGAGCGACAGTAAAGAGAACGCTGGGCCCCGGCGCAAGGACGATGATGACAGTAGTAATGACGTACTCGGGATAGCGCGTGGGGATCTCGAGGAGCATTGGAGTGATTATTCCTTACTCGAAGGCATTATCTTGATGACGATCTCTTCACAAAGCAAAAGGCCCGGCGCTAGGCCGAGCCCTCTGCTTTCAGAGACTAAAGTCTCTTTGAGATTTCTCTCTCCTAATTATGCAGCGCTGGTGCCCCGTGACTTGGAGATCGAATTGAATACTCGATACCCAATCACAGCGACCAAGGTTGCGTTGATGATTCCATTGAAGGTGAAGTCACCACTGGTCCACGAAACATCAGCGATACCGATGATGATTGCGGTTGCAGCGACGATGAGATTGGTGGAATCAGAGAAGTTCACTTTGCTCTCAATCCAGATCTTGGCACCAAGGATGCCGATCATTCCAAAGAGCGCGGTTTGCGCACCGCCGAGCACTCCGCCCGGTATTGCGCTGAGAAGTGCGCCGAACTTCGGGCTCACTGAAAGTACGAGCGCACCGAATGCGGCGATCCAATATGCAGCTGTGGAATAGACGCGAGTTGCGGCCATTACTCCGATGTTTTCGGCATAGGTCGTTGTTCCTGAACCTCCACCAGCACCTGCAAGTGTTGTAGCAAGTCCATCTGCCATCAGGGCATTGCCCATCTGGTCATCAAGATTCTTGCCGGTCATTGCAGAGACTGCCTTAACGTGGCCGACATTCTCAGCGATCAGAACGAGAACGACGGGGAGGAAGAGCACGATTGCACTCATCTTGAAGGTGGGTGAAGTGAAAGTCGGAGCGGCAAACCACTTTGCTGCAGAAATTCCATCAGTCTTGACATCGCCCATCACAAATGCGACGAGATAGCCGACGACAACTCCCAGGAAGATGGAGATGCGTCCAAGGAAGCCGCGCGAGAAAGCGGCGAAGCCAGCGATTGCAATCAGCGTGATCGTTCCGAGAAGAGGTCCACTTGCCAGACCATTCTTGGCAGCGCCAGCGAGATTGAAACCGATGACCATGACGATTGATCCGGTCACAACAGGTGGAAGCAACCAATCAATCCATCCGGTTCCGACCATCTTTGCAATGAGACCCACAACGGCGAGGATGACACCTGTTGCGACGACGCCTCCAAGTGCAACTGCCATGTTGTCGCTCTTGACCGATGCAGCGATTGGGGCGAGGAAAGCGAAGGACGATCCGAGATAGCTCGGGACTTTGTTCTGGGTGATGATGAGGAAGAGAATCGTTCCAAGACCAGAGAAGAAGAGTGTGGTCGTGGGTGGCAGGCCGGTGATGATCGGCACGAGGAAGGTGGCGCCGAACATGGCCGCAATATGTTGGAGACCGACGCCAATGGTGCGCGGCCAGCTCAACCTTTCATCGGTGGAAACAACCTCACCAGGGGCGATGCTGGTTCCGGTTCCGTGGAGTTTCCATGAGAAGAGACTCATGTGAGAGGTCCTCATTTCTAGAGCGCCCGGATTGGGTTCCCATCAGGCCAGTGATGGCCGAGAGAGGGCAGGCTCTAGAGAAAGAGGTTATGACCGGACATCTGCTACCCGGCAGTAGAAACGCCCAAAGCTGAGAAATAGATAACGGCTTGGATTTGCCAAGAGACTTAGGGTCGGGTTTGATATCGCTTCGATATATCGAATAGATATATTTACTCGATATAAGCCAGATTGATACCCGAGCAGGAGGTTAGAAGTGAGATCTCGCGCCGAATCCTTGGAGTTCGCTCTCCTGGGGCTGCTCAACGAGGAGCCGCTTCACGGCTACGCCCTCCGGAAGAGATTGAGCGTTGTCTTTGGCCCTTTGCGCGCCCTTTCATTCTCGGTTCTCTATCCCCAACTTCGGCGAATGAGTGACGCTGCCCTGATCGAACAACGCGAGGTTCCCAAAGGCGGTAAATCAAAACGCACCCGCGTCGTCTATTCGATTACGGAGAGAGGGCGTCAGAAATTCGAAGAGCTCACCGAATCCTCAAATCCCCACGCTTGGGATGATGACAACTTCGAAGTGCACGTTGCTTTCTTTAGTCCGACGTCAAAGCGCAACAGATTAAGAATTCTTGAAGGGCGTCATCGACGTCTCAAGGATCGAGCCGATCTCCTCCGCACCGACCTGGAGCGTTCCTCAATCGGTCTTGATAAGTACCTCGTCGAATGGCGACGCCATTCACTTGAAACAGCAGAACGTGAGATCGCTTGGTTGGAAAAGATGATCTCGTCTGAAAGGAAAACATCGTGAGTCAAAAAGAGATCCGAGTAGCGATTGTTGGAGTGGGAAACTGTGCCAATTCACTAGTTCAAGGCGTTGAGTATTACAAAGATGCGCCAGTCGATCAGGAGATACCAGGTCTGATGAACGTAGTGGTAGGTGGATACCACGTTCGTGATGTGAAGTTTGTCGCCGCCTTTGACGTCGATGCGAAGAAAGTTGGACTTGATCTGGCGGATGCAATCTGGGCTAGCAAGAACAACACCATCAAATTCTGCAACGTTCCCAAGACTGGTGTCATCGTTCAACGTGGAGTCACCAAGGATGGCCTTGGTCGCTACTATCGAGAGACGATTCAAGAATCACCAGCCCCTGAGGTTGATGTCGTCAGATCATTGAAAGATGCCAAGGTAGATGTCTTGATCTGCTACTTGCCCGTCGGATCAGAGGAGGCGACCAAGTTCTATGCCCAATGCGCTATCGATGCCGGATGCGCATTTGTCAATGCCCTGCCCGTCTTTATTGCTTCCACCCCAGAGTGGGCCGACAAGTTCACCAAGGCCGGACTTCCGATTGTCGGTGATGACATTAAGTCCCAAGTCGGTGCAACCATCACGCATCGGATCATGGCAAAGCTTTTCCAGGACCGCGGCGTCAAAGTCGATCGCACCTACCAACTCAATGTCGGTGGAAATATGGATTTCAAGAACATGCTCGAGCGCGATCGCTTGGAATCAAAGAAGATCTCCAAGACCCAATCTGTCACGTCCCAACTCAACTACGAGATGGGCGCTGAAAATGTCCATATCGGGCCCTCAGATTATGTCGAGTGGCTTGACGACAGAAAGTGGGCCTTCGTTCGCCTCGAAGGCCGCGCCTTTGGCGATGTTCCACTCAATATCGAGTACAAATTAGAGGTCTGGGATTCACCAAACTCTGCGGGTGTGATCATCGATGCACTCCGTTGTGCCAAGGTCGCCCTTGATCGCAAAATCGGTGGACCCTTACTCTCGCCATCGAGCTACTTTATGAAATCACCACCTGAGCAA
>CAZGMF010000011.1:0-1944 GCA_964526795.1 uncultured Clavibacter sp.
GAGCCTGAAGGTCCTCGAAGACTTATGGGTAAGGGCCATTTGTTATTTGCCTTCGGCCCATACATATTGAATGTGGCAGTATCAATATAGAAATCGCCGTTAATTCCGATCTTTACTGTTGGCGCTCCTTTACCGCTCAAGACTGTATTAGCAATGCTCGATGAAGTGCGCCCGGCAGCATGTAAAGGTGTCACCGAAACTGCGAGCAAGACAAATGTCGAAATGAATGCACGAACGAAAATGGTTTTGCCGATCATGGAGAGTCCTTCAGTATTAGGACTCTTGAAAGAGACCTAGGGTGACCAGGGTCTGCCCAATGCATACAAATAGGTAGGCGGGTTTCTCTATGGCAATTCTCAGTTTCGACCCGTATAACCTCCATAAAGAGGCAGCAATTCTGAGGTGTCTCTCATTGAGAATGTCTGGGGCACTCAGAATAAAATACTTTCATCAGCCCATCGAATACGAGGGTGTTCGAACTCTTAAACCTACGAAAGGGTAAGAATGAATAAGAAGAAGTTGATTGCAGTGTCAGCTCTTGCTGGCGTTGCGATAACTCTGGGATCTGCAGGTCTTGCATCTGCTCACGGTCCAATGGGTGGCAAAGGTGGCGGACTCACCACTGTTCTCAGCGGACTTGTTTCAAAGGGAACTTTGACTCAGGCCCAAGTTGATGCCATCAACAAGGCGCTGCAGGATGCACGTGCCGCTGGTGACGCCGCTCGCGCTGCAGAACGCGCTGCGTTCACAAAAGTCATTACTGACACTCTAGGAATTACCGAGGCAACTCTTACTTCTCGACTCCAAGCCGGAGATTCTTTAGCAACGATTGCAGGAGCAAAGAAAGATGCTCTCATCACAGCACTTGTTGCTCTTGAGACAAAAGAAATCGATGCTGCGGTTGCCGCAGGAAAAATCACTTCAGCTCAAGCCACAACCATGAAGGCAAATCTCAAGGATCGCGTCACAGCGAGAGTTGAGAATGCCCGTGGGATGGGTAGAGGAATGGACCACGATGGACCCGGCCATGATGGAAAAGGCAAAGGAATGGGTCATGGCGGAATGGGAATGGGGCCTCGCTTCTAACTCACTCGTCGTGATTTCTTTCATGTAAACCTCCTTAGACAGAGAGAAACCGCTGGTAGAAATGCCAGCGGTTTCTTTTTTTATTTGAGAGAGTTACGCAGTGCGGATCCATATTGGAAGTGACCACGCCGGTTTGGAATTCAAGAATCGAATAGTTGAACATCTCAAATCGCGCGGTCATGATGTAAAAGACCATGGGCCGCACTCTTTCGATCCCCTCGATGACTATCCCGTCTTCTGTATCCCTGCCGCCGAGGCAGTCGCACAAGAACCAGGATCTTTTGGAATTGTCCTGGGAGGCTCCGGGAATGGCGAACAAATCGCTGCGAATAAAGTGAAAGGCGTCCGAGCAGCTCTTGTTTGGAGCATAGAAACGGCGAAATTGGCACGAGAACATAATGATGCCAACGTCATTTCACTCGGAGGTCGTATGCATGACGAAGCTTTCTGTCTTCAACTCGTCGATGCATTTCTCGCAACTCCTTTCACCGGAGATGAAAGACATGTTCGCAGAATAGATTTGATTTCTAAGTATGAAAGAGAAGGCAAGCTTTAATTTTTGAAGTAGGTGAAATCAGTCACCTGATGATTCTTTCGAATTCCCTTCCCTTCGAACTTTGTTAATGGTCGCCACAGAGGTCGTGAGACAACACCGCCTTTGAAATCTTTATTTGAGGCGAAATTTTCTTCAATATCTTCGGCATAGGGCAACCAATCCGTAGCGATGTTAACTCGACCTCCTTTCTTTATTTTCTTGGCAAGTAGGGAGATGAACTCTGATTGAAGCAGTCGTCTTTTCTGTTGCTTACGTTTTGGCCAAGGATCAGGAAAGAAGATGTGCACGGCATCGAGGGACTC
>CAZGMF010000011.1:2044-30684 GCA_964526795.1 uncultured Clavibacter sp.
AATTTGTTCCAATGATGCAGTAGGGCCTCGGCCTGGGCCTTCGTCATTCGCTCGCCACGAAGACGGAAGCTGCGCAATCTGAAGTTTTCTGGGGTTGATTGCTCCACAGCGACAAAGATAGCCAACTCTGATTTGCTACGCGCATGCCAGGAAATAACCTCACTCGCCAAGAAGCAGCAGAACGATCAAGCCATCTCAAAGTCCATCATTACGACATCAGCATCGATGTGACAAAAGGTGAGGAAACTTTTATCGCTCACACCAAGGTCACATTCGACTGTAACCAGCCTGGTTCTTCGACTTTTATCGATGCGGTCGGAAAGAGAATCATCTCTGCTCGCCTCAACGGCAGCGCTCTTGATATTTCGACATTTGATGGCGAATCATTAACACTTCCAAATCTGCAAGCAACTAACGAATGTGAAATTGAGATAGAAGCGATCTATTCCAAGAGTGGCGAAGGGTTACAGCGCTCCGTCGATCCGGTTGATAACGAGGTGTATCTCTACTCCCAAGGTGAGACAGCATTCATCCGCAACATGTATCCCTGCTTCGACCAACCAGATTTGAAAGCCACATTTAACTTCACTGTCACCGCACCATCACATTGGGAAGTCATCTCAAACAATCCTGTGGCAACCAAGAATGATGTCGGCGGATCCACGCGCTGGAAATTCACTAAGACTCCTGTGATGTCGACCTACATCAGCGCCATCGTCGCAGGTCCATATGCGCGCGTCGATGATGTTTATGAAGGTCAGAAGCGCATTCCACTTGGAATCTTCTGCCGCAAATCGCTCTTCAAACATGTCGATGCTGATGAAATCTTCGAAGTAACCAAACAAGGCTTTGCCTATTTCGAAAAGGTTTTCGGTCTTGCTTATGCCTTCGAAAAATACGACCAGATTGCCGTCGTGGATTTCAACTGGGGCGCGATGGAAAACGCAGGCTGTGTCACCTTCCGCGAGGATCTCTTGGTTTTCCGCTCTAAAGTCACAGAGCGAATGCACAATGCCCGTGCCAACACCATTCTTCACGAGATGGCACATATGTGGTTCGGAAATCTCGTCACGATGAAATGGTGGGATGACCTCTGGCTCAACGAATCTTTCGCCGAATGGTCTTCTTATCTGGCCCTTGTCGAAGCGACACGTTTCAAGAATTCCTGGGCTGGCTTCAATGCCGAGCGCAAGAACTGGGCCTATCGCCAAGATCAACTTTCATCGACTCATCCGATCGCCACAGATATGGTGGATATCGAGACGGTGAAAGCAAACTTTGATGGGATCACCTATTCCAAAGGAGCCTCTGTCCTTCATCAACTGGTTGCCTATGTCGGCCGCGAGAATTTCATCAATGCTCTCCAGAAATATTTCGCCAAACATGCCCACAAGAACACCACGCTTGATGATTTGCTAAGCGAACTCGAGAAATCAAGCGGACGTGATCTCAAACCTTGGGTTAGCACCTGGCTCCAAACCGCTGGTGTTAACACGTTACGCCCTGCTTTGAAGATCGATGGTGACAAATATGCCTCTGTTTCTATCGAGCAATCTGCACCTCACATTCCAACAGGATCGAAGGAACTTCGTCCACATCGTTTGAAGGTTGGCCTCTTTGATATTGCTGGGAAAGATCTCGTTCGTCGTAAGTCGGTCGAACTCGATGTCTCGGGATCCTCAACCCAGGTGAGTGAACTCGCTGGTGAGAAAGTTGCTGATCTCCTGTTGATCAATGATGGCGACCTTACTTTTGCAAAGATCAGATTAGATGAGCGCTCGATTGCCACGATGAAGAGTCACCTTGGTTCACTAAAAGACAATCTCGCACGCGCACTCTGCTGGTCCGCTGCTTGGGACATGCTTCGTGACGCGGAGATCTCAGCGACGGATTTCATTGATATCGCTATTGCTGGGTTGGCCGGAGAAGATGACATCACAACAGTGACAGTTCTTGGCAACCAACTTGCTGGTGCCGTTGAAATCTACGCTGCCGATAAGAATCGCGATGCGCTGCGAGAGAAAATTGCGACCTCTGTTGGGGCTTTGCTGCGCGCTTCGAAGCCAGGAAGTGATTTCCAACTTCAGTTCGCGCGAATCTTTGCCAGCCTGGCACACACCGCTGAACAGGGTGCCTATGTTCGCGATCTGCTGGAAGGAAAACTCACCGGCCTGCTTATTGATGCCGACCTTCGATGGACCCTGCTTCTTTCTCTGGTCGAGCGCGGGCTGTCGAGTACCGAAGAGGTCGAATCCGAACTGAAACGAGATAACACTTTGACCGGCAAGCTCTCCTATGAGCGTTGCCTTGCTGCCTTCCCTTCAAATGCGGCGAAAGAAAAGGCCTTTGTCACCGCAACCGAAGACGAGTCCATCTCGAATTGGTCTCGAGTCTCTGCCATGCAAGGTTTCTTGCGGCCACTTCATCGCGATCTGACAGCGCCCTTTACTGACCGTTACTTCAATTTGATTCTGGATTGTTATAACACCAAGTCATACGAAGTTTCATCCAAGATCGTCGATCTGCTTTATCCCACCTACAACGTCAGCACCGACGTGCTTGCTAAAACAGATGCTTGGCTCAATGGCGCAGGCAAGGATGGTCATCCGACGCTTCGACGTCACGTCATCGAAGCAAAGGAATCGATGGAGCGTGCCTTGCGGGTACGAGCGAAGGATCGATAAAACTTATTCGTTGATGCGAGTAATCAAATCCTGGTGTGCTCGCTTCTTTCGAGACTTCTTGGCGCTCTCTTGAGCAAGCACCAAAACGATGACAAGTAAGAAGATTCCTACTGGAGTGATAAAGAACCACAGAACTCCGCTAAGAAAAGAAAGTGGCTCTCCAGGCATGGAGCCATCTTCGTTGAGGAATAACCTGATCACGGGGCGAGTTTAGGCAGTCGCCCCAACAACTCCAAACTGTTCGAGATATGGCATCCATCTCTTCTCTGCTCGACCGGTACCAAGAATTCTCCATGCAGCGCCGACTGGTTCTCGTGGAAGTGATCGCAATCTCCAACCTAATTCTTTCAAAGTTCTATCTGCCTTTAAGTGGTTGCAGCGATGACATGCGCTGACCACGTTATCCCAGGTGTGATCGCCACCTCGACTTCGAGGAACAACATGATCGATTGATGTTGCGGCAGCCGTGCAGTAAACGCAACGTCCGCCATCACGAGCAAAGATTGCTCGACGCGAAAGTGGAACAGTGTGACGATAGGGAATCTTGACAAATTTGTGTAGGCGGATGACTGCTGGCAACATCACAGATCCTGATGAGTAACGAAGTTCGATATCGGACTCTTCAACCATCGTTGCGCGATTGTTCAAAACTAAAATGAGCGCGCGTCTATCAGAAACGACACCTAGTGGCTCATAGGTGGCGTTGAGAACTAAAGTCCTTCTCGCTGAAATGGACACCGTTTCGACACCTTCCGTGCGACGCGTGGCTCGCGTCGTGGGGGAAATCCTGCCTTAGAACGCCAAGTTTTTGGCGGAATTTCGGTTAACTTCTTATAAAGTCTCGCTCACATGAACCTGAATGTGACCTTGAATGAGGCGGCGGACTGGTTTCTCGGAGCCCCGCTTCGAATCTTTGTCATCTTCATCCTCGCCCTAATCCTCCAGCAGGTCGCTTCCCGGGCGATCGCTCGTGCGCTTGGAAAAGTCGCCGAAACAGATTTCATCCCGGGAGAGCGAACCCACGCCACACGTCAGCGCGAGAGAGCGCGAACTGCGGCCACCGTATTGAAGAGTCTTTCGAAGGCAATTATTGGACTTGTAGCTGGTGCGATGATTCTTGGTGAACTTGGAGTTGATCTAGGTCCGCTTGTCGCATCTGCTGGCGTAGTTGGCTTCGCTGTTGGTCTTGGCGCCCAATCTATTGTTCGGGATGTCTTCTCTGGAATCATCATGTTGATCGAAGATCAATACGGCGTCGGTGATCAAGTGGAAGTTTTGGAAGTTAAAGGAATCGTTGAATCAGTTGGACTTCGAATCACTGCTGTTCGAGATCGACAAGGAACTCTCTGGTATTTAAGAAATGGCGAAATCTTGAAAGTTGGAAATAAATCTCAAAAAGCTCGAGGTTGATTGACCATCGCATTCGCTGCCATTTCAAGATAATCCCAAAGTTCGACTCTCAAATCTTCTCTCATAGTTAAATCATCTACCGCTTCTCTCATAATACGAAGCCAGGCATCGCGCTCCGCTTCGCCGATGGTGAATTGGGCATGCCTCATTCGTAACCGCGGATGACCACGCTGTTCGCTATAAGTGGTCGGGCCGCCCCAGTATTGTTCAAGGAACATCAACAAGCGCTCTGCTGCACCTTTCAAATCATTATCGGGATACATCGGGCGCAAAATCGGATCAACAGCCACTCGAGCATAGAAATGTGAGACCAGAGCTTCGAAAGTGGCTCGCCCGCCCATCTCCTCATACTTATTCATTCGTTCCTTCTCAGCTCTGGTCTCCAACTAAGCGCACCGACCAAAGGCCTAGCAACGTGACCGGTATTGCCGCGATAAAACAGAGCCAGCCGTAAGAGAGATTTGCGATGACGACTCCAGCAATGGCGCCACCAAAGGCTCCCGAAAGATTCATCACCAGATCACTCGCACCTTGGGCGGAGGTCTTTAATTCTGGAGTAACAGATTCGGTAAGAAATGCCGAACCTGCAATCAACGTGAAAGACCAGCCAAGTCCTAGCAAGAAAAGTCCCACACCGAGAATCCTCGCGTTATCTGCGGCGGAGAAACCAGAGACGACCGCAGCCAGAAGCAAAGTCACCACGCCCAATTGAATTGTTCGAATTCTTCCGATGCGATCACTGAGCGAACCGACAAGAGGTGAAAATGCATACATGCCCACAACGTGGATACTGATAACCAAGCCGATAATCGTCAGTGAAACATCAACATGGGCCATGTGAACCGGAGTCATCACCATCACCGTCACCATTGCAACGTGCCCAATGGCAATCGCCATAATCGCAAAAAGTGCTTTGCGATTACCTTTGATGTGAGCAAGGGCGAGTTTTGTCGAACGCTTGGATTCAATCCTGGAATCATGTTGAGCGGAAAGGAATGGATCAGGGCGCAAGAAGATCTGAATAACAAAAGTCGCCAGAAGAAGAGTTGTGGCCGCGATCAAATACGGTCCCACCAATCGAGGTAATCCAAGATTTGCTGCAAGATTTCCAGATGGTTCCATCAAGTTTGGACCGGCGACCGCTCCAATCGTCAATCCCCACACAACGAATGAAAGTTGTCGGGCACGATTCTCATTGGTTGCTAAATCGATAGCAGCAAATCGAGCTTGGTATCCGGCAGCCGATGCTGCACCGACCAAGAATGTGCCAGAGAGCATCAACAGAAGTGTTTTTGTCGAACCACCAACAATGGCAAGAATCGAACCAAGAACACCAGCGAGATACCCAACAGAAAGCGCTAATCGTCTTCCACCCCGTGAGGTCAATCGGGCTAGCGGAAGTGCAAGTGCTGCGGCGCCTAGAACAGAGGATGTCTGGGCTAGGCCTGCAAGTGTTTCTGAATCGGTGATGGATGAGACCAGCAATGAACCAGCGGCAACAGTTCCAGCAACACCTACGCCATTAAGTACTTGCGCCGCCGCAAGAACTCGGACGGTGCGTTCTTGAAGTGCTTGGCGAGCCAACTATTTCGCTCTCAACCAGACCGCAGTGTCTCGTGGCAAAACTCGATTTGTAATCGGGGAGCTAGAGATCAACACATCACCTTCTGGAAGTGGAATTTCCTTCCCAAAATTGACGTAACACTTGAAATCGCCTGGCCTAGAAAAGGCAAGCACGTCCTCACCCGTTTCGATCCATGTCATTTCGCCATCGCCAAGACCTGACTCGTTATGTCGAATTTCTAGAGCCGTGCGGTACATCGCCAATGTTGAATCAGGATCTCGCTCTTGAACTTCGACGGAGAATTTTCCCCATCCTTCAGGCTGTGGGAGCCACGCATCATTGGGATTCAATTCCTTTGGCGTCGAGAAACCATAAGCAGAATCAGGCGCGCTCTTCCAGGGAAGTGGAACACGACAGCCATCGCGACCTTTATCGGTGCGACCTGACATCTCCCAACGGGGATCAGTCAAGCGATCTTCTGGAATATCTCTGGCTTCAGGCAATGCCAACTCTTCACCTTGATAGATGTATGCCCCACCAGGAAGTGCCAACATCAATAAAGCTCCCGCGCGAGCGCGTCGGATTCCAAGATCAAGATCTAACTTCTTCACATCTCCATGTCGTTCCAGGGTCGTATCGCCTTTGCCGGCTTGTAGATCAAGTGCGAATCGATCGACAGATCTGACAACGTCATGATTGTTGAATACCCACGAAGCCGGTGCGCCAACATCTTGAATCGCCTTCAGCGATTGATCGATGTTCTTTCGTAATTCTGAGACTTTCCAACGAGAAGTGAGGAAATCAAAGTTAAAGGAGTTCGCTAACTCATCAGGACGCAGATATAGGGCGATTCGAGATGCGGGCGAGACCCAGGCTTCTGCAACTGCCATCCGATCCCCGGAATATGAGTCCAGGATCTTGCGCCAGACACGATAGATCTCGTGCACTCCATCCTGATCCCAAAATGGCATCTTCTGTGCGGCAAGCATCTCTGGAGTGGCATTCTCTTTATCAAGAACATCAGGAAGACCTGGAGCCTTGATCATTCCGTGTGCGACATCGATGCGGAAACCATCAACTCCACGATCGAGCCAGAATTTCAAGACATCTTCAAAATGTGAACGGACTTCCGGATTTTCCCAATTCAAATCGGGCTGTTCTACAGCAAAGAGATGGAGATACCACTGTCCTGGCTTTCCATCTGGTTCTGTGATTCTCTGCCAAGCAGGACCGCCGAAGACTGCTTGCCAATTATTCGGTGGTAATTCTCCATTCGAGCCTTTTCCATCTCTAAAGATGTAGCGATTACGCGCTTTCGAACCGGGAGCAGAGCGAAGTGCTTCTTGAAACCAGCGGTGCTGATCGGACGAGTGATTTGGGACGATGTCGACAATCATCTTGATCCCTAATCTATGCGCCTCATCAATGAGTTTCTGCGCCTCAGCGAGAGTTCCATAGTCGGGCTCGATATCCATGTAATCAGCAACGTCGTAACCATGATCTTTCTGCGGTGATGGGTACCAAGGAGTAATCCAGATTGCATCAATGCCAAGCTTCTTCAGATAAGGAAGCCGGGAGCGAATACCTTCGACATCACCTTTCCCATCACCGTTGGAATCAGCAAAAGAACGGATGTAGATCTGGTAGGTGACCGCATCACGCCACCACGCTCGGGCGCTACGCAAGGGAAGATTCTTCGACATTAGTTCTCCTTTGAAGTCTCGAGATAGCTCTCAAGAAATTTTCGTTCGCCCTCATCAAGTGGACGTGATTTCGCCACTGTTTCATCTACCGCTACTTGTACCGTCTTCACTCTGGCCAAGAGAATTTCACCATTCTTAATCTCATAAACCATTCCGAAAGAAGAAGTACCTATTCTGTCGACCCAGAGAGTGACATCGATAAAGACTCCCCCTTCAAATATCGGTGCCAGAAAATCCACTTCAGCGCGGGCAACAACCATCTCCAGAATTCCCGGTCGCTCACCTCGAGCGTGGTGTTGTCGAAATGACCATTCGAATCGCGCTTCCTGGGCATATGTCAGATAAATAGCGTTATTCACATGTCCCATTGCATCGAGATCATCCCAGCGCACAAATGCTTTGTGATGATATTTCATCGAGTTAATTTCCTGTACGTCACTCGATGTGGACGGGCTGCTTCAGGACCGAGTCGATCAATCTTGTTCTTCTCATACGACTCGAAGTTTCCTTCGAACCAAAACCATTGAGAGTCACCTTCATAAGCCAAGATGTGAGTGGCAACGCGATCTAAGAACCAGCGATCGTGTGAGATCACCACGGCACATCCAGGAAATTCCAGAAGCGCATTCTCAAGCGAACCCAATGTCTCGACATCAAGATCGTTCGTCGGCTCATCGAGTAAGAGAAGATTTCCGCCCATCTTCAACGTTAGTGCGAGGTTAAGTCGATTCCTCTCGCCACCAGAGAGAACGCCAGCAGGTTTTTGTTGATCTGGTCCTTTGAAACCGAAAGCAGAAACATAAGCACGGCTCGGCATTTCTACCTGTCCGACTTTGAGAAAATCCAAGCCATCGGAGACGACTTCCCAGAGTGACTTCTTTGGATCAATTCCGGAACGAGACTGGTCGACATAGGAAATCTTCACTGTTTCGCCGACTTTGATTGATCCAGAATCAGGTGTCTCAAGTCCGAGGATCATCTTGAAGAGCGTGGTTTTTCCCGCACCATTTGGGCCTATGACTCCGACAATTCCGTTGCGAGGCAGCGAGAATGAAAGTTCATCGATCAGCAGTCGCTCGCCAAATCCCTTCGATAATTTCTCCACTTCGACGACGACATTGCCAAGCCTTGGGCCCATGGGAATCTGAATCTCTTCGAAATCCAACTTCCGCGCCTTTTCCGCCTCTGCTGCCATCTCTTCATAACGAGCAAGGCGCGCTTTGGATTTAGCCTGTCGACCTTTGGCGTTCTGTCGAACCCACTCCAACTCCTCTGCCAGGCGCTTTGCCCGCTTGGCATCTTTCTGGCCTTCGATCTTCAAGCGCTGAGCTTTGGTATCCAAGTAAGTGGAGTAATTGCCTTCATAGGGATATGCCCGGCCGCGATCAAGTTCCAAGATCCATTGAGCGACGTTGTCCAAGAAGTAGCGATCGTGGGTAATGGCGACGACGGTACCTTCATATTTCGATAAGAATTGTTCAAGCCAGAGGACTGATTCTGCATCAAGATGGTTGGTAGGTTCATCTAGAAGCAGGAGATCCGGTTTTTGTAAAAGCAACTTGCAGAGCGCGACACGACGTCGTTCACCTCCGGAGAGAACTTTGACATCAGCATCGGCTGGCGGACAACGAAGGGCATCCATTGCCTGTTCAAGTTGTGAATCTAGATCCCAAGCATTGAGGTGATCGAGTTTTTCTTGCAGCGTACCCATTTCAGCAAGGAGTTTGTCGTAATCAGCATCCGGCTGTGACATTTCCTCTGAAACTTGATTGAACCGAGCCAAGAGAGCCATCGTTTCTGCAACGCCTTCTTGAACATTCTCTAGAACATTTTTCGTTTCATTTAAAGGCGGCTCTTGCAACAAGATGCCAACGGTGTAACCCGGCGAAAGGAATGCTTCGCCATTCGATGGTTGCTGTAAACCAGCCATCATCTGCAGAACCGTTGATTTACCAGCACCATTCGGGCCAACAACGCCGATCTTGGCGCCGGGAAGGAACATCAATGTGACATCATCAAGAATGACTTTATCGCCGTGCGCTTTGCGCACCTTTTTCATCGTATAAATGAACTCTGCCACGAGGCGAAACCTTATCGCCTTCGTACTCGTTAGAATCGGCACTATTGCGCCCGTAGCTCAGCGGATAGAGCAGTAGCCTTCTAAGCTATTGGCCGCAGGTTCAATTCCTGCCGGGCGCGCATCTTCCTACTAAGCCTCCGAGAACAATCCTTAGATTTCGATTTCGTTACTCAACTCACCTGTTGCTACAAATCGTTCTAGTTGTTTTTCACAGAATGCTCTTGCTTGGGGTTCGAAGGCCTTGGAGTTGCCACCAACGTGCGGCGTTATCACCACATTTGGAAGGCGCCAGAGTTCATGAGTACTTGGCAAGGGTTCAGGATCAGTAACATCAAGAGCAGCCGAGATACGGCCACGTTTCAACTCAGCTACTAGCGCCTCAGTATCAACAATCGCGCCCCGAGCTAAATTCACTAGTAGTGCGCCGTCTTTCATCATGGATAGTTCTCGTGTCGAAATCAAACCTCGAGATTCTTTCGTTAGCGGAAGAATGAGAATCACAATATCGAAATCGCCGATCATTTCGGTGAGCTCGGAGATTGAATGGATGTCCTCTCGAGTGCTTCGCCCAAAGAATGTGCAGTCGATATTCAAGGGTGAGAGAAACTTTTCAATCTGCCTACCGATTGCGCCAGCACCAACAATTGCTACTTTCTTGCCAAGAAGTGAATCTCGTTGAGTATCGTTCCATGTCCCTGATGACATATCAGCCACGTACCCTCTGATGCCAATGATGTGGTGAGTGATAAGTCCTAGAGCGAGTTCTGCTGTGGAATAGTCGTGCACACCTCGGGCATTTGATAGCCGCACTCCTTTCCTTATGTAAGGCAAGGCGTCGTCATATCCGGCCGTCAATAACTGAACCAATGTGAGATGGGGAAATTTCTCAATCTCCTGAAGAGTGCTCACCCCTCCCATGTATCGAGGAATATAAATTTCAACGCGCTCTATTTCCAGCGCGCTCATTGACTTAATATCGGTGGAAATTACCTGATAACCCGAGGGCACTTTCAGATCTGGCCACTGACAATGAATCAACTTCATCGTACTAATTCCGAACCGTATGAAAGATCTTTCCTGGATTGAGTATCCCCTTCGGATCGAGGGCTTCTTTTATTGCCCTCATGACGCGCATTGATCCGGCTCCAGCTTCTTTCTCGAGAGACGAGATCTTTCCGGCACCAATGCCATGTTCACCAGTGCAGGTGCCACCCATCTCGATGATGGCCTCTGTCATTTTCTCAGTAAGGGCGCGAATCTCAGGGAGTTCCTCTGGTTTTGAGGGATCGGTGACTATGAATGCGTGGAAATTTCCATCTGCGACGTGGCCCAAGATTGAAAATGGAAATCTTGATTGTGAGAGCAATTTCTCGGCGAGTTCAACCGCGTCAGCAAGTCTGGATAGCGGAACCGCTGCATCGGTACTGATGGCGCGCTTTCCAGGATGTGCTGCGATTCCTGCCCAGTAGGCATTGTGTCGCGCCTGCCAGAGTTTTCTGCGCGCACCTTCTTCGGTCGTCCATTCGAAATCTGAACCATGAAATTCTTGTGCTATTTCCTGCACTGCTTGGGCATCTTCCTCAACGCTACGCGGACTTCCGTGGAACTCGAACAAAAGGGTCGGGACTTCTTGAAGTTTGAGTCCGTCGTGGACATTGACGTTCTTCAAACATTGGGCATCCAAGAATTCACATCGCGCTATCGGGATTCCCGATCTAACAATCGCAATCGCGGCTTGAACTCCATCGGTCAAGGTTGGGAAACGACATACTGCCGCCGCCATCTTCTCCGGGATTCCAAAGACTCGGAGCGTAATTTCGGTGATGACAGCAAGAGTTCCCTCGGAACCAACAATGAGACGTGCTAAGTCGTATCCGGCAGATAACTTCCGTGTCTCTCGACCAACATTGATTACTGTTCCGTCAGCGAGGACGGCGGTAAGTTTTAAAACATTCTCGCGCATTGATCCATAGCGGACCGTGGTTGTTCCAGCAGCGCAGGTCGAAGCCATACCGCCGATGGTGGCATCGGCTCCAGGATCTACAGAGAAGAAGAGTCCTTCTGAGGCAATCTTCTTATTGAGTTCCATTCTCTTGACGCCAGCTTGGACTTTGACCGTCAAGTCATCTGGGCTAATTTCAATGATCTTGTTCATTTCAGAGAGATCAAGACTGATACCGCCAAAGAGCGGAAGAACGTGGCCCTCGAGGGAAGTACCTGCTCCAAAAGCTACGACGGGGATTTCTTCGGTATTGCAGTATCGCAAGATCTCCGAGACTTCTTCTGTTGAATGCGCAGTCACAACAGCTGATGGTCGAACCGGCGGGAATGCTGACTCATCTCTTCCGTGCAAATCAAGGACTGATTCGTTGACCGAGATTCGGCCACCACACAACTTTCCTAAGGCGGAAATCTGCTCTGAACTTAATTCGACTCTGCTGCGCACGAGAACTATTTTGGCAATTTCAAACTATGGATGCCACCGTCAACGACAAGGACGGTTCCAGTCGTTGATTTCTGTTCTGGATGCGCCAGATAGAGAACTGCGTTGGCTACCTCATCTGCGCTGATAAGTCGTCCCAAAGGTTGGCGCGCTTCCAGCGCTGCTCGTTCTTTCACAGGATCGGCGGCTTGGGCAAGTAATCGCTGGATCCACGGCGTCTCTGTCGATCCAGGGTTGACGCAATTCACGCGAATGTTCTCCGGAAGGAGATCGGCAGCCAAAGCCAATGTCAACGAAAGGACCGCGCCTTTGCTTGCGCTGTAGATGATTCGATTCGGGAAACCGATGGTGGCAATGACAGAACATGTATTGACGATTGCCGCTGAAGAACTCTTTCGAAGGAGAGGAAGTGCAGCAGCAGTCACCCGTGATGTTCCGATGACATTGACATTGAGAACTTTGTTCCATTCCTCCGTCGTTGTCTTCTCGACAGTTCCTTGTGCTCCAATCCCAGCGTTATTGACCAGGATGTCGACTCGTGGCGAGAGCGCTGCGATCTTGTCAAAGGCATTTTTTACAGAGGAATCGTCACTAATGTCGCATTCGACCCAAGTACCAAAAGAGGAAATCTTGCCCTCGGAAAGATCGAGGCCAAAGATCGTTGCACCGCGTTCTTTCATCTTTGCACCGACCGCAGCCCCGATTCCAGAACCACTTCCGGTTATGACAACTACCAGACCTTCGAAATCCTTACTCATGCCTGGACCACCTTCGAATATGCAACGATTCTAGATTCCATCTCACCAATTCCCTCGATTCCAGTTCGAAGCGTATTTCCATCACGAAGATACTTCGGTGGTTTGAAGCCTAGCCCCACGCCAAACGGAGTGCCGGTGTTGATGATGTCACCTGAAATCAATTCCATGAATTGGCTGACATACCAGATGATGTGATTGATGCCGAAGAGAAGATCATTGGTATTGGAATCTTGACGCATCTCGCCATCAACGCTGCACCACAACCTCAGATTGGAGCCATCAATCTCATCTGGTGTGACGATGCATGGACCAAGTGGATTGAATGTTGGGAATGATTTTCCTTTGACCCATTGGCCGGAGCGCTCGAGTTGCCAGTGTCGCTCACTGATGTCTTGGCTGATGGTATATCCCAGAATGTATTCCGGTGCTTCTTCGGGTGAATTGAGATAGAGCGCTCGCTTCTTGATAACAATTGCCAGTTCGACTTCGTAGTCTGTTGCCTCACTATTCGGAGGCACAACAACATCGTCGTTCGGACCGATAACAGTTTCTGGAGCCTTCATGAAAATGATTGGTTCTGCGGGAGTCTGGGCATTGGACTCCTTGATATGCCCTAAATAATTCAGGCCCACGCAGATCACCTTCGTAGGATTTTTAATCGGAGAGCCGATACGTGCTTTACCAAGAATCTCTCGAGGCAACACTGATTTATCGCAACGTGCGACTTTCTCTAGTGCACCAGATTCCAATTCTGGTCGAGACCAATCACCGATGACGCTGTCGAGATAGATGACCTCAGAGTTTTCGATGAGAGCTGGTCGCTCTTTCCCAGGTTCACCAATCCGCGCAATCTTCACTCGTCAATCTCTCTCTCGTCAGATACCAGAGAGTTTATCTATTCAGAACTTGTAGGACGAGCCAGTTTGGTCTTAAGCCCTCGGGGATCTGATTCTCTTTCAAGAATCAGATCCCTTAATTCGATACTGCTATCTAGCTTCCAATCTTCGCGACAAGAGCAAGGATTTGCTTGCCAAGTTCGCTTGTCTTGGAGGTAACTGCAAAGCCCGTTCCCGTTGCCACTGATGGGCAGTCAAAGGCGTGGTAGGTGATCCAATCCTTAACTGATCCAGCAAGCGCTGCAGAGGAATACTTTGGAAGAGCCATCGCATAGGTTGTTGCTGGGAATGGATATTGCGATGCCAACTTATTTCCGTAGTCGAAAGTGACAATGCCGTCCTTGTAAGTTGCCAACGAGAAGGATCCAAGAAGACCTTCCGTTGAAGATGGTGCAATTGAGTTTCCTGCTGGATTGATGACATTTGCGATTCCGAGGTTATTTGCTACAGCGAAACTGTACTCGTTATAGGTGATCGAGTACTTAGTGCTCTGCGCAAGAGTTCCGAGAGCAGCTGCGTTTGCGCCACCTTGGAAACCAACTGGATCTGAAGTGATGTCGCCAGGGAATGCGGTCGCAAATGCATCGTTACCAGGCTTGGTCCAGATTGTTGGAGCAAGTTTGTTGAGGGCGGTTGTGAAGTTGTTGGAGGTTCCCGAGTTACCTGTTCGATAGATGACAATGATCTTCTTCGCAGGGAATGTGAAGTATGTACGAACAGTCTGGTATCGGAGAACGATTGGTGCGCCCTTCTTGTCGAGAAGTGGCTTTCCATCTGGACCTTTCTTATAGACCGGCTGTTGGTATGACTTGTTGTTATCAGCGGTGATCTGAGGGTCGTTCCACATTGTGATCTTTCCTGCGAAAATCTTTGCGATTGTGTCAGTGGAGAGATTGACAGACTTGTTTGTGTTGAGGTTGTACATAATTGTTACTGGCCACGCGACAAATGGAATGTGAATCATTCCAGCAGGCTTATCGGCATTCTTATTCTCGGAATCTGAAAGTCCAACATCAACCGTTCCATTGCCGATTGCAGTCTTTCCACCACCAGATCCTGCAGCGGTGTAACCGGTGTATGTGTCTCCGGTGTTAGTCGCATAACCAGCTTTGCACTTATCAAGGAAGCCCTGGACGGAGCTTGCGCCATTGACTCGCACTGTTTGTCCCGTTGCGTAACCAGTCGTGACCGAGAGAGCGAGAAGCGCCGAGGTCATGGCTGCTACGAAGGTTGAAATTTTGAATTTCTTCATTTTTACCTCTCATGTAGTGGTGAAGTGTGCGCAACGCTATTGACGAGAGGAAACTAGGGGCGCCTAGAAACTAAATGTGAGGCAAACCTAGGTTTAAATCCTCGTTAACGAGTTCTTTTAACCGAAACGGCCGGAGACGTAGTTTTCAGTCCTCTGATCTCGAGGCTTGGTGAAGATTTGGCTCGTTGGGCCAACCTCTACTAATTCACCAGGGCCGCCGTCAGTAAGGAAGAAGGCGGTGTAATCAGAGACTCGGGCGGCTTGTTGCATGTTATGAGTAACGATGATGATCGTCATTGTGCTCGAGAGTTGTGAAATCGTCTCTTCGATACGAAGCGTTGAGCCTGGATCGAGAGCAGAGCAAGGCTCATCCATCAAAAGTACCTTTGGTTTTACCGCCAACGACCGCGCGATGCAAAGTCGCTGTTGTTGACCACCCGAAAGTGAACCACCGGAAGCATTGAGGCGATCTTTGACCTCGTTCCACAAGCCAGCGCGCTCCAAACAATCTTGAACAAGATCATCTTGTTCTGATTTTGGCACGGGAAGTTGTGCCAGCTTGACACCGGAAAGGACATTTTCACCGATAGTCATTGATGGAAATGGATTTGGTTTCTGAAAGACCATTCCGATTTGAAGTCGAATCTTTGTAACATCAACTCCAGCTGCATAGATATCTTTATTATCAAGGAGAACTTTGCCAGCAAAAGCAGCGCTCGGAATAAATTCATGCATGCGATTGAGTGTGCGAATAAAAGTTGATTTACCGCATCCAGATGGACCAATGAGCGCCGTAACTGTGCCAGCAGAAAAATCTAGTGAGACATTTTTCAGGGCTAAGTGATCACCAAACCAGGCATGAACTCCGCGAGCTTCGAGACCAGAACCCAGTGGAGAGGTGCCTGGTTGCCTCTGAGCTCGAGCGTTGGCAACGCTAGAAAGCGATTGTGGCGTTGTTGTCCTGGTTGTGGATTCCATATCTTCTCCCTTGTCCTTCTCTTCCTCTGACATCAAATCTTCTCTCTCTTAGGACCCAGTACTCGTGCAAGCGTGAAGAAGGTCAATACGGTTACAAGCAAGATCAAGATTCCAGTCCAAGAACGTTGAACAGCAACTGGATCGCCAATCAAGATTCCTTTCCAGATATACAGCGGCAGTCCTGTGTTGAAATCGTGGAAGGGGTTGAGATTCAATGCATCGGTTCCACCGAGCACAAAGAGAAGAGGGGCTGTCTCACCCGCAATGCGTGCGACCCCAAGAATCATTGCTGTAATCAGACCACTCTTCGCGGCTGGGACCACGACCATCGCAACAGTTTTCCACTGGGTTGCACCAAGAGCTAGACCTGCTTCGCGCAAATCATTGGGGATGAGGGCTAATACTTCTTGGGATGCCCGAGTGATTGTCGGAACCATGAGAATCGATAGGGCGAAAGATCCGACGATTGATGAAGCTTTCAACGGCGTCGAAAGAATTACTGCAGAAAAAATAAATAGTCCTGCGATAACAGAAGGAACACCGCTCATCGCCTGAACAATGAATTGAATGAACCCTGAACCACGCCCCCGAATCTCGGTGATGTAAAGAGCTGTCAAAAGTCCCAGTGGAACACTAATGACGATAGAAAAGACGATGAGATAGAGGGTTCCAACTAGTGCATGAAGAAGTCCACCTTGGACAAGCGGATCCGAATATGAATTTATCTTCATGGTTTGAGTGAAGATATTTGCTTTTAGTCCGGGTAGCCCACGTACGATCGTCGTGATAAGAATGCTAAATACTGGAAGAAATACGATAAACGCTGCAGTCCACATCAGTGAAGAGACAACGACATCTTCAGCCGCTTTCTTGTCCGCACGCAACCTGGCGAGCAGATATTCACCAACGGTTATAGTCGGGACGAAAATCAAGAAGAGGCCGACCTTTCCTTTCATGGGTGTCACTTCTAAAATGACAAAAGAGAGGATCAGGGAAGAGAGAGCAACCAGTATCGAAGGCACTCTCTGGCGGGGAGTTTTCACCCATGGTCGAGTTGGCTTCACCGTTGAGGTTGAGAGCGCTGTCATAAGTCTTATCGACCTTTCTTCACGGTGCGCTTGATAACCGCATCTGCTGTGAAGTTCACCAACAGTGTGAGTAGAAAGAGCACGAATCCCGCAGCGAGCAGCGCCTTGACTTCAAATGGTCCGGCCTCTCCCCAACGGAGCACAATATGAGAAGCGACGTTTCCACCTGCACCAAAGAGAATGTGCCAGTTAATCTTATATACAATATTCAAAACCGTGTAGACGGCTACAGTTTCACCAAATGCACGCCCGAGACCAAGCATTGCTCCCCCAACAACACCGTTTGCGCCAAATGGAAGAACGACTGCTTTGATCATGGCCCACTTATTTGCACCAAGTGCATACGCTGCTTGGATTCGATCAAGTGGTGCCTGTGAGAAAACTTCACGGGAGACTGAAGTGATGATCGGAATAATCATGACTGCCAATACAAGGCCAGCGATAAACGGTGAGCGAGTGAAGAATGGTTGATCAACACTGAAAAGTGGGAACCAGCCAAAATATTTGTTTAGGAGTTTCGCCCAGTACTCTGCACTCGGCATGAGAACGAAGTAACCCCAAAGTCCAAAAAGAATTGATGGGAAGGCTGCCATCAAGTCGATAACAGTTACCAAATAGATCTTTATCCGAGCCGGAACATAGAAGTTAAGCATCAACGCTGTCATAACAGAGATAGGAAGAGCTACCGCCAGAGCGATGAGAGAAGCGATGAGCGTTCCGCTGAGCATCGCGCCAATTCCAAAGCTTCCCGATGGTTTGCCCGTCTCGGAATCGATATTCCATTTCTGATCGGTCAGGAAACTCAAACCTTCGGTCCGAAGAACTTCAAATCCGCGAAAGAGAAGGAATGCTCCAATCAGAGTGAGAATGAGGAGATTGAGGAGTCCAAAAGACGTGACAATTCCGCGGAATGCTTGATCAGACGGGCGAGGTTTTGTTGAAATCTCACGCTTTGCGGGCAGTGATGGCGCGGTCATGGTTAACGCATCATGCTGCCTCGCCACACTTCGGTGGTAGAGCGTTAGTTAACAGAAGGTGAACGAGGCACGAAATCTCCCCTCCCGTACCCTTCTCGCGTGGCTGTCGATAACCCCAACCTCATCTGGATTGATTGCGAGATGACCGGGCTTTCCCTTGAGCGCGATGCCCTGGTGGAGATTGCTGTTCTTGTGACCGATGCCGAACTCAACATTCTGGGAGAGGGAGTCGATCTTGTCATCGCGACATCCCAAGCAAAACTGGATGAAATGAGTGATGAAGTTCGTGCCATGCATACCGAGTCTGGACTTTTGCCACTAATTACTTCGGGTGTCAGCGCTGCCGATGCAGAGCAGAAGATCCTTGAGTACCTCGCCTCTCATACGACTGCTGGAAAATCTCCGCTTGCCGGGAATTCGGTGGCAATGGATCGAAATTTTATTTCACGAGATATGCCAGCACTTGATAAGTATCTTCACTATCGAAGCGTGGATGTGTCCTCGATAAAGGAATTGGCTCGACGGTGGTACCCGAAAATATATTTCGATTCACCGAAGAAGACTGGTAACCATCGCGCTCTTGGAGATATCAAAGATTCGATCGCAGAATTGAAGTATTACCGCGAGAAGATCTTCTTGAACTCAAACTCCTAATCTACTCAGACCCTTTGCGACATCCTCGTCCGCATCAAGTGTTACGAATCGGTAGCGCACCTTTGGTTTGATTGCATTCTCAAGGCGGAAGATGAGATGCCCCGATGCTTTGGAATCACCAACAATCATCAAGGTCAACGTAAAGATTCCGAGTCGAGTCAGAAGATCTCCGCCTCGAAGTTCAGCCGAGAGATCGCGAGCCAACTTCACAATCTCGTCCGCATCGAGATCGCCAAGTTCGGCAACAATCAACGAAAGTGGTTCATCCCTCCGCCGCGACCAAGAGATAAGTCTTGCCGCGCTTTCATAGAAGAGGGCAGGTGCCATCAGCCCGGTCAGTGAATCTCGCATCCCATCATTGGCGAACTCCATATTCTCTACCTCCCTCTATCCTTCGCGTTATGAAGTCGGTGCATAAATGGGCGGCTTATCTGGTCTGGACTGAAGCAGTATTCCTTCTTTTCATAGCGATGTATCTCCTGATTCGAGGCTTGACTTCCGAGCTATCTGAAGGAGATGCCCTCACCGCAGAAATCGTCTTTTCATTTCTTGGCGGAATCGGTTTAGCGATTGCGGGTCGAGGATTCATCGCACAAAGAAATTTCGGTCGAGGTGCGACAGTCCTGGCAAATTTGATCGCACTTGGTGTCTCGTATTACATGATCGATGGCGATCGACTTTGGTGGGGTATTTCACTGGGAATCTTCGCTCTCGTGACCCTCATCGCCGCACTTGCCTCAATTCCGAAATCTCGCGACGAGGGCTAGCCCGATAGGCTTAGGCACCGTGGCAAGCATGACTCCCGACAATAAGTTCGGCGGATCTTTTGGCCCCAACGAGTGGCTTGTCGATGAGATGTACGAGCAATATCTCAAGGACCCAAATTCGGTAGATGAAAATTGGAAAGCTTTTTTTGCAGGTCACAATGGCGCACCTGTTATCTCCAATGGCGCGGCAAAAGTAAGTACTCCCCCGATTCCTAAACGCTCTCAAACCCCAACCAGTACGCCTGTTGTTTCTGCTCCAATGCCTTCCACGCCAGTTCCTTCCACTCCTGTCCCAACTCCGCCATCACAACCAACCGTGCGACCAGTGATGCAACCTTCACCCACTCCAGCACAACCGGTAGCCCAGCCGACAAAAGAAATTACGACACCCACTTCTGCTCGCATTGAACCTCTTCGCGGCGTTGCCAATCGCGTCGTGCAAAGCATGGAAGCTTCGCTTTCGGTTCCGACAGCTACCAGCGTTCGCGCGATACCGGCAAAACTCATGATCGATAATCGAACCGTCATCAATAATCATTTGAAGCGCGCTCGCGGTGGCAAGGTCTCCTTCACGCACATCATTGGCTACGCAATGATTAAAGCTCTCCGGCTGATGCCCGAGATGAATGCTTTTTACACCGAACTCCAAGATAAGCCCGCTATTGGATTCCCCGATCACATCAATCTTGGCATTGCGATAGACCTTGCAAAAGAAGATGGATCGCGCCAACTTCTCGTTCCTTCGATCAAAGGCTGCGAGACGATGGAGTTCGGACAATTCTGGTCGACCTACGAATCGTTGGTGAAGAAAGCTCGCAAAGGTTCACTTGCTGTCGAAGATTTCGCCGGCACAACCTGTTCGCTGACGAATCCTGGAACGATTGGCACCGTCCATTCAGTTCCGAGGTTGGTCCAAGGTCAGGGATTGATCCTTGGCGTCGGCGCAATGGATTACCCAGCCGAATTCCAGGGAGCAAGCGAAGAGAAGATTGCCGAGATGGCAATCTCCAAAGTCGTCACCATCACATCGACATATGACCATCGCATTATTCAAGGCGCCCAATCCGGTGAATTCCTCAGCAGAATCCATCAAATCCTTCTGGGCGCTGATGGTTTCTACGAAGAGATCTTTGCCGCTCTTCGCATTCCATATGTCCCGATCCAATGGCATTCTGATATTCGCGAAGATCGCTCCGGGCTGAATAAGGCTTCACGGGTTCAACAACTCATCAATTCATATCGCACCAGTGGCCATGTCATGGCCGATATCGATCCACTGGAATATCACCAGCGAACACATCCGGACCTGGATGTCGTAACCCATGGATTAACGCTTTGGGATCTCGATCGTGAATTCCCTACCGGTGGATTTGGTGGTGGATCGACAGCGAAGTTAAGAAATATTCTCGGCATCTTGCGAGATTCGTATTGCCGCTCTATCGGAATCGAATATATGTATATCGAATCACCGGAAGAACGAAAGTGGATCCAAAGCCAAGTAGAAGTAGGCGCTCCTTTCTTCCCGCGTGAGGAGCAGCTGCGAATCTTGCGGAAACTCAACTCTGCTGAAGCATTCGAATCATTCCTTCACACCAAATTTGTTGGTCAAAAGAGATTCTCACTTGAAGGTGGAGAGTCTGTCATCCCGATTTTGGACACCATCGCCCGCTACGCAGCAAAAGCTAAACTCGATGAGATCTGCATCGGAATGCCGCATCGCGGTCGTTTGAATGTCCTTGCCAATGTAGCCGGCAAAAATTATGGTCAAATCTTCCAAGAGTTCGAAGGTCACTACCAAGAAAACGCTGTCCAAGGCTCTGGCGATGTGAAGTATCACCTTGGCACCTATGGTGATTTTGAAACTGAGGCTGGCGAGAAGACCAAGATATATCTGGCCGCAAATCCATCACATCTTGAAGCAGTCAACCCGGTACTCGAAGGAATCGTTCGCGCCAAACAAGATAAGAAGAATGTAAAAAATGCTTACAGCGTCCTTCCCGTTTTGATTCACGGTGATGCGGCATTCGCAGGCCAAGGAGTGGTCGCAGAAACTCTTCAGATGTCACAACTTCGCGGGTATAGGACTGGCGGCACCATCCACGTCATCATTAATAACCAAGTCGGATTCACAACTTCTCCCGAATCAGCGCGATCTTCACGTTATTCCACCGATATCGCCAAGATGATTCAGGCGCCGGTATTCCATGTCAACGGTGATGATCCCGAAGCCTGCGTTCGCGTTGCTCGCGTCGCATTCGAATATCGACAGACATTCAATAAGGATGTCGTCATCGACATGGTTTGCTACCGACGTCGTGGACATAACGAAGGTGATGAACCGAGTTTCACTCAACCGCGAATGTACAAACTCATCGACGCTAAGCGCACCACCCGCGTCCTCTATGCAGAAGCCCTCGTTGGTCGCGGAGATATCACCCAAGACGAAGCAGATGCAATCGCGCGCGAATTCCAAACCCAGCTTGAGGGAATCTTCGCTCAAGTTCACGACAAACTTCCCGAACGACCAGATTTCACCTCGCTCAAGGAACTCGATCCGCGCTCGACTTCGACAGCGATTTCCGAAGATGTCGCGCGCGCCATCGCAGCAACCCAGATTGCAGTTCCGGAGAATTTCAAAGTCCATCCGAAGTTGTTGCCTCAACTCCAGCGCCGCGTCTCGATGCTTGATGATGGAACCATCGATTGGTCTGGTGGCGAACTTCTCGCATTCGGATCGCTGCTTATGGAAGGACATCCCGTCCGTCTGGCCGGCCAAGATGTCGGCCGAGGTACATTCTCCAATCGCCATGCTGTCGTGCGCGATCTCGACAATGCAAATGAATGGATGCCACTTCGTGGATTGATCTCCAATGACAACCAGTTCTGGGTCGTTGATTCGCTCCTCTCTGAATATGCGGCAATGGGCTTTGAGTATGGCTATTCCTTGGAGCGCGATAACGCACTCGTGTTGTGGGAGGGCCAGTTCGGAGATTTTGCCAACGGCGCTCAGACCATCGTCGATGAATTCATCTCTTCTGCGCTCCAAAAGTGGGGCGAGCGATCTTCGGTTGCTCTGCTGCTTCCGCACGGTTATGAAGGACAAGGTCCTGACCACTCTTCCGCACGAATCGAGCGTTATCTGACGCTATGCGCGGAGAACAACATGACGGTTGCCCAACCATCAACTCCTGCCTCCTATTTCCATCTCCTCCGATGGCACGCAAAAAATCCTGCGCGAAAACCTCTGATCGTCTTCGAACCAAAATCAATGCTTCGTTTGAAAGCTGCTGCCTCCAAACTTTCTGACATCACGACTGGAACATTCCGACCATTCATAGGAGATGATTCAGTATCGAGTGCACAGCGATTGATTCTTTGTAGTGGAAAGATTTATTGGGAACTAGTAGCCGAACGCGCAAAACGTGGCGATAACTCAACTGCAATCGCTCGCGTCGAACAGCTTTATCCACTTCCGATCGATGAGATCGCATCCGAGATGAGCAAGAATCCAAGCGCTTCTGTCCTCTGGGTCCAAGATGAACCCGCAAACCAAGGTCCATGGCCTTTTGTCTCATCAACTCTCATCGAAAGAGGAATCACTCGACCGCTCCATCGTATTTCGCGAAAATCATCAGCAAGTCCTGCGACGGGAAGCCACCACGTCCATGAAGAAGAACAGAAAGCGCTGGTTGCTGACGCATTCTCCCGTTAGTTTCGTCGCAACAACGGTTTAAACCTGAAAAGGACTTTTCCTCTCACTTCATTGGCGGCGATGTAACCCCAACTTCGTGAATCGTTCACTCGCGATTCGATCTCAGGATGGCGGTTATCACCCTCCACCCAATAAGCCCCACCGTGGCTCTTCTGGATTCGCTTGATAAAGAAGACTCCCGGCATAACTTCGCGTTCGATCACAACGACGGTGGTCAGGCGCAATTCCTTCTCCACCTTGGAAAACCAGCGGACAAAAAGTAGATCGCCATCGCGGAATGTTGGCGCCATGGACTCACCTGAGACGCGAACCATGCCAAGCCCTAGGAAGCCGAATTTGGCCATGGCAGGTAGTCTTTCACAAGAGATTTATCCGAATAAAGAAAGTGAAGTGATTCCAGAATGATTACAGTCCACGCACATTGCGACCTTCCATGCGGTGTTTACGATCCAGCACAAGCAAAGATCGAAGCCCAATCAGTCAAAGCATGTATGGAGAAATACGCAGCATCATCCGACCCAGATTTCAAAGCACGCGCTGTTGCAATCAAAGAAGTTCGTTCCAATCTCGTCAAAGAGCATCTCTGGGTTCTCTGGACCGATTACTTCAAGCCGAATCATTTTGAGGCTCACCCACAACTTCATGGTCTTTTCAATGAAGCCACAAAATTGGCTGGCGCAGCAGGAACAAAGGGAACTGTCGATGTCGCAGTAGCAGAGAAGCTTCTAGCGAAGATCGATGAGATCTCCGATATTTTCTGGGCTACCAAGAAATAGTTGCGCTTCAACATAAAACTTTGATTAAATCGTCGAAATGAAATCGTCCAAATATTTCCTTCAATTTACAGGACTTTTGATAAAACCTTGTGAATTGCTTTTCATTTCGATTTATTGAGGACATAGCGTCTTGCGGGGTTCTCCAAATGCTTGGTAACAAAGTGTGCTATGTAAATTGGCGCGCAGACTAACAGAAACGATTGAAGAATGCGTATTGCCAATGAAGAATCATATACAGGAAGAGAAATGCCGCTCATGACATTTTGTAATAATCGGTGGGTCATATAAAGTGAGTAAGACCAAATACCAAGAGTAATAGGAATGGAACGCGACAAACCTTTGCCTTCAACATTGTGCGGAAAGTTAAGTGTAATTAGACCCATAAGTAACAAGGGAAGTACACTTGAAAGGATTATGTCGCTTCTTACAAAATAAAGTAGACTGAAAAGCATAATCAAAAGGGTTAATCGTAATATTCGGCAAACGATTAATGAATAGTCTAAGCTTCTAAATTGCAAATAGCAACAAAGGCCCATAGTGAATTCACATAAGACTTGAACCATTTGGTGATTAATCAAAAGTTGCTGATGCAAAGATAACTCATAAATGGCGATAGAGACAACTAATAAAACAGTAGCTACTTTTTGTTTTTTTATTTTCCCAATAAATACAACTATAAATGGAAAAAATAAGTACGCTCCAAACTCTGCACTCACTGACCAAGAAGGACCATTTAGTGAAGCAGTCCCAAACCATGCTTGGACTCCCAAAAGATTCTGGAAAAATGATTTGATAGACAAATTAGACGCAGATTCATGATCAAATTCATGTTCGAAAAATATTGCCAGAAGATAAAAGAGCGTAGCTACAAGGAGAGTAGAAACATATACCGGATACAAGCGCGCCATCCGTTTGTAAAAGAATTGATTTATATTTCCTCTACTTGGATGGTGACTCAGATTTTCATAATAGACATGCCCTAGAATGAAGCCTGACAAGCAGAAGAATAGGTCGACCCCATAATTTCCTCGCTGGGTAATAAAGTCTAATTTAGATGTTATCGGCAAAAGCCCTGTGAAGTATTCGTTGTAATGAAGCGACCAAACCCAAAGCGCGGCAATTCCACGAATTCCTGTTAGATTACTTTTCACGCAATTAGGGTAACAGCATCGGACAATCTTGAAAGCGAGCATTTGCCAGATCCTGAATTAAGTGAAAGTGCCTATTGAATTAAGATTTTCTTCAAACACTAACTCAACACACGGGACACCCGGAAACGTAAAAGGCTCCGAAAATCAGTTCTTACAACTTGAACATAAGCCAGAAACGAAGGACTTTACTGCTATTCACTGGGGAAGTAGTTGAAGACTCTCACAAACCTAACAAAAGCGTTTCAGATTCCCACCTTCATAGCGTTATCACGAATGAAGTTAAATGTAAATTTAGACAGAGTAATTATTTTGGTATTGCTACCAGATTGTATCCCTTAGTTCTAGATTCCTTTAATGAGACCAGTGTTTGAATCGATTCAATTTCAACTGAACCATTAGGTTGTAGAAAAAATATCTGGTAGGAATTGGAATCCAAAAGCCATTTCGTAGTCAAGCAGTTTCGGTCTCGACCATGATCTTCATAAATAATTTGTACTCGGGACTTTAGAGAGCTAGGAATCTTTTTCAAACAAGATATTTCAGCCCCCTCAACATCAAGCTTTAGTACAAATCTCTGGTTTGTTTTGATTTCAGAGTTGAATAACTCAGAGAGATCGAATACAGGAACTTGAAACGTTTCTGATATCGCATTATTCTCCATAAAGATTGAAGCTCCTACGTGTTTTCCGGGGCTTGTATTAACGAAAAGATCGACGGTGGATTCTTCTGTATCAAATTCTCCGACAACTGCTTGTAAAGCTGAGGGCGGTAAATCATTCAGCCTAAAATTATCCTTCAAAATTCTGAATATATGGGGGTTTGGTTCGATGGCAAGGAACCTTTTAACATTTAAAACTTTTGAGACGAAAAGTGACCAATATCCAATATTTGCCCCACAATCTATAAAAAAGACATCAGGGGACAAATTGCCTCTAAGCCAATTTTCGATTTCCAATTCATATTTAAAATGCTTGGATATCAATCTTGACCAATAAGAATCACATCTATCAAATTTCAATTTGAAATTGTCTAAATTTAATACTCTTTCCCCTTCAAGTGGGTTTACAAGAAGCGAACAAAAAAGGTAGAAGAAGCGAAAATCTACAACTTTCAAGACAAATCCAGCTGCCTTGATTAATATTTCTCTAAAAACAATGACCTCCTTCTCATTTGAACTCTAGAAGAAGCATATGCTTTTTTGATAATGTTGCATAATGTCCGAAATTTCATCAATTTTTGATCTGCTGAAATCTCAAAACGGTACTTTGATTTCATTTTACGCACGTCCTAGATCCTTCACTTCAGGAGGCGTCAGCACAACCATCAACACATGGATGGAAGCCTTTTCAGAATTCGGATTGAAGAATTTGGTACAAGCGTACATGCATAAAGGTTTAAGCCCGATTGGACAACTAGCAACAAAAGTACCTATAAAACATTTCTTGACCCACAGAGTATTCTCGATACCTACCTCATTTCGTTTCTTGAAGAAAGAAGTTGTACTCGTTTATCTTCATGAGGGTTGGACTTTATCCAATTTTATGGTGGCTACATATTGTTTTATTCACAAGATTCCATATGCGATTATGCCTCACGGGGTATACGAATCGGAGATAGTCAGAACTTTGAAATGCCTAAGATTCCGGATGGTCTTAGAGAATTTCGTATTGAGGCATTCCAAATTTGTTCACCTATTTTTTGATGGCGAAAAGGAAGAGGTATGGAAAATATGTAGGGACGTCAAGATAGTCGTCGCGCCAACGGTCCTGAGACCAATTGAGAAGTTCGACAAAAGCTGGATAGGAGATGGCAATTATTTTCTTTACGCTGGACGAATAGACCCAACTCACAAAGGATTGGATCTCTTGATTGAATGTTGGAAACTCGCCGGAAGGTCAGAAAAATTACTACTTGCAGGTCCTGACTTCAACGGTGGAGCTCAAGTAATTCAAAATCTTATTTCACAATTCAACTTGCAGGACAATGTTCTTTTGCTTGGCAATCTTGACTTTGATAATCTGACATTGATCATGAGGCATGCCAAGGGCTTCTTGCATATCTCCCGCTGGGAATCTTACGGTCGCAGCGCAATTGATTCTATTCGCATGGGAATTCCGACTCTTATATCTAATCGAATGCAAATATCCAACGTAAAACCAATTTCTAATATTGCTTACATTACAAGTTTGGAAAAAGAGGATATTATCTCTGGAATCAACTTCATCGGTAATTTAGAGGCAGAGCATCATAAGATAATTCACGAATTACATTTTGAAGCTTTTTCCAATTACTTCAATACACGAAAAGTCATAAGTTCTCTTTTCAGCCAAGTATGAAAGTGGAATTTTTAAGTCAAGATGTGCGGGCAAGAAAAACCATACGGACGGCCGAAAATCTGATTATTTTGGCTGTGTCGCTTTCGCTTTTTGGCGGTAGGTGGATTTCCTATATCGGTTTGCCTAGCTACCATCTATTCCTAGTTGATATTCTCTATTTCTCAGGAATTTTTTGGTTGACTTGTTTTCAAAAAACACGCAACGCTTTTAGAAGTACTTTTGCGACAACGTTTACTTTGTCATTATTTGTTTTTTTTCAGCTTCTAAGAAATACTGATTATTCTTTGATAACTCGTCTCCGAGATTTAATTCCGTATCTATATTTTTTTTGTACAGCAGTAGTCGTCAAGAAATTTCCTCAAGAAGCTTGGATTCGAACTATCAAATCCGTGCGCGCAGCAACACTTTTAGGTGCGATCTGGAACGACTTAGTCATGCTGGGTCTTCTTCATCACATTAACGCGCCACATCAATTTGCTGAAGTGCCAATTTTTAGTGCGAAATGGGATCATGCGGGATTTTCTATTTGTATCGGAATATTGCTCTGGGGCGCATTTCCTAAAGCGAAATTATTTGAAAATGTGCCCATTCAACTTTTTCTTGCCTTCAGCATTCTTCTTCAATACAGTCGGGCGAGTTATGTAGGACTTTTTTTTACACTTCTGTGTATTTTTTTTGCAAATTGGAGGAGAAGGTATGAAAAATCGAATTACAAGGCTCGATTTTTGAAAACTTTCTTGATGTTGATTATGGTCAGCATACCCTTCCTCGCTTTTATTGCCCCATTGTTTCCCGAAAATAGCGCAGTTAGCAGGATCGGAGTGGAGAATGTTTTTTCGCCAAGCAAAGTGATACAGGATACTCGCAATTCTGGAACAGCAAGCGCAAGAATTGAGGCCCAGAAATTGCTTACAGACTGGCTTAGAAAAAATGATCTGGAGTTTTATGGCGCGGGACCGGGCAGGGAAATGATTTTCGAATCAAACGCATACAGATACCTGTCAGGCGCAATAGACGTTAGGTCCCCCCATTCGTGGCTCTATGGAAATCTCGGTCGTTATGGACTTCTAGGGCTTTTTCTTTGGCACTACCTCTGCTTTACTTATCTGCGTGCCCAAAAAAAGCGCCTACTATTTTTTCAGTTCCCGAAGAATATTCTTATTCCGATTTACGTCATTGCCCTATTCGGGGTTATCTTGGAAGCTCCCTTTGGAATGTTGCCGTTCAGTTTTTTCTTGGGTGGCGCACACTTATTGACTCTTTCCAGCCAAGAATGAAGTGCATTTGATTAAAGTTCTTAATTTACCTGAAAAGTTGGTCGGCTCGTCGATTCTTCCTTTAAACTCAAATAAAAATCAAATCATTCATCTACTCAATACCTATAATTTGGCAATTGCACATGAGAATAAGG
>CAZGMF010000012.1:0-20100 GCA_964526795.1 uncultured Clavibacter sp.
TTGCAAGAATTGAAAGGGAATACATCGCCGTTTTGCGGATGCGGGGAGAGGACGGGGCCGCAGAAGATGCCAAGAGTCGATTAGAAACTCTGGCGGAGATTACGGGGTAAAAAATTCGGGAGTTTCTCCTTGAAATGGGGTTTGGATGAACCTAACCTTTCTACCGGTCTAAGAAATAGGAGATGAAATGCAACCCACTCAGATGGCCGGACTCAGGATGCTCTTCACATGCCTCGGGTGGGCAATTGGCTATTTCTTATTTGGAACTGAAACTGGATGGCTCTCAATACCAATGTTTCTCTGGTGTGGCATGGCGGGCATGATTATTGGCACACTCCTAGGCGGACAGCCAAGCAAATAATCTAGATTCCGGTCTCTGCCTCTACTTAATGTCGCGTGCTTCGTATTGGGGAAAACTGAATACAGCTTTTCCATCTTTGAGTACGTATCTGGCAGATAGAAATACGTAAGAACGAACAAATCCTTTGACTTTGGTATCGAACGTAATTTCAGCCCGACAAACAAAGAGATAGCTTGGTTTTCCTTCTCGCGGATAAGGAATGGTTTTTCTATTGTCTTGGACCATCATGACTTGATCTACGGAATAAGGAAAAAATGAAATCTGAGCCAAGTTCTCACGTAAGGCGATGAATCTGCGCGTGACGTCGGATTCTGAATCAGAGTCGTCAGGATTCATGAACCACTCAAACCAGATTTCACAGAGCATATTCAGTTTGTTATCTGGCACCTCCGCCCAAGGATCTGTTATCTCAGCTCGCCACTTATTGATGTCTATCCCTGCAGGCGCGTAATCATCCTTCTTAGCAGCTTCGTTAGGTAGTACAGAAGAGTCAAAATCAACATTCAATTGATTCCCGGCTGAACCTTCTCCAGAAACGAACTTGGAATCCCATTTGTCATACGCCTTTGCGCGCAAAGCTTGTTGAATGCCATCCGGATTGGCTCTGGAATCACTTGTTTTAGAGTTGACGGGGCTACATCCGGACAGGAGTACGAGAAGTGCTGAAACTGTCGCACCAACTCTAAATCTAAGACGCGGCGTTGACCTGAGGTTCATTCTCAAGATCCCAGTCCCATCTACGAATCCAATAAAGGGTATTGAGAATTCCGAGCACCAAGAGTGCGGAAAGCACGGGAAATACGACAACGTAGTCGATCAAAATTCCGATAGGTGGATTTCCTGGAAAATTAGCACGGACTTGAAGAATTGCGAAGAGAATGGTGGCCAACCACAGCAGCAAATTCATAGAGGGTGGTCTGTGGCCTCGATAGATGGAACGAGTGATAACAAATGCCGAAACTAGGGCGATTATCATCAAGATAAGCAACAAGAGAACTGAGAAATAAACAATATTTGCTCTCTTGAGCGACCAATCCAAAGTAGTCACGGAACCGTAAACCGCTTTTCCGTTGGTATCAGACTCTGGCTCGAGCGGCTGAGTTAGGTTCAACTTCCACCCGCTCAAGCTCTCTTTGAAAACAGAAAGAGTTCCCGGAATCCCACTCTTAGTTTCCTGATCAATAGCTTGCATATTTACTTCGCCTTGATATCGATCAAAGGGGTAATAGAAAAGGGCGTTATCAGACGACATTTTGGAACGGACGGTCACTCCTTTTGCGATGCCGTACTTCAGATTCTTGATTCTCGTGCTATCAGTGGAGTCAATATCGACGACATAGGGAGAATAAACAACCCCTGAATTACTTAAGGCAAGACCATATTTACCTGCCGGCAGCGGTATCACTCTCAACAGGAATTCCGATGTCTTTTCAGATACATACGCTGGACGGATTGCATATTCGATTAAATCCGGACAGCCGTTGACATCATCAGAGTAGTACAACGTTTCAACCCATTGCTTGTTCTCACAGCGCAGAAATGATGAAAGAGAGGGATCAATCGTGGTAGTTCCACCGCGAGCAAATAGTGTAAAAGTAATGGCGATTGGGATGAGGAGTAATAGGAGGTATTTTCTCTTCACGATTGAGGTTGGCTTCCGTTGCTTATAGGAACGTTCGGAACATTCTTGAGATCCCAATCATCTCGACGTATCCATAAGTAAACTACGACGGCCATCTCCGCTAAGAGAATGACAAGAATCGGGTAGAAGACAACTAGATCAAAGAGGGTTCCATTTGGTGGGTCACCGGGAAGACTTGCTCGAATCTGAAACATTGCAAAAAGAAATGCTGCGAGCCATGCCAAGGTATTGATTGAAGGTGGCCTTGCTCCCGACCACACTGCTCTGGACACCGAAACGCTCGCTAGCGCCGAAATAATCATCAAGATGGCGAGAAGAATCGCTGCGTAGATATCTCCGGGAAGCCGCTGTACATCCCAACGAATGGTCACTTGGCCGTGTTTGAGATCGTACTTAATTTGTTGCGATTGCGTCAGCCCTTTTCCGTAAACAAACTCCTGATATCCCGGCTCGGTGTGACTCTTGGTCATGAAACCGGGCAAGTATTCGTTGGTCTCTACAACTGAAAGATTGGGATCTTCGTTCAGTAATGAGTCCCAAAGTGAGACTTTGGCAGTGTATTTATCAAAGGGATATCGCCAAGAATTACCTCGCAAAAGAACGTCGAATTCCTGTCGTCCTAAAAGTTGGCCAATCTCCGCGGAGAAAGAGCTATTCCCTTGAAATGAATCTACAAGTAACTCAACATCTCGAAAAGTAAGAGAACCGTTGCTGGTTCCTTCTCCAGCACCGCCGCTGAATCGAGGCGTCATTGTCAGTGTTGCGAGACTCTGGGGAATGTCAACCTTTGCAAGTGAAATATCGAAGCTATAGGGCGTTCTCGGGTTCTTAGGCGAGATTTCGGAATCCACAGTGGATTTCACGAATGCTGTAATGAAGAAAGGGATGATCAGAATAATCAAGATGAAAACAGTCACCATCATGAGAGTCCGCTTATTTCTCTTGTGGCCCTCTTCACTTGTCATACTTTTCAAATCCCTTCGTAAGTGGCTCTATAACTTCCTTGAAAAAAATCTGGTTCTTTACGCCTAATCCTAGGTAACAAGCGAAGCGATCCTGGTATCTCGCATACTCTGGGCCACGGTCAGCAATCCAGTTTCCAATCGAAAATGATTCGTCAGCAGTCCAGCTGTAGGAGGACCTACTTCTGGCATTCATTTTTAAACGACTAAACAAGGCCGAACAATAATCAAGGCTTTTGCTTCCCGGCTTAAGGCCTAATTCTGCAAGTTGTTGATTGTTGAGCGCATTCACATTGCCAACATAGAAGACCTCGTAGTGATGTCGCTCGAAGCAAGAGACTCGGTATACCTTCTTTACGTCCTTGAATGGAACACGGAGTGAACTGATATAAGAAAGTGAATAACACCCGGGGGTAACATCAAGATAAAAGGTGGCTGCCGGTCTTTTTGGTATTACTTCAGCATTAGCACCAGGCAAGAAAAACATTGCCATTACACTCGCCAGAAAAATCTTCCAGATCATAGAAATTTGCGGATGCACCCCCTATTATCTTTCTTCGGTTTCCCGAAACCTCTACCTATGGTGGATTATGCCTACTAGAAGATCGGAGTTGGGATGAAAACCCGATATGTTCTCTCTGTTATTTCGCTCTGTTTTTCTCTTGTGACTACACCAGCCTTTGCAGAGGCATACACAATCGCACCGAAAGTCGGCCAATGCTTTATGCATACGATGGCCGATGTCTCTGCCTCCAATCCCCAGAAGAACCCGATTCCGTGTAGCAAGGCTCATAATGCTGAGATCTTCCAAATGTCTCAATGGCCGTCAAAAACAGCACCAGACCAGATGGCTGAGAAAGATGCTTGGAATCTCGCTGATTCCATTTGTGGATTTAAGGCCGGAGCATCCGCGCTGAACAGGTCAAAATTTAATTATTGGGCTTGGTACACACCTGATAAGAAAGCTTGGGGCAAGGGTGAACGCTGGCTCCGTTGCGATGGAATGTATATATCTAATGCCGCGACGGCAAAAGAATTCTCCCAATACAAGTTCCAAACCTGGACTGGACGGCGATCCTAGAATTTTATTTAACAGAGTAGTAGTTATTACAACTTCTCGAAAGAAGTAAAACTACTGGCGCCAATGAGAGCGCTAACAAAGTTATGTAATGCCAGATTGGAAGTGAAGATTCGTTGCTAGTAATAAAAGCCAGCAACTTCACGCCAGACATTGCAATAACAGCCATCCGTGCCAGAGGCCGAGGCTGTAGAGCCATGTATATGGCAAAAAGTTCGCCAGCCGCCCATACGAAAGCAATAACACCCATTCTGAAATTCAAAGTTGCATCCGTTGCGCGATAGATGAAGTCAAAGTAAAAACCAGAAACGGAAAACATTGTCGTCAAACCTTGGAAAAGAGTCGCGAATGCAGAGAGAGCCGCTAGGGCCAAACCAATAGTTGCTGCTTCGGGTCTACGATCAAAAAGAGTTGAGCCACCAAAACTTCTTTTCATAGTCATGCTCCAACTTTCACTTGGTCCGGAAGTTCTGGAATAACTAATGGCCTTTCAATCAGGCCATGTCCTACCGCCGGCATTGCTTCAGCTTGAGCGAGAAGATTGGCACCGCGATATTCGGCTGCAACCTCTCGGTATTCGGCTTCAAGATGGCGCATTGCTGAATAAAAGGCTTCCTTTTGAATAGCCCACTTCTCAGGCGTCATATCTGTGCGTCCTGGAGTGAGATTTGATTTAGAAATCCTCTTTATCTTCCTCGTCAGTCTGTTGATCTTCCTCTTGGCTCTTTCAATCTGAACATCAATTTCTGCGTGATTGAAGTAAGAGAGAGCCATTGCACTCAAAACAAATGACATTTGAACGACGAAGAAAAGAGTAGTCCCAAATGCTGTCATAGAAAGTCCAAATGAGAAGGGTACGCCTTGAACCGAATCACTACGCACCGCAGCGAGCAGAAGTACGACACCCGTCAAAAATATCCAGAGAACGATGATTCCCCAGATCTGCCATCGAGGCTGAGGGTTTACTCGATCCGCTTGCATTTTTAAGGTGATTCCAATTATGTGGGCAACGATAATGCTCAATGATGCAAAGCTCGTTGTGATTAGCCAACCCTTCAGTCCTTCATCATTGAGGATCCTTGCGACCGCAGGAAGAGTCACGAGAAATTCGCCAACGGCCAACATCGTTAATGCAATGACGTAAAGCCAGACGGGTACGGCTCTGGAACGAGCGGCCTTTCCTACGGGATTTTCGTTTGGCAATCCAATTTTCTCACGAAGCAATTTTTGAAGATGTTCTTCATACGATGAACGCTCTGTATTTAATTCTTGGATTTCATAAGCTTGAGCTGACTTATTTGCCTTATCTTCTTCAGTATGAGTAACAGATTGCCCTCTAGCAATAGTCCACTGGTTACGTAGTTCCTCAATCTTTGAAGAGTAGTAAGCGTGCATTTTCTCTAAGAATGGAACCGGAGTCTCGCCCCAAGCTTCATGCGGATGGTTGGACTTTCCTTCGAATCGCCCTTTCTTCTTAGCGCGTCGAAGTAACCTGGAATGGCTCGAAAATATATTTCTCATCGCGTTCCTCCGATTAGATTTCTCATCTACAGGCCTGGTCAAGTGAAGCAGTTTGAAGATTTCCAGCTATCCCCGCGCTACTCCAGAAACCCTTCCAATAGGCATCGAGTAGAGACATTCGATCCGCAGGGAAATTTGGACTCGCGCCTTGTCCGATGACATCAACTCGGACCTGGACTTTCTGAGAAAACTTCACTGACGAATTTTCGGCTGCAGCTCGACCGCTCTTTTCAGCATCAGCCACGCTCTTCGATTTCTTCACAACTTGCAGTGTGTTAAGCGGGCTCGTTGGGGTAATGCCTGGCTTGTTGTTCAACATGTCACTTGCGATTGCAATGCAGAGTCGAGGTTTCGTGGTTCCGCATTCAGTTCCCCGGCAAATGTCATCAGTAACTGCTGCAGCGCGACGAATGGCACCAATTACATCCGAGCAAGCACCTTTTCCACACTGCTGAGTCGCAAAAAGTGAGTCTGCTGTTCGAATTCCTTTTGTAACTTTCACTATTACATCGCACAGTGCTCGATTTGCTTCTGATCTCTTTGCTGGGTCGACATTTTTCATGAAGTTTCCGCGGCTGAAGGCTTGCTGTGCTCTCTGCTGACATGTTGAAGAGGAAACATCAGCAACTTTGTCGCCCAGGACATATTCGCGAACAAGTTCAGCATAGGCTCCATCAGAGCCGAACCAATCGGCATAAATCGCTTCAAGTCTTAAGGAGGTTGGTTTTCCCCCACCGATTTTCTTGATTATGAATTCCCATACTCTTTCAGCATCACTTGCCGAAACAATCTCGATGACAGGTGAGAGTTGTGAATTGGCATTTATTACAGAAACGCTCAGATCAAATGGATTGGTTGGACTCTTAATTCCGGGCATCTTTGGCGCACCAAGTGCATTTTCAATCTTGTCCAAGATTGATTTTCTTAAACCACCCCAAAGTGCTTTGCTATCTGACGAACTGGAGACATCTAGAAAGAAAATGGATCTCTCAATATTTCCGAAATATTGGGCATTGGCCGCCGTAGTACTGAGTAAGGAATAGAGAAGAGCACCGACCAAAGTCATTACACCAAGCTTCTTGTGGCGCAAGAGCGGCACCTTTCCTTAGGGAAGTGAGGTCAATGAACCCTACAAGTAGGCCACTTCAATAGACAAGGTTTCCTACCAAATCCGAAGTTATGACCTGGCAGAACAGCCTCTCTCTCCAGCGAATTCTTACTCCCCCTGTCACACTTTCCCCATGAGAAATCGGCCTTCCCTACGCATCATGCTCAGTTCGTTGCTCGCCGCTTTTGGTCTATTGATTTCGACGGCGCCCACTCAAGCGATTGACCTCGGGCCAAGTTCGGATTATTTGGTGCGGGTTACGCCAGAGGCGAAGGCGGCGATTGAGAAAGCGCTGGGGCAGGCAGGCGGAAAGATCAATTCTCGATATCAATATGTCTTTGATGGGTTCTTGGTGAAGTTGCCCGATATTGCTGTGGTAGCGCTGAAGAAGATTCCCAATATTTTAACAATTGAGAAAGATGCTCCGGTCGAAGGATTTGATATTCAAAATAATCAATCTCCTACTCCTTCGTGGGGATTGGATCGAGTAGACCAACGAACGAAGGTTGTTTCCGGGTCATCGGGTTTTGGATATCGAAGCGCGGGTACGGGATCGACTATTTATATTGTCGATACTGGTGTTTTCGCTCATGATGATTTCAAGGCGCGATTGTCGTCATCAGGCTTCTCATCGATTTCTGATGGAAATGGAACGGTGGACTGCAACGGGCATGGAACTCACGTTGCGGGAACTGCAGCTGGAAGTACATATGGAATAGCTAAGAACGCTCGCATTGTGCCGGTTAGAGTATTGAATTGCGTTGGTAGCGGAACTTATTCGCAAGTCATCGCTGGATTGGAATGGATCCTTTCGCCAGAGAATCCGAATCCAAAAACCCAAGCAGTTGTGAACATGTCATTGGGTGGCGGTGCATCATCAACAATTGATGCGGCAGTAACGAAGTTGACCAATAGCGGAATTGTTGTGGTCGTAGCAGCTGGTAATTCCAATCAAGACGCTTGTAATTACTCACCAGCTCGTGCGCCAAGTGCGATCACTGTCGGTGCGACGACGATTTCAGATGCGAAATCTTCCTACTCGAATTTCGGTACCTGCGTTGATATCAACGCCCCAGGCTCAGATATCGCCTCTTCCTGGATTGGTTCTGCTACCGCGACAAAGACGATCAGTGGAACTTCGATGGCCACACCCCATGTCGTTGGTGCAGCAGCGGTTTATCTCGGGCTTAATCCTTCAGCTTCGGTTGCTCAAGTAACCCAATTCTTAGATCAGGAAGCAACTCGAGATGCGTTGACTGGGCTAACAACAGGAACTCCCAATGAACTTCTCTATGTTTCACCGACCGATGGTGGTCCTGCGATTGTGCCGCCGGCTGTGGCATTGAAGTCAGTTTCGGGCATTACACATAACGCGGCAACTATTTCGATTGATGTCAATGCTGGTAACGCGCCGACAACAGTCCAGGTCGAATATTCGGTTAGTGCGACTTTGGCTACGGGTGTGCAGAAAGCGGTTGTGACCCCATCAAGTTTTGATGGTGGAGCATTGGCCGTCGCGACAGCGAACTTGAGTGGCTTGTTGCCGACCCAGACGTATTACTTCCGGATCAGTGGAACGAATGAGGCGGGAACGACAACCTCGCCGATTGGGAACTTTGCGACGATTGCTCCGCCGAAGACATTGGCTAGCGCAGTTGTGGTCGCGCCAACTGAACTCACTGCATACAGCGCACGACTCCAAGGTATGGTCAATGCAGGCAGCGACATCACAAAAGTTTCATTTGTTTATGGAACTGATCCGAATTTCATCAATGCAACGAATACGGGCGTTGCTATTCCAGCAGAAGTTTCTGGATTCACGCCAGTCTCGGTTTCTCTGCCTATTTCGTTCTTGAATGGCATGACTCTGTACTTCGTGAAGATCGTTGCGACCAATTCAACGGGTACTGCCAGCTCCCAAACGTTGAGTTTCACTACCCCGGCATCACTTGGAAAGCCTCCGATTGTGGTCACGGATTTGATTCCAACCAGCATTAACTACTACTCCCAAACCTTTACCGGCCGCGTAAATCCCCAGGGTCAGACCACCAATGTGAGCTTCACATTTGGAGCCGAATCGACGTTGACCAGCGGGGCGCAGACCGTCAACCTCACGACAGGGCCCATCACTGGTGAGACAGATGTTGTCGTGAGCATCACGATTTCCAATTCATTCAATTGCTGTGGGCGTTCTTCTTATTACCGATTTAATGCAACGAATGCTTCAGGTGTGACGAAGGGAAATGTTCAGAGTCGAACCGTAAGTCCTATTCAGCCCAAGATCCTCGTGACGCGTGCCGATAATTCTGTCGCTGGACAGCTCACAATTACGACGGTCGCCAATGGTGGCGGCTCTAACGTCAACTGGACCGTGATCTATGGAACGTCACCAACACTTGTCCAAGGAGATACGACCTATCCGACATTGGCACCGGGCGCGATCGAGGTAAAACTCAATCCGGCTGTGACATCGATCGGTAATGCAACCAACACAACAGCATCAATTCTCATCTCTGGATTGGCAAACAGCACTCGTTATTACTATCTCGTGCGATTGAAGCCATACACCGGTGAATGGAGTGGACAATCATTCTTGATGGGTGGAGATGCAACAACGCTCAATGTTGTTGTGCCGACTCCAACGCCAACTCCGACTCCTGTTGCATCACCGACATCGACGCCAACTCCTGCTCCATCAGTATCTCCAACGCCTATTGCTTCTCCAACCCCTACATCGAGCGCTACACCGAAACCAAGTCCAACACCGACTCCTTCTCCAACGCCAGCTCCTTCAGCATCACCAACACCGATTGCGTCACCAACACCTTCGCCTACGCCAGTGCCTTCCGCGTCGCCAACTCCAGTTCCTTCACCAGCGCCAACGACCTCACCGACACCTACAGTCTCCCCAACACCAACACCGGCTCCTAGCACTGATACCCAGAAACCAGTGTTTATCAGTGGTTCTGTGACACCTCAAAGCCTTGAGGTTTGTCAGACTCTCACCGCTGTTACTGCAAAAGTTTCGGACAACGTGGGCGTTTCCAATGTGACGTTGCGAATTGTTGATCCAAACGGTGCCCAACTCACGACGATCAACGCCGGACGATTTGAAGGCACAGCGCTCTCGGGAAGCTATCGAAACGATTGGGTCGTTCCTTGTAACGCGGTAGTCGGCCGATATCGTGCCGAGGCGATTGCAATTGATGCAGCAAAGAATGTGACAGCATGGACAGTCCTTGGCGAATTTAATGTTACGGCGCCAAGTGTTATCGACACAGCGGCTCCCGTCGTCGTTTCTGGTGCGATCTCGCAATCCACGGTTGTGGTGTGTAAAGCGATAACCGAAGTCAAAGCGTCAATAAAAGATGACACTCGTGTAAAGAATGCATTCGCGGGAATCTTCAATCAGCAAGGCGCTGCCACTTATTACGAAACCTTGTATCTCCGATCGGGAACGGCACAAGACGGAATCTGGACCAACGATTTCAATGTCCCATGTCTGACAGTTCCGGGAACATTCACAGTGATGGTTCGTGCGATTGACCAATGGGACAAAGCATCTGATTGGAAGGCTGTCGGAACGGTGACGGTCACTGCTGCACCAGTAGCAAGCCCGACTCCGGCTCCTGTTGTGACACCCGCGCCTGTTGCTTCTCCGGCTCCCGTGATTTCACCAAGTCCAACGACTTCTCCTTCTCCAACTCCGGCTCCAGTGCCCGTGCAAAAAACAGCACAATCCATCACAGTCACAGCTTTGACAGATTGGGAGAAGAACGCATCTCAGCCAATCTCGGCTAAGGCAAGTTCAGGGCTACAGATCACATATATTTCCCTGACCCCTGAAATTTGCTATGTGATTGGCTCGGGAACTTCGGTATCAGTACAGCGCCAAGCTCGCTTAGCCGATGCGCCATTTTGGACCTGCACTATTCGTTCCACCCAGGCTGGCGATTCTCGATTTGAAGCCGCGCCAGCTGTTGATACAACCTTCAAGTTCTTGAAGGCTCGGATGGTGGTCAAAGTCAGTACCGCCACGACGTTGGCAGGTGTTGGGCCAAACCAAGTCATTTCAACTCTAGGAACCGTTGATGCGAGCATCATGAGCGGGCTATCTGGATTATCAATCCTGCTTGGAGTCACATCCCAGACTCCAACTGTTTGCCAAGTAACGAAGAACGAGTTGTGGGATCGCTCTGGCGGTGCTGCGACCAGAACGTACGTCACCGGACTTTCGAATGGAATTTGCACCCTGAAATTTGATTATCCGGGAGATGCCAGCAGGCTTCCCACAACGCTGAATTGGAGCGCGAAAGTTACGAACATTCCGATTCCAACAGGTGCTTCCATAACCCTTCAGGCAATCTCTGGAAATATCATCAATGGTAAGGAAGTAGTTGGTGCTATGAACCCTGGTAGCGAGAAGATGTTCCTCAATGGAATGGATAAGGGTCGTGTCCAGATCAATGTGTCAGTGCGTCCGATGGAACCTATGGCGACGATGGGACTTGATGCTCGCGGGACTTATTCAGAACAACTTTGGAACACAATGAAGATAACTTCGCTGACGCCATCGGTCTGTAATTTCCAGACCAATTCACCGCAAGCTGTCACAACGCTCAATGGTGGCGGGCCGGTATTTGTCATGCCACTTGCGGTTGGTACATGCACCGTTCGCTTTGATTTTGCGGGAATTCCAGATTTGAAAGTCGCACCGTCTTGGGTTAGTTGGAGCGCTCCCGTTTCCAAGTCCTAGCACTTTATGCTACCTTTTGCTACCTAGCGAAGGAGCCGAAATGCCACACCGATCAATCAAATTGCCAGAGAGCCTTATTGAGCTGGCGATAGCAGATGCCGAAGTCTCCCTTCGCTCCACTCCGATGCAGATTGAGTACTACTACCGACTAGGGAGATTGGCCGAGCAATACGACGATCTACCAGTTTCCATGATCAAGTCGCTCATGACCTCCACTCGTGAGGCGGCTGACATTCCATTCGTGATGAAGAAATGAAGGTCTTCCAGACCCCAACTTTTGCTCGAAAATACAAGAAGTTGAATCGGAACAACCTAATGGCCCTCAATATCGCCATTCAGGGAATCATTAAAGATCCCAGCATCGGCCCCATCAAACGCGGCGATTTGAGAGAAATCCGAGTTCATAAGTATCGAGATCAGAAAGATCAACTTCTCATTGCCTACTGGATCCCTGATAACAAAACGCTCGAATTAATTGACTTCGGATCACACGAAAATTTCTATCGAGATTTGAAACGCAAATAGAACTAGTTAGTCGTTAATCGAAATAACTACTTCGTTATGCCGAGCAAAGGCCGGCTTCCATGGTGGATCAAATCGAGCAATACGCATCGGGCCCGTGGTTGTGATTCCGGAGAGTTTGAGAGCTTCACGTAATTCCGCTTCACGCTTGGTAATGGCGGCAGTGCTGGTGTATCCGCGGAAAGAGAGTGCGGCGGCCGTGTGTTCAGGAATCGTTCGCAAGGTGACTTTTGAGTTTGCAGGCAGAGGGAGATCTTCACGCTTGGCGCCGGCGGGCATGACAAAGGAGACGATCCATTTTCCAGAGTGCTTTTCTTCTTGGACGACGGGGGCGGTCATGGCGATGTTGTTCTGGGAGATATATGTGACAAGGGGGCGAAAACCAAAGTTGGCAGCGTTTCCGTAGTCGCCTTCAACGGTCACATCGGCCATCACACAGGAGTGATAGCGGCGGATTTCAAAGTGAACTTTGTTGGGGGCCTTTACTTCTTTGATGAGATCGAATTTCTGTCGCTCCGTCATTGGGTCAGTATTTCTTCCACTGCGAGATTGAGCAATCTTTTTTTGTGAACGGAGAGTAGTCACTTCTTTTCCAAAAGGGCTCTTTGCAAGAGCCCTTTTGTGATTCACCGCCCCGAAACGGTTTCGATTCGATAACCTCCCACTTAGCGGGTGGGCGCTCTATCCATTGAGCTACCGGGGCAGGTGCGCAAGATAAATTGCGCACCTTCTCGGTAAATTCCGTACTGCTGATGCTGTGAAAAGAAATTACTTATGGATTTGACTTCTAAGAATCGTCAGTGCTGAGGTTTATGATGAATCTATGAGCGAGCATCATTCGCATTCGATTCCTCACTGGCATCGGCGAAGCGCTGGAGAACATCGCGTTCCGGTGTTGATTGTTGTACTGATTGTGATCACACTCCAATTCCTCCTTCCCGATCGACTTTCGATGAAGTTCCAAAGTGAGATTTGCTTGATTGAAGGTTTACTTCTCATCGGACTCTTTCTAAGTTCGCCAGGCCGCATCAGCAAACATCGCGTCAAAGTACGCACTCTCGGCATTGTGCTGACTTCGGTGATGACGCTCTCCAACATCGCATCGCTCTTTCTACTTATCCAACTTTTGATGACAAGTGGGATCAAATCCCCGAACGAATTACTTCTCTCCGGAGGCTCAATCTGGATAGCGAATATCGTCGTCTTTAGTCTCTGGTTCTGGGAGCTAGACCGGGGCGGGCCCGGTGCACGAGCTGAAGCGCGTCAGCTTCATCCTGATTTCTATTTTCCTCAAATGCAGGATGCTGCTCTCGGTGGCTCAAAATGGGAGCCAAATTACTTTGATTATCTCTATACCTCATTCACAAACGCCTCGGCATTTAGCCCGACCGATGTTCTTCCACTTACCCGCTTTGCAAAGATGTTGATGATGGTCCAATCAATAATCTCCTTGATGACAATCGGTCTCGTAGTTGCTCGCGCCGTCAACATTCTGCGCTAATTCGCTCTTCGACCATCGCGAAGATCGACGCACAGTTCACAATCTCACCGTTGGTTGAAAAGTCATCCAACTTTGAATCTGTACATTTTCTTTTGCCATCTGTACACTCCTGTGGATGAAGGAATTTTCGATTACCGATGCACGGCAAGATTTGCCCTCCATAATACGCAAATCACAGAAAGAGCCCATCGTGGTAACAAAACATGGCAAGCCTGAATCCGTCATCATTAGTTATGAAATGTATGAAGAATTCATTGAGGCAGTGGAGGAACTTGATGACATAGAGGCAGCCGATCTATCGATAAAGGATAAAGACCCTGCAATTCCATGGGAGAAGGTGAAGAAAGAATTGGGATTGATCTAAGTGATCTATCAAATTGAATTAACAGCTCGTGCTCGTAAGAGCCTGAGTAAATTGCAAAAAGCAGAAATACGAGAAGTTCAAGCCGTGTTAGAACTTTTAAAAACCAATCCTCGCCCACCGGCAGTAAAGAGATTAAAAGGGAGCAAATACCTCCGAATAAGACTTGGGAAGATCCGTATCATCTATGTGATCCGGTCTGAGAAACTGTTAATTCTCATTCTGGATGTTGGGCACAGAAGAGAGATATACCGGTGATGAAACGAATCAGATTTGACTTCTTTGTCCTGCATTGAACGCGATAACTTCGTGCAGATCCTTTCTTATCAATACGAGCGTAAGAAAAGCGGCAATCGAATCGAAATCGAGTTACCGAACTAGACGACGAATTACTTCGTCGGCGCCTCGGCGATCTCTTCCGGAGTATCTGGAAGAGCCTCGCGTGGGGTGCCTTTGAATGTGAAGGTTTCTTTGCCTTCTTCGCCTTCAACATCGATCAAGACGATCTGGCCGGCCTTCACTTCACCGAAGAGAATCTTCTCTGATAGCGCATCTTCGATCTCGCGTTGGATGGTTCGACGTAATGGTCGAGCACCAAGGACTGGGTCATAACCCCGTTTTGCCAAGATCTGCTTTGCGGTAGCGGTGAGTTCGATACCCATATCTTTTTCTTTCAAGCGCAGTTCGAGATTTGCAACCATCAGATCGACGATCCGGATGATTTCTTCTTCGGAGAGCTGGTGGAAGACGATGACATCGTCAATACGGTTCAAGAACTCTGGTCGGAAGTGAGTCTTTAACTCATCGGAGACCTTGTTTCTCATCCGCTCATAATTTCCGAGCGCATCATTGACATTGGTGAAGCCCAGCGAGAGCGACTTTGAAATATCGCGGGTGCCGAGGTTGGTGGTCATGATGATGATGGTGTTCTTGAAATCTACCTGGCGACCTTGCGCATCAGTCAGACGACCTTCTTCAAGCACCTGGAGCAATGAATTGAAGATATCTGGATGTGCTTTTTCGATCTCATCAAAGAGAACGACAGAGAATGGTCGACGTCGGACTTTCTCAGTGAGTTGTCCACCTTCGTCATAACCAACATAGCCGGGAGGCGCGCCAAAAAGTCGTGAAGCGGTGTGCTTCTCGGAGTACTCCGACATATCAAGTTGGATCAATGCATCAGCATCGCCGAAGAGGAATTGGGCGAGCGTGCGTGAGAGTTCCGTCTTTCCAACACCTGATGGACCGGCGAAGATAAATGATCCGCCTGGACGTCGTGGATCTTTCAATCCTGCGCGAGTGCGGCGAATTGCTTGGGAGAGCGCTTTGATCGCTTGGTCTTGGCCGATGACTCGCTTGTGGAGTTCATCTTCCATGCGAAGCAGTCGCGAAGTCTCAGCCTCAGTAAGTTTGAAGACTGGAATTCCGGTCGCGGTCGAAAGTACTTCTGCGATCAACTCTTCATCAACTACTGCAACAACATCGAGATCTCCAGCTTTCCACGACTTCTCGCGCTCGGATTTCTCGGCGATGAGTTGTTTCTCTTTATCGCGAAGTGATGCGGCCTTCTCGAAATCTTGTCCGTCGATTGCTGATTCTTTTTCCTTGCGGACTTCAGCGATCTTGTCATCGAATTCACGGAGTTCTGGGGGTGCAGTCATGCGACGGATGCGAAGCCGCGAACCTGCTTCATCAAGAAGATCAATCGCCTTATCTGGCAAGAATCGATCGGAGACATAACGATCAGCCAGAGTTGCAGCTGCCACGATGGCGTCATCATTGATGGAAACCTTGTGATGCGATTCGTAACGATCGCGAAGTCCTTTGAGAATCTCGATGGTGTGAGCCACAGATGGTTCGTTGACTTGGATTGGCTGGAATCGTCGCTCTAACGCCGCATCCTTCTCGAGGTGTTTGCGATATTCATCAAGGGTTGTGGCACCGATGGTCTGGAGTTCTCCGCGGGCGAGCATTGGCTTCAATATGCTGGCTGCATCAATCGCGCCTTCTGCTGCACCTGCGCCAACCAGAGTATGAATTTCATCGATGAAAAGAATGATGTCACCGCGCGTGCGGATCTCCTTCAAGACTTTCTTCAATCGCTCTTCAAAATCACCGCGATAACGTGAGCCCGCGACCAAGGCGCCAAGATCGAGTGAATAGAGCTGCTTTCCCTTCAATGTTTCTGGGACATCGCCCTTCACGATTGCTTGAGCAAGACCTTCAACAACGGCGGTCTTACCGACACCTGGCTCACCGATCAAAACTGGATTGTTCTTCGTGCGTCGTGAGAGAACCTGCATCACTCGCTCGATCTCTTTTTCGCGTCCGATAACAGGATCTAATTTTCCTTCGCGAGCAGCGGCAGTGAGATTTCGTCCGAATTGATCGAGAACAAGGGAGGTAGATGGCTGCCCTTCTGGTGCGCCAGAGGTGACCGCTTCTTTGCCTTGGTAACCGGAGAGAAGTTGGATGACTTGTTGGCGAACACGATTCAAATCTGCGCCAAGCTTGACGAGAACTTGGGCGGCCACACCTTCACCCTCGCGAATCAAACCAAGGAGGATGTGTTCAGTTCCGATGTAGTTGTGTCCAAGTTGGAGCGCTTCGCGAAGTGAAAGTTCGAGAACTTTCTTTGCTCGCGGAGTAAAAGGAATATGTCCGGATGGTGCTTGCTGACCTTGACCGATGATCTCTTCAACTTGTGAGCGGACTGCTTCGAGAGAAATTCCGAGAGATTCAAGGCCTTTTGCTGCAACGCCTTCACCCTCGTGGATCAGACCAAGGAGGATGTGTTCGGTTCCGATGTAATTGTGGTTGAGCATGCGAGCCTCTTCTTGCGCCAAGACAACGACGCGGCGGGCTCGATCGGTAAAGCGCTCAAACATGGGCGATGCTCCTCGTACTTTTCGAACTGGTGGTTCCGAACTATCTTGCGCCTAGCGTATAAGACCCCGCCTGATGGAGCGAGATCAATATTTCCAGTCAAGATATGGGACGTGTTGAGGGGTACAACCACAGGATGATGGATTTTATGCCCGGTTATTCAAGGACCTTTTATTCGAGAACTAAGAGCATGCGGGTATTGCCCAGGGTATTCGGCTTGACGCTTTCGAGATCGAGGAACTCAGCGATACCTTCATCATAAGAACGTAAGAGCTGCGCATAGACATCAGGTTCGACTGGCGCACCTTGGATTTCTTTGAACCCATGTCCGCCGAAGAATTTCGTTTCGAAAGTCAAACAAAAGAGTCGTTTCAATCCGAGGTTGCGAGCTCGCTCAATAATTGCTGAGAGAAGTTGGTGACCAATCTTTTTGCTTCGATGTTCCTCCAATACTGCAACAGTTCTTACTTCGCCAAGATCTTCCCAGAGAACGTGGAGTGCGCCACAACCAATCACTTTCCCTTCGATTTCCGCGACGAAGAATTCTTGGACATCCTCATAGAGCATGACCGTTTCTTTTGCTAGAACGCGTCGTTGCAGTGCATAAAGATCGATAATTGAACGGATCGCTTTGATATCGCTGGTCTTCGCAGGGCGAATATGCGCGCTCATGATTCCTCTGGTTTTACCAAGGGGAAAAGAATCGTCTCGCGAATACCAAGACCAGTCAGGGCCATCAATAATCGATCAATTCCCATTCCAACACCGCCCATCGGTGGCATTCCGTGCTCCATTGCGCGCAAGAAATCCTCATCGAGTTGCATCGCTTCCAGATCGCCTTGGGCGCCCAATTTTGCCTGCTCGATCAATCGCTCCCTTTGAATCACAGGATCGATCAACTCTGAATATCCGGTAGCAAGTTCGAAACCATCGACATAGAGATCCCACTTCTCGACAATCCCTTTGATTTCACGATGTTCACGAACTAAAGGCGAGGTATCGACGGGATAACCCATGACGAATGTAGGTTTTTTCAGTTCGTCTTTATAGACATTCTCAAAGATCTCTTCCGCGAGTTTGCCGCGAATCCACTTGGGATCGATCTTTAAGCCGATCTGATGTGCGATCTTCTTCAGATCGTCGTAACTTGAATCCGATGTGACATCTGTTCCGACCTTGGATGAGATCGCTTGATAGAAATCAACTTCGCGCCATTGGCCGCCGAGATCATGCACGCTACCGTCGTGATGCGTCACCGAATGAGAACCGAAGACATCTTTCGCTGCGTTCTGAATCAGCTCCTGCGTCAGGGCCTTCATATCGCGCCAATCTGCATAGGCCCAATACATCTCCAGCATCGCAAACTCAGGTGAGTGGCTCGAGTCGGCGCCTTCGTTTCGGAAGTTGCGATTGATCTCAAAGACTCGCTCCAGACCGCCAACAACGCAACGCTTGAGGAAGAGTTCCGGAGCAATACGCAAGAAAAGCTCCATGTCATAGGCATTCGAGAAGGTCTTAAAGGGGCGCGCCGCCGCGCCACCGTGCATCACTTGAAGCATCGGAGTTTCGACTTCCAGGAAGTCGCGCTTCTCAAAAGTCTTTCTCAATGAATTCAATACTCGCGGTCGAGTGCGTGCGATCTGGCGAGCTTCAGGCCTGACGATGAGATCGACATATCGAAGTCGCACCCGTGTCTCTTCGCTTAAGGGATTGTGTTCGTTGGGAAGTGGTCGTAAAGATTTTGAGGCAAGTTGAAATGTGGTGGCAAGGACGGAGAGTTCACCGCGCTTGGAAGTGATGATCTCGCCGGTCACACTCACAATATCGCCGAGATCTATCTCGGTCTTCCATTGTTCAAGTTGGGATTCGCCGACTTTATCCAGTGAGAACATCGCCTGAAGTTCGGTTCCATCTCCTTCGCGCAACGTCGCAAAGCAAAGTTTGCCGGTATCTCGCTTGAAGATGATTCTTCCGGTAACGCTCTCAATCACCCCTGTTGGTGAATCAGTAGCGAGATCTTTGAAACGCTCACGAATCTCCTTGAGCGAAGCGGTGCGAGGGACGTGGACTGGATAAGCAGATGATCCGCGAGCGATGATCGCATCGCGCTTTTCACGTCGAATTCGGAGTTGTTCGGGAAGGTCGTTCTGCTCCGTCATAATGAACGGAGTCTATCCACTGACTACTTATCCGTTGCGTTCATGGACCAGTCGTAGCCCGATCAAGGTCAGATCTGGTTCATGGAATTCAATAGTCTCACTGATGCCGATAACAAGCGGTGCTAATCCTCCCGTTGCAATAACGGAAATCTTCTCGTTCTCTGGATAAAGCTCCTCTAATTCGTCGCAGATGCGATTGACCAATCCATCAACTTGACCAGCAAAGCCATAGATAGTGCCGGATTGCAGCGCTTCTACCGTGTTCTTTCCGATCACAGATCGAGGTTTCACTAATTCGACTTTGCGAAGTTGAGCGGCGCGTGCCGCAAGTGCTTCCACAGAGATCTCAATTCCGGGTGCGAGTGCGCCACCAAGGAATTCACCTTTAGGTGAAACCACATCTAGGTTTGTTGATGTTCCAAAATCAACCACGATTGCAGCGCCATCTTTTCCGTAGAGTGCATGAGCGGCAAGAGTGTTCACGATGCGATCGGCGCCAATCTCTTTTGGGTTATCAACCAGCAACGGAACTCCCGTCTTCACGCCTGGTTCGATGATGGTGACTCGGATATCGCGGAAATAGGAATCGATCATCGAGCGCGCTTCGCGTAACACCGCAGGAACAGTCGAACAGACCGAGAGACCTGAGATGGTGTAACCATCGATCAGGGAGCGCCATTGCAGCCAGAGTTCGTCGGCGGTATCGCGCGCATCTGTCTTCACGCGCCAGGTATCAATCATCTCCTCTTGATGGAAGATGCCAAGAACGGTGTTGGTATTTCCGATATCAACGGTGAGCAGCATTAGAAATCCAATCCGATATCAAGGGCTGGGGCAGAATGAGTAAGCGCACCAACGGCAAGATAATCAACACCGGTCGCTGCATAAGCAGCGGCAGTTTCTAGGGAGAGACCGCCGGAAGATTCAAGTTTTGTTTGCGAACCTTGAGCGAGCGTGACGGCTTCTTTCGTCTGCTCAATCGACATGTTGTCGAGCAAAACCATCTCTACTTTGAGTTGTAGCGCTTCTTTGAGTTGATCCAAATTATCGACTTCAACTTCAATTGCGGTACCTGGAAACTCTTCGCGCACTCTCTCCACTGCAAGTTTGAGTGAGCCAACGGCTGCGATGTGATTGTCTTTGATTAAAGCCGCATCGCTCAATGTCATTCGATGGTTCTCACCGCCACCCATCCGAACTGCATATTTCTCAAGCTCTCGAAGGCCAGGAATCGTCTTCCTGG
>CAZGMF010000012.1:20200-22410 GCA_964526795.1 uncultured Clavibacter sp.
CCCATCCGAACTGCATATTTCTCAAGCTCTCGAAGGCCAGGAATCGTCTTCCTGGTATCGCGAACTTTCGCTCTGGTGCCTGAGATCGCATCGGTCCACTTCCTGGTAAGGGTGGCAATTCCAGAGAGATGGGTGAGGAAATTAAGCGCAGTGCGTTCAGCCAACAAGATCGCTCGCGTCGGTCCTTCGCACTCGATGATGACATCACCTGGTTTGACTGCATCGCCATCCGATTTCTTGATTTGATAATTCGTTATTCCACATTCCTCGAGAACGACGGTTGCAACAAGAACTCCGGTCACAACACCCGCCTGTCGAGCAGTGAAACGAGCTGAAGTGATCTGATCAGAAGGCACGGTCGCAAGAGAGGTGATATCTCCGCCACGAACATCCTCGGCAAGTGCTTGAGTTGATCGGGCTTCGATGAGATCCAATTTCAAACCAGCTTTCTCAATCTGGTTAATGAGCGAGGCTGAGGTCACCGAACACCTCCTCAAATGTTGTGCTCCATGTTCCATCTGTAGCGATGGATTGGTGGACTCTCTTCTCCCATTGCTGTGATGTCTCTGGATGATCTTCGCGCCAGTGCGAACCGCGCGATTCAGTTCGCTCAAGCGCCGAACGTGCGATTGCGGTGGAGAGAAAATAGAGGTTGGTGGTCTCCCAAGCATCGACGTTTGCAAAAATCGTCGTCGCTTTTCTCAACTTATCGAGAGTCCAGAGCGTTTCTTTGAGCGAACTCTCTGAACGCACCACCGCTGCACCCTTGGACATCGAACGTTGGATATCGCCGCGCACCGATGGAGATATCAAGATCTCAACACCACTCTGTGGAATCGGGCTCTCCCATTCCGGAAGTGAACGAGCGATATCTTCAGCGATTCTTGCGCCAAAGACCAAGCCTTCGAGAAGTGAATTCGATGCCAGGCGATTTGCACCATGAGCTCCGGTGCAGGCTGTTTCGCCCACGGCATAAAGGCCAGGAACTGAGCTATGTCCATTGAGATCTGTGCGAACTCCGCCCGATGCATAATGCGAAGCTGGCGCAACTGGAATCAAGTCTTGAAGCGGATCAATATCGATGTTGCGACATGAGGCGTAGATATTTGGGAAACGCTCGGCAAAATCCTTGATTGATCTCGCATCAAGCCAGACATGTTTCGCACCACTTGCCGCCATCTGGCGCGAGATTTCTTTTGCGACAACATCACGTGGTGCAAGATCAGCAAGCGGATGGATGGCCGACATAAATCTTTCGCCGCTGTCATTGACAAGGAAGGCTCCTTCCCCGCGCACTGCTTCACTGATGAGTGGTTGTTGGCCTTTGGAATTCTCGCCCATGTACAAGACAGTGGGATGGAACTGGATGAATTCGACATCGGCAACATCGGCACCGGCGCGAAGTGCGAGTGCCACACCATCTCCGGTGGATACCGATGGATTCGTTGTTTGAGAATAAACCTGTCCGAGTCCACCTGTTGCAAGAACAACGGCGCGAGCATTTACTTGACCGACACCATCTCGCGTTCCTTCGCCAATGACGTGAAGTGTTACGCCGCAAACTCGACCAGATGCACCTTTCAGCGCATCAAGAACGAGTGCGTGTTCGATGACTTCGATTCCCGGATCTTGCGATACCGCTGCTAACAACGCGCGAGATACTTCAGCCCCAGTGGCATCGCCACCAGCATGCAAGATTCGATTGCGCAAATGACCGCCTTCGCGCGTCAATGCAATCTCGCCCGTTTCTGATCGATCAAAGACTGCGCCTCGCGCGATTAACTTTCGAACCGCTTCCGGACCTTCACTAACCAACACTTTGACCGCAGGCAGATCGCACAGACCCGCGCCGGCTACCAAGGTGTCATGTTCGTGTTGGGCTGGAGAATCACCTGGACCAAGGGCTGCAGCGATTCCGCCTTGGGCCCACTTTGTTGAGCCTTCATCGACCGAAGATTTGGTCACCAGCATGACGGAGAGATTGTGAGAGCGAATGTGCAATGCTGTTGTGAGACCAGCGACGCCAGAACCAATCACAACGACATCTGCTTGGGCAGTCCACCCAGGTTGGGGTGCGCGTAATCTCATGAACGCACCAACGATCTCTTCATCGCCATATTGTCAATCAGGCGAACACCATCGATCCAGCCCGCGATGATGGCGCGCTTGCGGGTGGTGTTCTCATCTGCAACAAGGAATGTCTCCTCATC
>CAZGMF010000012.1:22510-24961 GCA_964526795.1 uncultured Clavibacter sp.
TGATGGCGCGCTTGCGGGTGGTGTTCTCATCTGCAACAAGGAATGTCTCCTCATCGATCACTTCGGCGTAGTCGAGCACGAACTCGCTCTCTGATTTCACCATAGAAAGTCGCTGCTTCATCTCGATGAGTTCTTCGACTTCTGTCGCGGAGTTAAGCGATCGAGAGATGACATCTGCAGCGCCTCTACCGCTACTTCCCAAACGCATGTTCCGTGACGACATCGCCAAGCCAGAACTTTCGCGAATAGTAGGCGCCGCAATAATCTCAACTTCTGGATGGAGGTTGGAACTCATCTGGCGTATCAGGAAGAGTTGTTGAAAATCCTTCTCGCCAAATATCGCATATCGTGGTTGAACAATCTCGAAAAGTCGATTGACGACAGTGACAACTCCATCAAAGTGACCGGGACGCGATGCGCCTTCAAATATTTCGCCTACTGGACCAGCCTTCAATCTTTGATAACCCTCTGGATAGATCTCATCGTAAGAAGGACGCCAGAGAACTGTTGCGCCGGCATCGCGAGCAATCTCTGCGTCTCGCTCTGGAGATATCGGATATTTCTCAAAATCTTCACTATTTTCGAATTGCAGTGGATTGACGAAGATTGAAACGACGACTTCTTCACAATAGTTCCGCGCGAGTTGGATAAGCGACTGGTGCCCAGCATGAAGTGCGCCCATCGTGGGAACGAACGCGCAAGGACGATGGATCTCATCGAGGCGCTGCATTACTTTCATTGTTGGCTCCAGTCCGCGTGGGGTACCAGGCTTCGACGCGCAGTCTACTTCGCTTAGTTCAAGGACGCCAAAAGTTCTCGAACCAGACCTTTACCCGGAAGGAGCGCCTCCGAATCGATCTCCAACCAAGGTTCGAGAACGAATCTTCGAAGATGAGCGCGAGGATGCGGAAGCACCAACTCATTACTTTCAAGGAAGTAACCGCCATAGTCGATGATGTCCAGATCAATTGTTCGAGCAGCATTAGGAAAAGCGCGCTGACGTCCCAAGGCGCTTTCAATCTTCAGCAACTCTTTCATCAAGTCACCAGGTTTGAGTTCTGTCTCACCTAAGAGCACAGCGTTGATATAAGTCGGCTGCTGATCAGGTACATCAAAAGGTTCAGTCTCATAGAACGAAGAGATCTTCTCGATCGTTACATGATCGCGGAGTGAATCTATAGCCAGGGCAAGTTGTCGCTTTGGGTCACCCAGGTTGGCACCGAGGGCGATAACAACTTTCATCGTGATCGTTTAATAGAGATAGAGATACTTCCGAACGGAACGGTAATCGGAGCGCGAGGCTTGTGAATCGTCAACTTCACTTCTTCAACTATCGGATATGCCGCGAGAATCTTCGATGTAATGCGTTCTGCCAGCGCTTCGACGATCTTCACCGGTGGACCCTTGATCTCATTATGAATCAAGATACAGAGGTCGTTATAATCCACGCTCGCTGTCAATTCATCTTTTCTCCCTGATTCGCGGAGATCAAGGGAGAGCTCTGCATCAACGACGAAGGGTTGTCCCGCTTCACGTTCGAAATCAAAGTAGCCGTGATAGCCATGCGCTTCAATCCCATTGACGATGATCTTGTCGCTCACTTTTCCACCTTATCCCGTTGCATCGCTTCTACAGTCGCGATCGTGTCACGATGGGGTTTTACCGAATGAGTACGCACACCCCAAACCCGTTGCTTGGCCACCATTGCCGTCACGGCAATCGATGCATTTTCACGTTGATCAGGATCACTCGCCCCTACGAGTTCACCGAGAAAACGCTTTCGGGAGGCTCCAATCAGAATGGGGTAGCCCAGAATTGCTAGCCGATCAAGGTTTCTGAGCAACTCCCAGTTATGTTCGGGCAACTTCGAAAAACCGATTCCAGGATCGATGATGATCTGATCTGGACTCACGTCTGCTTCGATTGCCGCATCTATTCGCGCTTCCAACTCTTCCCGAACTTCGCGAACTACATCGTCATATCTAGCTAGCTCCTGCATATTCTTCGAATGCCCGCGCCAATGCATGATGATGTATTGGACCTTGGGGTGCGATGCGATCAAACCGTACATCGCCTCATCGGCAAGACCGCCACTGACATCGTTGACATAGTGCACGCCAAGATCGATCGCCTTCTTGGCGATAGCAGCGCGCGTTGTGTCGATGGAGATCTGCACTTTACTTTCTACTAACTTCGCAAGCACCGGTAGAACTCGGCGCTCTTCTTCTGCCTCTGTGATCCGTTCGGAACCTGGTTTGGTGGACTCACCACCGATATCAATGATGTCCACTCCCTCATCAATCATCATCGTGGCACGGGCCAGCGCATCCTCCATTGAATAATGTCGCCCGCCGTCAGCGAAAGAATCGGGTGTGATATTCAGGATTCCCATCACGAGAGTCCGCTGGTTCTGCATCTTCTTCAATCCTTACTTCGTTGTAATAAGTGACA
>CAZGMF010000012.1:25061-28513 GCA_964526795.1 uncultured Clavibacter sp.
AGAGTCCGCTGGTTCTGCATCTTCTTCAATCCTTACTTCGTTGTAATAAGTGACATTGCCTCAGCGCGAGTTGCAGGATCTCGGAGCATTCCTCGAACGGCGCTTGTGATGGTGCGTGCTTGAGATTTTTGAACTCCGCGCATCGACATACAGAGATGTTCGCAATCGATGATCACAATCACCCCACCGGGTTCTAGATGTTCCATGATCGCATCAGCGATCTGAGTCGTCAGTCGCTCTTGGACCTGAGGGCGCTTGGCAAAGACATCAACCAAGCGAGCGAGTTTGGAAAGTCCGGTCACCTTTCCGCTATTTCCCGGGATATAGCCGATATGTGCCACCCCATGAAATGGCGTCAAATGATGCTCACAATGCGAATAAACCTCGATATCTCGAACGATGACCAGCTCTTCATGTCCGATATCGAAGGTTGAGGTGAAGATCTGACTTGGTTCTTGAAAGAGGCCACGGAAGTTCTCAGCCATCGCCCGTGCGACGCGTGCAGGAGTTTCCTTCAATCCCTCTCGATTGGGATCCTCGCCGATTGCTTCCAGCAGTTCGCGCACCGCACGCTCTGCGCGCTCGTGATCGAACTTCTTTGTCATTAGGAAGACGAAGCTTTCTTCTTGCGCTTGGGCTTCTCTCCACCTGCTTCGTGATTTCTTTTCTTAATCTCCACCGGTGGGATTCGAGAAGGAATGCGCTCGGAAGAACCAGTCCAAGCCGGACGTTTCGGCCGAGGAGCAACATTCTTGAAAATCGCTTCGATCTCTTCCTTTTGAAGCGTCTCTTTCTCCATCAACTCTTCGACGAGTGCATCTAGAGTCGATCGATTCTCAACCAAGATTTCATAGGCCTCATGATGTGCCGTTTCAATCAATCCACGAATCTCATCATCGATCTGCGAGGCAACCTCTTCAGAGTAGTCACGTTGGTGGCCATAATCGCGACCTAAGAATGGCGCTGAATCACTGGTACCAAGTTTGATTGCGCCAAGTTTCTCCGTCATTCCGTACTGCGTGACCATCGCGCGGGCAAGAACTGTTGCCTTCTCGATGTCATTCGAAGCACCCGTGGTTGGATCATGGAAGACCAACTCTTCCGCAGCGCGACCGCCCATGGTGTAAGCAAGTTGATCGAGCATCTGATTACGTGTTGTCGAGTACTTATCCTCATCAGGAAGAACCATTGTGTAACCGAGGGCATGGCCGCGCGGCATGATTGTGATCTTATGAACCGGATCTGTATGTGGCAGTGCATGCGCAACAAGGGCGTGGCCACCTTCGTGATAGGCCGTCACTCGACGCTCTTCCTCGCTCATAAGCCTTGATTTACGCTGCGGTCCAGCCATGACGCGATCGATGGCCTCATCAATATCATCACGAGTAATCAACTTTCGATTGTTGCGCGCAGTCAGAAGCGCTGCTTCATTGAGCATGTTGGAGAGATCTGCACCGGTGAAACCTGGAGTTCGGCGTGCAATCGCAAGGAGATCAATCTCTTTCTCCAATGGCTTGTTCTTCGCGTGGACTTTCATGATTGCTTCTCGACCACGAACATCGGGACGATCCAATCCGATCTGACGGTCGAATCGACCTGGACGTAGCAGAGCAGGATCGAGAATATCGGGGCGATTTGTTGCAGCAATCAAGATGACTTGGTCATGTGGTTCAAAGCCATCCATTTCGACAAGTAACTGATTGAGGGTCTGTTCGCGTTCATCATGACCGCCACCAAGGCCCGCGCCACGATGACGACCGACAGCATCGATCTCATCGACGAAGATGATCGATGGTGAATTTGCCTTAGCTTGGTTGAAGAGATCGCGTACTCGCGCTGCACCAACACCAACAAACATCTCCACGAAATCTGAACCTGAGATGGAATAGAAAGGAACCTTGGCTTCACCGGCAACCGCACGAGCAAGAAGTGTCTTTCCGGTTCCCGGCGGGCCAAAGAGAAGAACGCCCTTGGGAATCTTGGCGCCGATCTCCTGGTACTTCTTTGAGTCAGCAAGAAAATCTTTGATCTCTTTGAATTCTTCGATTGCTTCATCAGCGCCAGCAACATCGGCGAACGTGACTTGTGGAACTTCATTGGAGTGCAACTTCGCGCGCGAACGTCCGAAGTTAAAGACGCGAGATCCGCCTTGGGCTTGTCCCATGAAGAACATGAGTAAGAAGAAGAGAAGAAGTATCGGTCCGAGAGTAAAAAGAATGGAGATGAAGATGTTGGTCTTGGGAACCTTGACATCCCATTCCTCTGGCGGCGGATTAGCCGTTAGAAGGTTGACGATGATGGGTTCTTGGCCTTGGACGTACTCGGCTTGGACCTTCGTCGAACCATTAATAGCTTTTCCAGGTTTGAGTACGACTCTGACGATCTGATCGCCATCGACGATCTGGGCAGCTTGAACATCGCCGCGAGTGATGGCGGCCATGACCTGGGAGGTCTCGACTTTGGTGTATTGGTTACTGCTCGAGGAGATCTGGCCGAAGATAGTGACGGCAAGAATCGCCACCAAGATCCAGAAAAGTGGTCGACGGGTCAACCGCTGCATCCGCGGATTTTTCACCGGCGGGAGCGGATTTTTGAACTTACTTGGCTTCTTCTCGTCAGCCATAGTTACTCGTACATGTGCTTAGCAAGCACAGCGATGAAGGGAAGGTTGCGGTACTTCTCATTGAAATCAAGTCCATAACCAATGACAAAATCTTTCGGAATATCAAAGCCAACATATTTCACATCTACCTTGACCATCGCCGATTCGGGTTTGCGAAGCACAGTCATGATCTCGACATTCTTTGCGCCGCGCGATTCGAGGTTGGTCTTCATCCAATCCAAAGTAAGTCCAGTGTCAACGATATCTTCCACAATCAGAACGTTGCGACCAGTGATGTCCTTGTCGAGGTCTTTCAGGATCCGTACAACTCCAGTCGATTTTGTCCCCGATCCATAGGATGAGACCGCCATCCAATCCATCTCGACATGGCGATTGATGTAACGAGAGAGGTCAGCCATCGCCATAACGGCGCCTTTGAGAACTCCGACAAGTAACAGATCTTTATCGCGATAATCATTTTCAATCTGTCGAGCAATTTCGCGGAGACGATTCTGCAGATCGACTTCCGAAACGATGACGCGTTCAATCTCGCTTCGAACTGATTCCAGATCCACTGAGATGCCTTTCTGCCCGCTTCTCGACCGCGTTAAGAGAGCGAAAGTCTGCCCGAAATTCGGGTAACGGTCACACCCCCAGGAAGTGAGACTGGGCCTTGCCCCTTCCACGCTGTGACCAGCGCCTCAACAGCCTCAATATGCTCAGAATTCAGCGATCCTGATGGGGCTCCTGCGAGATAAATCGCTTTCCGCACAATCCTGGTGCGAATGGCGCGAGGTAGCGATTCCAGAACAGCGATATCCAGTGAATTGGGCTCAAGATCATCGAAGAT
>CAZGMF010000013.1:0-27039 GCA_964526795.1 uncultured Clavibacter sp.
CTTTGACTCGTGGATCAATCACGCGCGGGCCACTGATGTAATCCCCATATTCAGCGGTGTCTGACACTGACCAACGCTGCTTTGCGATGCCACCTTCGTACATCAGATCAACGATCAACTTGAGTTCGTGGAGACATTCAAAATATGCAACTTCGGGTTGGTAACCAGCCTCAACCAAAGTCTCGAATCCATACATCACTAGCTGTGATGCACCGCCGCAAAGGACGGATTGTTCGCCAAAGAGATCAGTCTCGGTCTCTTCAGTAAATGTCGTCAGAATCGCTCCAGCTCGAAGTCCACCGATCGCCTTTGCATACGAGAGCGTCAGCGGCCAAGCACTACCTGTGGCGTCTTGTTCTACCGCGACGATATCTGGGACTCCACGACCGGCTGCGAATTCACGACGGACGAGATGTCCTGGACCCTTCGGTGCAACCATGCAGACATCGACATTGGTCGGTGGCTTGATATATCCGAAACGAATATTGAATCCATGCCCAAAGAAAAGTGCATCGCCTGCTTTGAGATTTGGCTCAATAGATTCCTTATAGATATGACGCTGCTTGTGGTCTGGTGCAAGCAACATAATCACAGTTGCCTCTTTTACCGCTTCAGCAACAGTGACTACGCGCAAACCTTCTTGCTCGGCCTTCGCGCGAGATTTCGATCCTTCGGCTAAACCGACGCGAACATCAACACCGCTATCTCGGAGATTGAGCGCGTGCGCATGACCTTGTGAGCCATAACCGATGACTGCGACTTTTCTGCCTTGGATGACAGAGAGATCTGCGTCCTCTTCGTGATAGATCGTTGCCACGTTATCTCCTTTTTCCTTTTCTCGTTATTTTTCTGGTCTTAATTCTGGTAATCCGCGGTTTGACTATGGCTCTCTGACGTTGCAAGTCCAGTTTCGCTCAGGGTTCGTTCCACCAGAGTCGCATCCCCTTTTTCCATCGCAATCAAGCCTGATTGGGCCAGTTCTCTGATGCCGAAACTCTGAAGCGACTTGAGCAAACTCTCAAGATCCTTGCTAGTTCCAATCGCTTCGATAGTGACCGTGGAATCTCCCTCATCAACGATGCGACCGTTATATCTCGAAGCAAGTTCGGAGATGGCTTTTGAATCGCCATTTCTCTTTACTTTCACAAAGAGCAATTCGCGCTGGTGTGAGTCGCCAGATTTCATCTCTTGGATGCCGATGACGTTGACCAGCTTGAAGAGTTGGGCGCTGACTTGATCAAGGGCATGACCTTCAAGATTGAGCACGATGGTCATTCTCGAAATCGTTGGATTCTCGGTCGGGCCAACAGCAAGGGAATCAATGTTGTAGCCGCGACGAGCGAAAAGACCAGCAACGCGTGCCAGCACGCCTGGGCTGTTTTCAACCAGGACAGAAAGAGTGTGTTGGGCCATAGTTATAACTCCTGCGAATCCCAATCCGGCGCCATTTCACGGGCAATCATGATGTCATCGTTGGATGTTCCAGCAGCAACCATCGGCCAGACCATCGCGTCACGATGAACGTTGAAATCGACAACGACCGGTGCATCGTTGATGGAATTGGCTTCCTTGATGATGCGATCGACATCGCCTTTGCTTTCACATCGCAAACCGACGCAACCCATCGCTTCTGCCAACTTCGCAAAATCTGGAATTCGCTTCGAATGGAGATCGGTATTGGAATAACGTGATTGATAGAAGAGCGTCTGCCATTGGCGAACCATCCCCAGACTCTCGTTGTTGATGATCGCCACTTTGATTGGAATATTGTTCAGGGCGCACGTCACAAGTTCTTGATTTGTCATCTGGAAACATCCATCACCATCGATTGCCCAAACCGGGGTATCCGGCGCGCCGACCTTGGCACCCATCGCAGCAGGAACGGCATATCCCATCGTTCCCAACCCACCAGAGTTCAACCAGGTTCGTGGGTTCTCATATTTGATGAATTGAGAAGCCCACATCTGATGCTGTCCCACTCCAGCAACATAGATTCCATTCGGTCCAGTAATCGCACCGATTCTTTCAATCACATATTGCGGCGAAAGCGATCCATCTGTCGGTTCGTTATATCCAAGAGGATAAGTCGAGCGCAATGAATTCATCTGGCGCCACCATGTCGTCAAATCAGGTTTGCGTTTTGCAAATTCTGCGCGAACGGCGGGGATCAGTGCTTCGATAGTCGCAGCGAGATCGCCAATAATCGGTACATCTGCGTAGCGATTTTTACCGATTTCAGCCGGATCGATATCGGCATGGATGATCTTGGCATTGACCGCGAATGTCGACAGTTTTCCAGTGACGCGATCATCAAATCGAGCGCCAAGGGTGATGAGCAAATCAGCCTTTTGTAGCGACGTTACCGCTGCAACGGTGCCATGCATGCCGGGCATGCCCAGATGAAGCTGGTGGCTATCAGGGAAGGCTCCACGAGCCATCAAAGTCGTCACAACTGGTGCGCCGACCAACTCGGCAAGTTGGACTAATTGTTTCGCCGCATTTGCTTTGATAACTCCTCCACCGATGTAGAAAACCGGTTTGCTGGATTCAGCGATCAGTGCCGCGGCATCTTTGATTGATTGTTGATCCGGCTCAATCTGCGGTTTGTAACCGAGAAGTGAGAGAGACCGTGGATAGTTGAACTTCGTCATCTTCTGCAATGCATCTTTGGCGATATCAACCAAGACCGGACCTGGACGACCAGAACCGGCGATGTAGAAGGCTTCGGCTATCGCTTGAGGAATATGGTCAGGATTTGTGATCAGATAGTTGTGTTTGGTGATTGGCATCGTGACGCCGCGAATGTCAGCCTCTTGAAATGCATCAGTCCCAATCGCTGGTGCTGGAACTTGTCCTGTGATCGCAACCATAGGAACGGAATCCATCTGCGCATCAGCCAACGGCGTTACAAGATTTGTCGCACCAGGACCAGATGTCGCAATACAGACTCCGACTCTTCCGGTGACTTGGGCATATCCCGTCGCCGCATGCCCGGCGCCTTGTTCGTGTCGAACCAAGATATGTCGAATCTTCGAGTCGTAAATCGGATCATAAGCAGGGAGAATTGCACCGCCTGGAATTCCAAACATCACATCAACGCCAGCGTGCTCGAGTGATTTCACCAGCGATTGCGCGCCCGTGATTTCTTGGCTCATCGATCCCTCCCTTCTTTCTTTACTTCATCTTCAATTTCAGTCCGCTAATGAAAAAACCCCCAGTTTCCTGAGGGTGCGCGTGATCTTCGTTCTTAGATCACGCGCAACGAATCACCACTGATGAGAAAGAGGCGTTCGTTGTCATAGGCGGGATTATTCCGTTTCTAAATGGGGGTAGTCAACCCCTGAGATGGCGTTCTCACATTCTGAAATCGCCAAAAGATCAGTCGCAGACCGCCCCGCGGGAAGCAGACCCCACCAACTTCGCATACTTCGAGAGCACGCCGTAGGTGTAGCGATTGGGAAGTGGCGTGAAGTTCTTTCGACGTGATGCAAGTTCTGCTTCATCGACAAGGAGATCGAGAGTGCGATTCTTAATATCAATACGAATGCGATCCCCGTTGTTAACTAATGCAATCGGTCCACCATCAACCGCTTCTGGAGCGACGTGTCCAACACAGAGCCCCGTTGTTCCGCCAGAGAATCGTCCATCTGTGATCAGAAGAACTGATTTACCAAGACCTGCACCTTTAATAGCGCCAGTAATCATCAACATCTCGCGCATTCCAGGACCACCTTTTGGTCCCTCATAACGAATCACGACGACATCTCCGGCTTGGATTGTTCCATTTTCCAGAGCTTCCATCGCAGATTGTTCTCGATCAAAGACGCGTGCTGGCCCTTCGAAAGTTTCAGTATCAATACCAGCGTTCTTTGTGACCGCGCCTTCGGGCACAAGTGATCCTCCCAAGATGGTGATTCCGCCTGACTTGGCCAATGGATTCGATGTTGCTTTGAGAATCTCTCCATCTGGATCGGGTGGTGCAATCTCCTTTAAGTTCTCTGCCATTGTCTTGCCTGTGACAGTGAGGCAATCGCCGTGGATCAAACCAGCGTCAAGCAGCGCCTTGAGAACGACAGGCACGCCGCCAACTTTGTCCACGTCATTCATCACATAACGCCCAAAGGGTTTCAAATCACCGAGTAGCGGAACTTTCGAACCAACGCGATGGAAATCAGCAAGGGTGAGATCAACTCTTGCTTCGTGAGCAAGAGCTAAGAGATGAAGCACGGCGTTGGTAGAACCTCCGAGTGCCATCAAGATTGTGATGGCATTTTCGAATGCAGGCTTGGTCAGTATGTCGCGCGTCCTGATTCCTTGGCGAATCAATTCGACGACGGCAGCGCCTGCTTTCTTTGCATAAGCATCGCGACGACGATCGATAGATGGCGGTGCAGCAGACCCTGGAAGCGATAATCCCAGCGCTTCTCCGATCGATGCCATGGTGTTAGCGGTGTACATACCGCCACACGCGCCTTCGCCGGGACAGATTGCGCGTTCTATCTTGTCTACTTCTTCTTGGCTGATCAGACCTCGAGCACAAGCGCCAATCGCTTCGAAGGCATCGACGATGGTGACATCTCTGCCATCGACCTTTCCGGGCATGATGGAACCTGCATAAACAAAGACGCTCGCAACGTTGATTCGTGCCGCAGCCATCATCATTCCTGGAAGCGATTTATCGCAACCAGCGAATGTGACCATTCCATCGAGACGTTCTGCTTCCATCACTGTCTCTACCGAGTCGGCGATTACTTCACGAGAGACTAGAGAGAAATGCATTCCTTCATGTCCCATCGAGATTCCGTCGGAAACAGAGATAGTTCCGAATTGCATCGGAAATCCGCCAGCCTCGATAACACCTTCCCGTGAAGCCTTCGCGAGACGATCCAGGGAGAGATTGCAGGGAGTGATCTCATTCCACGATGAGGCGATTCCGATCTGAGGCTTGACCCAATCCGCATCTGTCATGCCAATCGCACGTAACATTCCACGGGCTGGAGCGCGTTCTAATCCATCGGTCACAAGATAGGACCGAGGCTTCATCGGATTTCTCTTCTCGTCAGCCATATCGGGATTCTATTTCTAGCCTTGACCCAAATGCTTCAATAACAATTCACGGACTTTTGCGGCGTCAGCTTGGCCCTTAGTCTCTTTCATCACTGCCCCAATCAGCGCACCAGCAGCAGGAAGATGCCCACCGCGAACTTTCTCCGCGACGTCGGGTTGAGCCGCAATTGCTTTTTCGATTGCAGCCATCAACGCTGAATCATCGGAGACGACTTTGATGCCGCGCTTGTCGATGATCTCTCTTGGTCGACCTTCACCACTGATGACACCTTCGACGACTTGTCGCGCTAATTTATCGGTCAGCTCCCCCGCAACAATAAGAGCGACAACTTCGCTGACATCGGCTGGAGTGATGGGCAACTCACCAGCAGAAACCTCTTTCTCATTGGCAATACGGGCGATCTCACCGAGCCACCACCCACGTGCTCGCGTTGGATCTGCACCCAGTTTTACCGTTGATTCGACAAGATCGAGAACATCAGCATTGATCATTGCTGCCATTTCCTTATCGGGAACCTGCCAGCTCTCCTGCAATCTCTTTCGGCGCAACGATGGCTTCTCTGGAAGTTTGGCGCGAATCTCCTCGATCCAACTCGAATCAGGAGCCACCGGAACAAGGTCAGGCTCTTGAAAGTATCGATAATCCTCGGCCTGCTCTTTCGAACGTCCTGGTGTCGTCAGCCCTGTGTCTTCGTGGAAATGACGAGTTTCTTGGACGACTTTCTTTCCGGCATCCAATAACTCTGCATGTCGAATCATCTCCCCGCGAACCGCGCGCTCGACGCTTCGCAGCGAGTTCACATTCTTTGTCTCACTTCGCGTACCTAAACTCTGAGAACCAATTAGTCGCAGAGATACGTTGGCATCGCAGCGAAGAGATCCTTGCTCCATCTTTACATCGCTGACGCCAAGCCCACGCAGGATGTCACGAAGCTCAGTGACATAAGCACGCGCTACTTCAGGAGCATATTTCCCAGTACCAGGAACGATCTTCGTAACTATTTCTACTAGCGGAATTCCGGCTCGGTTGTAATCGAGCAGTGAATATTCGGCGCCATGGATTCGACCAGTGGAACCACCCATATGCAGTGACTTTCCGGTGTCCTCTTCCATATGAACTCGCTCGATTTCAATTCGGAATTCCTTCGCACCTTCATCAGTATCAACCATGACATCCAAATAACCATTCGAGCAGATTGGTTCGTCGTATTGGGAAGTCTGGAAGTTCTTTGGCATATCAGGATAGAAATAATTCTTGCGAGCAAACCGGCTAAAAGGTGCGATCGTGCAATTCAAAGCCAGACCGATTGCGATGGTGTATTCAATCGCTTGAGCGTTGACGACCGGTAGTGCACCAGGAAGTCCCAAACAGACAGGACAGGTTTGGGTATTAGGAGCAGCGCCAAATACTGTGTTGCAGCCACAGAACATCTTTGATTTCGTTCCAAGTTCGACGTGTACTTCCAATCCCAAGACCGGCTCATATTTTGCGATCACATCGTCATAGCGAAGTGCCATCAGCGTGAACCCAACTTCGGAGCGTTGGAGAGAATCGGTTTACCCCACTTCGACAGTAGCGCAGCTTCAAGGGCGCTACCGACGTTGTACATACGATCATCTTTCATCGCTGGAGCCATGACTTGGAAGCCCGTTGGAAGTTGGTCTTCGTCAGCAAGCCCTGAGGGCAGCGACATTCCGCAGATTCCAGCGAGGTTTGTGGGAATCGTCGCAATGTCGTTGAGGTACATCGCAATCGGATCATTGGCTTTTTCGCCGATCTTAAATGCCGTCGTTGGTGCAGTCGGCGAGACCAGAACATCGGCTTTTTCAAATGCACTGGCAAAATCGCGCGAAATCAGGGTTCGGACTTTCTGCGCACTTCCGTAATAAGCATCGTAGTAACCGCTGGAAAGTGCATACGTGCCTAAGATGATGCGACGTTTTACTTCTTTGCCAAATCCTGCTTGCCGAGTGGCATTCATGACTTCCTCTGCAGAACCGGACCCAACTCGCATTCCGTAGCGCATCGCATCGAAGCGAGCGAGATTGGATGAGCATTCGCTTGGGGCAATCAAGTAATAGGCAGCCAAGGCATAATCAAAATGTTTGCAGGAAACTTCGACGATTTCTGCGCCAAGTCCAGCAAGAATCTCCAAAGATTCTTGGAAACGATTCAACACTCCCTTTTGATAACCATCGCCTTGTAATTCTTTGATAACTCCAATGCGCATTCCTTTGACGTTGCCGTTCTTCGCTGCGGCAACTACCTGAGGCACCGGAGCATTGATGGATGTTGAATCCATCGGATCATGACCAGCAATAGCTTCATGCAGATAAGCAGCATCCAGAACGGTGCGAGCACAGGGTCCGGCTTGGTCCAATGATGAGGAGAAAGCGACCAATCCATATCGAGATACGCCGCCATATGTTGGTTTGACGCCAACAGTTCCGGTTACTGCAGCGGGTTGGCGAATAGATCCGCCGGTGTCTGTACCGATAGCAAGAGGCGCTTCAAACGCTGCAAGTGATGCGGCAGAACCACCACCGGATCCACCAGGAATGCGACTGAGGTCCCAAGGGTTGTGAGTTGGTCCAAATGCTGAATTCTCAGTCGATGAACCCATGGCGAATTCATCCATATTCGTCTTGCCTAAGATGATGATGTCATTTGCCTTCAGTCGTGAGACGACGGTTGCGTCATAAGGTGGACGCCATCCTTCTAACATTTTTGAACCGCAGGTCGTCGGTATTCCTTTTTGTACTAAAACATCTTTGAGCGCCAGCGGAACTCCGGCCAGAGGAGATAACTTCTCTCCTGCCGATCTCTTCTTATCAACCTCTGCTGCCTGACTTAAGGCGCCATCGCGATCGACAAAAAGAAAAGCTCGGACATCGCTATCAACGTCGGCAATCCGATCCAGATGTGCTTTGGTGAGTTCAACAGAAGAAATCTCCCCTGAAGCGATGGCAGCTGCCATCTCGGTAGCGGATTGGTTGATCATCACTCTTCACCGAGAATCTGTGGAACCTTGAATCGTTGCTCTTCTTGGGCGGGCGCTCCCGACAGCGCTTCTTGCGGTGACAAGCTCGTCTTCACCACATCGTCACGGAAGACATTCTGTAAAGGGAGTGGATGAGATGTGGGTGGAACATCTGAGCCGGCGACTTCTTGCACGCGAGCGACAGCATCAAGGATCACAGATAATTCAGAAGAGAGATGATCGAGTTCTGCATCAGACATATCGATGCGAGCCAACTTCGCGAGATTGGCGACATCATCACGCGAGATATTGGACATAAAGGTCACCTTACCGAGGCTCTCGCGCAGGACGCGAGTCACTTACGGATCTGGCCATCTCCCTTCACTATCCATGTGGTCGTGGTCATAGCTTCCAAGCCCATCGGGCCACGCGCATGCAGTTTCTGATTAGAAATTCCAATCTCAGCGCCAAATCCCATCTCTTCACCATCGGTGAAGCGCGTCGACGCATTGATCATCACTGCAGCGCAATCAGAGAGCTCAATGAATCGATCCGCCGCATCTCTTGATTCAGTCACAATCGCTTCGGTGTGATGAGTGCCGTATTTCAAGATGTGTTCTGATGCTGCCTCAAGGGATGGCACGATTCCAATATTCATCTCCAGAATCCCATATTCAGTCGACCAGTCTTCTTCGCTTGCGACTATGACATCTATACCGATCTTTTTCGCGGCGGCAACAATGTCGGCATCGCCATGCAGACGCACCCCCGCCTCATGTAGTGCGCGAATTGCGATGGGTGCGAAATTGTTAGCAATATCCTGATGAAGAAGAAGGGTCTCTGCCGCATTGCAAACACTGGGACGATGAGTCTTGGAATTGATAAGAATCGGAAGAGCTTTCGCTAAATCCGCATCCTTATCGATATAGACGTGACAAACACCAGCGCCAGTTTCTATGGTCGGAACCAATGCTTCATCGATGACGGTTCGGATCAAAGTCGCACTACCTCGTGGAATAACCAGATCGACTTTGCCCCGAGCATGAAGAAGCGCGCGAACGGTGTCTCGATCTTCGGAAGGGATTAGTTGGATGACATCAGGTGAGATTGAAGTCGAAGCAAGTGCTTCTCGCATCACCGAAACGAGAATCTGGTTGCTGGCTCGAGCGCTAGAGGAACCGCGTAGCAGCGCTGCGTTACCAGACATCAGAAGAATGACTGCGGCATCAACAGTGACATTAGGACGTGCTTCATAGACCATTCCAACAACCCCAAACGGAACGGTGAGTTGGGTCAGGTGTAAACCATTGGCCAAAGTTCGCTCTCGAACTATTCGACCGAGAGGATCATCGAGTTCGGAGACTTTGCGTGCGCCACCAGCGATTCCTTCAATGCGCGAAGGATTCAATGACAAGCGATCAAGCAAGGACTCTGACATTCCGGCCGCACGTTCACGATCTGTATCTTCCTTATTGGCAGCCAAGATTGCTGAGGCGCTAGATTCAACCGCATCGGCAATCGAGTGAAGGGCTCTCTGCCTTTCACTATAACTCGCACTTTTTAGACTCTGAGCAGCCCGCCGCGCTTTGGATGCAAGATCGGCAATCAAGAGATCATTACTCATAGCAAGACCAAATCATCTCGATGGACCAATTCGCGTTCATATTCCGGTCCCAACTCACGAGCGAGATCTTTGGTCGATCGTCCTAACATCGATGGAATCTCTTCAGAATCAAAACCTACAAGTCCGCGTGCGATGACATCGCCATTTTCGGAGATCAGATCGACAGTGTCACCAGCGCTGAAATCTCCACTGACCTTTGTCACTCCAGCAGGGAGCAGTGAGACTCCGCGTTCCCGAAGTGCAGTGACAGCGCCAGCATCAAGGACGAGTTTGCCGCGAGGTGTTGCAGCGTGCGCCAACCAGAGCAACCGCGAAGGTTTTCGCGAATGTGCAGCAGCGAAGAGAGTTCCGCTTTCTTGGCCGGCAAGAGAGCGATCTAGATCGACTAAAGAGGTGAGGAGCATTGGAATCCCCGCGCCGGTAGCAATTCGTGCTGCTTCGATTTTGGTCAGCATGCCACCGCTTCCAACTTTCGAGCCCGCTCCTCCGAAAGAATCTTCCTTGAGGGAATTGATATCACTGACTTCATGAATGGGACGCGAACCTTCTGACTTCGGATCGCCATCGTAAAGCGCGTCGATATCGGTGATCAGAACAAGGAGATCAGCACCGATCAAGTGGGAGACAAGCGCCGCTAAGCGATCATTGTCACCAAATCGAATTTCTTGAGTGCCGACTGAATCGTTCTCATTGATGATCGGAACTACTCCTAGTTGGAGCAAGCGAAAGAGCGTTCGCTGAGCGTTCTGATAATGCGATCGTCGGACGATGTCTTCGATGGTCAAAAGGACTTGTGAAGCAGTGATGCCACGCGCACTGAAGGATTCGGTGTAGCGGTGGATGAGAAGACCCTGACCAACCGATGCCGCGGCCTGTTGTGTCGCGAGATCTTTCGGACGTGAAGAAATGCCGAGAGGAGCCAGTCCCGCTGCGATCGCGCCGGACGATACGACAACGACCTCGCGCCCTTCCTTTCGCATCTTGGATACGACTGCCACAAGTTTTTCGACTGCATCGCTATCCAGTCCAGCGCCATCTTTTCCGGTCAAAGATGAGGATCCGATCTTCAGTACGACACGACGTGATTGAGTGATGGAGTTACGGCTCATCGTCGCTCTCCCTCTATTTCTACACGCGGTGTCGTGGGATCTGAAACTTGGTATTCCCATTGTGCAGCAAGCTCATCATCATCGAGTTGGTCCACTGCCTCTTCATCGAATTTCTCCCAACCTCGTGGGATTCGCATGTCATCGCCACGTGGGCCGGAGAGAAGTTCTGCTCCTGCTTCAATCGTCGGCTGCCAATCGAAGATGACCGCATCATCGCCTGCACCAATACGAACCTCATCGCCATCTTTTGCTCCAGCGCGGAAGAGTTCGCGCTCGACCCCAAGTGAAGCCAAACGATCAGCGAGATATCCGACCGCTTCTGTGTTGGAGAAGTTTGTCTGTTTCACCCAACGTTCTGGACGATGACCGATGACAGTGAAGGTTCCATCGTCATTTGCTGTAACGCTAAACCCAGCATCATCAACGGGAATCGGTCGAAGAACAATGCGCGCCTTCTCCTCATTGACTTGTTTTGCACGATAGTCGTGAACTAGACGAGCCATCGCATAAAGCAACTCTTGAAGTCCCAAGCGAGCTGCTGCTGAGATTTGGAAGACTTCATAACCGCGCGCTCGTAGCGCAGGTTCAACCATATCGGCCATCGCTTTTCCATCAGGAAGATCAATTTTGTTCAGTGCGATGATTCGTGGCCGATCACTGAGATCAGCGGAATATTTCTTCAGTTCTTCCTCGATCAGATCAAAATCTTTAATCGGATCACGCTCGCTCTCGAGGGTTCCACAATCCAGTACATGGACAAGGGCAGCGCATCGCTCGACATGTCGCAAGAACTCAAGGCCAAGGCCCTTTCCTTCAGATGCACCGGGAATCAAGCCAGGAACATCGGCAACAGTGAAGCGCGATTCGCCGGCTTGGACGACTCCGAGATTTGGCGCAAGAGTGGTGAAGGGATAGTCAGCGATCTTCGGTCGAGCAGCAGAGATTGAGGCCACAAGAGAAGACTTTCCGGCACTTGGAAAACCAATCAATCCGATATCTGCCACAGATTTCAATTCCAAGATCAGCGTGCGCTTCTCTCCTGGTTCACCGAGAAGAGCAAAGCCCGGAGCGCGACGTCGCGAAGAGGCAAGCGCGTTATTTCCAAGTCCGCCCATGCCGCCTTTTGCAGCAATGAAACGAGTTCCTACTCCAACAAGATCGGCTAAAACTTTGCCATCAGAGGAGAGAACGACGGTGCCATTTGGAACACCAAGGATCATGTCCTCGCCATCAGCGCCATTTTTCAATGCGCCGTGACCTTGGCGACCAGATGTTGCGTTTCGATGTGGTGAGTGATGAAAATCTAGAAGTGTCGTGACATTGGAATCAACGACCAGCACCACATCTCCACCTCGACCACCACTTCCACCATCTGGTCCTCCTAGCGGAACAAACTTCTCGCGATGAACGGAGATGCAACCATCGCCACCTTTTCCAGCTGTGGCGTGAAGAGTGACGCGATCGACGAATGTTGCCATCTGAGCTTCACTCCTCTCTACTCTCTCTTAATCTTTCTCTTGATTCCTACAATTTTTTGGTTAGAAATGAAAAACGGGCCCGTATGCACGGACCCGTCTTTCGAAAGTCCGTGTGTTATGAGACTGGAACGATGTTGACGACGCGACGTCCACGTGCGTTTGCAAATTCGACAGCGCCTGCAGCAAGTGCGAAGAGCGTGTCATCCTTACCGATTCCGACATTCTTACCTGGGTGGAACTTGGTGCCGCGCTGACGGACGAGGATCTCTCCGCTGTTGACTACCTGACCACCGAAACGCTTGATGCCAAGGAATTGTGGGTTCGAATCTCGACCGTTACGTGTCGAGGAGACGCCTTTTTTGGATGCCATATCTTCTTCTCCTTTACTTCACACCGTTGATCGCGGTGATCTTCACGCGAGTGTTCTTGGAACGGAAACCTTGACGACGGCGATAGCCGGTCTTGCTCTTGTATCGGAGGATATGAATCTTTGGTCCCTTTGCCTCATCGAGGATCTCACCAGTGACTTTGACGCCAGAGAGAACTTTCGGATCTGTCGTGACCGAATCTCCATCAACAACAAGAACTGCAGGGAATGACACAGTCGAACCAGTTGCGGCTTCGATGCGGTCAACAAAGAGTGTGTCGCCAACGGCAACTTTCTCCTGGCGTCCGCCAGCCTTCACGATTGCGTACACGAGAGTCCTTCCATGCTTTCTTTTTTTTCCTCGCTCATTGAGATGTCGTGCACCTCGAGCAGGGGGCTAGGTTACGGATGGAGTGGAGGGAGGGTCAAACTGAGCCTCCAGGGGTCAAAACCCCTGAACTTGAGGCGCGGCGCCGGCGGCGGCCGAATCTCGGAGCTCGATTATCCCCCTCTTTCTTCTCCTCTTTATCTGTTGATTTCTCAGGCGAGATTTCTTGATCGGAATCGGCCTCATTCTTCTCATCGCTCTGGTCATCATCACTATCGTCATCATCGCTATCGTCATCATCTCGAGAGGTGTCGAGGGATTTCGGTGCGATCTCTTTATCCAAACTCTTCTTATTGACCGGTTCCATATGAACGTGGATTCCACGGCCACCACAACTATCGCAGGTGGTTGAGAACGCTTCAATCAAACCTTGTCCAACTCGTTTGCGCGTCATTTGGACTAAGCCCAGAGAAGTTACCTCCGCAACTTGATGCTTCGTGCGATCACGTCCAAGACATTCCACAAGTCTTCGCAGAACTTGTTCGCGGTTTGATTCCAAGATCATGTCGATGAAGTCAATGACGATAATTCCGCCAAGATCTCGAAGCCTGAGTTGTCGAGCGATCTCCTCAGCGGCTTCCAAGTTGTTCTTGGTGACAGTGTCTTCCAATCCTCCGCCTTTACCGATGAATTTTCCGGTGTTGACATCGATGACAACCATCGCTTCAGTCTTATCGATCACAAGTGAACCGCCCGATGGCAGATAGACCTTTCGATCCAGGGCCTTGGCAAGTTGTTCGTCGATTCGCTTTTCGGTGAAGAGATCGCGAGCGCCACTCCACTTCTCTGCCTTCTTCATCAATTCAGGCGCGATATGGCCGAGATAGTTATCGATATCTTCCCAAGCGCCATCACCTTGAACTGTGAGCTTTTGGAAATCCTCATTGAAGATGTCGCGAATGACGCGAATAGTCAGATCTGGTTCACCATAGAGCATCGATGGCGCTGCAGTGGACTTGTTCTCCGACTTCTTCTTGATGTCTTCCCATTGTGCTTTAAGGCGAGCGACATCACGTGTGAGTTCCTCTTCACTGGCACCTTCTGCAGCAGTGCGAACGATGACGCCTTCTTCATCGGTGATGAGACCTTTGAGAATATCTTTGAGGCGAGTGCGCTCACTTTCTGGCAAACGACGAGAGATTCCACTCATTCCACCACCAGGAACGAAGACGAGATATCGACCTGGTAGCGAAATCTGACTTGTGAGGCGTGCGCCCTTCTGTCCAATCGGATCCTTTGTGACTTGAACCAGAACGCTCTGTCCTGATTTCAACACGCGCTCGATCTTTCGCTCTTGGTTATCCGCAAGTCCTGCAATATCCCAATTCACTTCACCGGCGTAAAGCACGGCGTTCCGGCCTTTGCCGATATCAACGAATGCGGCTTCCATTGATGGCAAGACGTTCTGAACTTTTCCAAGATAGACATTGCCGACATAGGAGATGTTGCTACTGCGATTGACGTAATGCTCGACCAGGATGTTGTCTTCCAGGATTGCAATCTGGGTGCGATCACCTTGCTGACGAACCAACATCTCGCGATCGACTGATTCACGGCGAGCAAGGAATTCAGCATCAGTAAGAATCGTTCCGCGGCGTCGGTTCTCTCGATATTCACCAAATCGGCCGCGATCACGATCACGTCCACGGTCTCTATCACGACCTCCGTGGCGACGATCACGTCGATCCCCGCGATCGAAATTCTTTCGTTCTGGACGTTCGGTTCTCGGTTTTGGTTCGCGAACTTTGACTATCGTGACGACGCCATCGGCTTCAACCGTCTCACCAGGAGTTACTGGGTCACTTCCGGAACGGCGGCGACGACGTCGCTTCTTGAATACGACATCACTTCCTGATGCTGAATCTTCATTAGGTTGGGAGCCACTTTCTTGAGCTGAATTTGTGCTCTCGTTTGTTTCATCACGATCTGGGCGACGACGGCCACGACCTCCGCGTCGACGTCGTCGACGTCGCGGATCGTTATCTCCATCATCATCGCGGCTCTCTTGGGCGGGACGAACACTCCTCGACTGAGTAGCGGAACGAGTGGCAGCTGTCGGCGTCGGAGGGGCTTGGAAGATCGGAGCCGGAATTACGCCGGCCTTGCCTTTTTTGGCAGATGAGTCAGTAGAACTGTTTGACTCTTTCTTAGATTCCTGGGTTGCAGACTTCTTAACAACGCGCTTGCGCGTCTTTTTTGGCGCTTCGGCCATAGTAATCAAATCCTTTTCAAGCGCCCTAAGGCGCATTTGTCTTAAAAATCTTCGGTGCGCCTCGGTTTGGATCAGCTGACCGCACTTAGAAGAGCGGTTCTGGCGACCTCATGTGGAGGCGATTTCGTACCGGGGAAGTATGTCAGATGAGAGGGCATCTCGCCTAATCGCGGTTTTAGCAGCGTAAATCAGTGCGTTATCTGGTTCGTTGATAGACGTTTTGAAGAAGACCAATTCCAATCATCGTGGCGAACATGCTCGATCCACCATAGGAGAGAAATGGAAGTGGAACACCTGTCATGGGCATCAATCCCATTGTCATTCCAATATTTTCGAAGATCTGAAAGGAAAACCACGAGATTACGCCAACACAAACCATTTTGCCAAAGAGATCATGAGTTCGACGCGCGATAGAGAATGCGCGCATCAAGATGATCATAAAAAGTAGCAAGATAAACGCTGATCCGAGAAAACCAAGTTCTTCACCAGACACAGTGAAAATGAAGTCGGTGTGTTGCTCGGGGACAAATCGACCATTTGTTTGTGGCCCTTCAAAAATTCCCTTCCCAAGAAAACCGCCAGATCCGATCGTCACGCGCGCCTGTCGCAATTGATAACCACTTGCTTGAGGATCTGCCAGTGGATCAACAAATGAGCGCAATCGTTTCAATTGATATTCACTGACCTGACCAGTGGAAACCGCGAGATAGATGCCGGCAATTCCGACCGTAAGAAGTCCAACCACCCAACGACCACGGGCTCCGGAAACTGCAATCATGGTGACAACCGATGCGGCGATGATTAAGACTGTTCCTAAGTCGGGCTGAGCAATAATCAACAAGACAGGAACTGCAGCGACTCCGAGCGCTTGAATGACTTGGCGATCACTTGGATTCGTATCACCGGATAATCGCTCCGCCAAGATCAGAGACATTCCTACGATGATGGAGATCTTCGCTAGCTCTGCGGGTTGGATTTGAAATCCGCCAGGAAATGAGATCCATGAGCGCGAACCATTGACGGTGCTTCCTACACCTGGAATGAGAACTGCAACAAGTCCGAGGACTCCTACGCCCCACACAATCGGGGTGTACGCGCGAAGTAAGCGGTAATCAATCAAAGTCGCCCCGTAGGCCAAAGCAATTCCGATGACGACATTGATCAGCTGTCGTTTCAAGTAGTACTCGGGGTCAAGATTGTTGGCTGCGAACCAATCACGAGTGGCGGCATAGACCAGCACCACTCCAAATCCGAGCAGAATAAGAACAGAGATAGAGATGATTGGATCGCCGCTGCCTATGAAGCTACGACGTTCGTGACGTTTGCGGCTGAGAAGTTCACTCATGGCAACTTGTCTTTCGCAGGATCAATCGTCGGTATGCCACGCGGTGCACCATCAGGGAAGATCGCTTTCTGACCGTTGGTACCAAAGATATGTTCATAGATCTTTCGCACACCAACACCGCTCGAGCTTGCACCAAAACCACCTTGGCTCACCATCATCACCACGGTGTATTTGGGATTCTTGCTTGGAGCGAAAGAAGCGAACCACGAGGTGTCATCTTTTGATGAACCATTGGGATTCTTTCCGAAGACTTGTCCGGTTCCAGTCTTGCCGCTCACTTCGACAGGAAGTCCGGAGAAAGCGCCAGTCGCCGTTCCTGCCGTAACTACAGTGCGCAATGCCTTGTGGAGAAAATCGAGTGTGGTCTGGTCAATCGGCAATTTTCCAGTTTGCTCCGGCTTGAATTCTTGTACAACTTTTCCTTTCGGTGTGACAATCGCTCTTGCGATCTCGGGTTTCATCAGCGCTCCATTATTTGCGATAGCTGTGTAGATGGTGGCCAATTGCAGCGGGGTAAGCAAGAGATCACCTTGGCCAATCGAGAAGTTCACCATGTCTCCTGCACGCACCTTGTCGCCATCGATGCAATTCTCTTTCGCTAAGGCGATTAAATAGGGCGTCTGTTGGGATTTTGGCGCGCGTGCTTGATAGTTACAGAAATAATCCTTATTGGATGCATACCAACTCTTCTTCCAATTGCGATCTGGGAGACGGCCGCTGATCTCCGATGGCAGATCTACTCCAGTCTTCTTCCCCACCCCAAATGCCTGAGCAGTTTTAAAGAAATAGTCATTGACTGAGGACTTTGGTTTCAATCCACCATCTCGCACCCACTCGTCATAGGCGATCTGGTACCAGATTGAATCGCAGGAGATCGCGATGGCGGTAGTGAGATTGATGCGCCCGACCGCCTTACTGTCGAAGTTCTTAAATGTGCGATTTCCAATCTGAACTTCTCCCGGGCAGTTATAGCTCCCTTTCAGGCTGTATCCAGCTGCAACAGCAGAGGAAAGTGAGACAACTTTGAATGTTGATGCTGGCGCATAAGCGCCTTGGATGGCGCGAGAAAGTGCGGGAACGCCGGCTTTCTCGTCATAGAGTTCTTTTGCTTGTTTGACGGTAATTCCGTTCTCCCAGATATTCAAGTCGTAATCTGGATAAGAAGCCATCGCAAGAACGCGACCTTTCATATCCATCACGATGGCCGCTCCCGAATCTCCGCGATATCCAATGCCTCGAGCACGAAGCACAGAAGCCTTCAATTCTTGCTCCACTGCAGCTTGTAGTTCGGCGTTGATATTTAAGACCAGGTGATTACCTGGAACTGCTGGAGTGTTCCGTGATTCCTCAGTCACGGCTTCTTTTCGATTCACGATGACAGTTCTGACTCCGGCTGTTCCCCGGAGCGCTTGGTCATAGACCAATTCGATTCCAGCTTTTCCGATCAATTCATTGCGGTAATAACGTTTACCATCTTCATTATTTAAATCTGCTTCTGTAATCGGGCCGATGTAACCCAGGACATGCGTCGATCGCTCACCAGCGATGGCAGGATAGAAACGGATGGAGACTGGTTCGGCTCCAATACCTGGATAGAGATCGGATTTCTCGATAATTGTTAGAACTTGCTCTTCAGTGGCTTCTTTCGTGATGGGAATCGGTTGATATCGATTTCCATTCCAACATCCATTTCGTTCTCCTTGCGGCAACTCACCACAGAGTCGAGTCCGTGCAAACACATCGGCATATTCCAGACCGAGAACTTTCGCCACGCGAGTAAGTACCTCAACGCCTTTATCTGATGTCTTATCAAGCAAAGAGCGATCCGCCGTGACCATCAAACCCGCTTTATTGGTAGCGAGTGGCGTTCCCTCACTATCAACGATTAACCCACGAAGGGCCGGGGTAACGATGTCGCGACTTTGAATATCAAGAGCCGCTTGTTGATAGCGCGGCCCATCAGCAACTTGAAGGTAAAAGAGTCTTCCAATCAAAGCGATCATCAACGATGCCACAAAAACCTGCACCACAAGGAGGCTGAGTTCGGATCTACTGCGCATCAGCGATCCTTCGCGGTCAGGCTCATGCGTTGTGCCGCACGCGTGACGGGAATGAAGATTGGAGAGAGAAGAAAAGTCCAGAGCGCATTACCGAAGAGTTCTTTGAAGATTGATGTCAATGTCCCAAATTGCCCACCAAGAATCGAGCCAGCGATTGCAAAAGAAATCATCGCCGCACTTGTTCCAAGCACCGTCCATAGCGTTCGGGTAAGTGGGCTGTCCATGAGATCCAAAGAACCTTTGAGATTTGCCGAAAGTAGGTAACCGATTGAGGTAAGAACGAATGTCCAGAGACCAAAAGGCGCCTCGATTGTCGGGGAGAGATCTGCGATCAGCCCCGCAACAAAACCAATAACGAGAGCGGCATTTCTATTTTCATTGATGATCCACGCCATAAAAAATGCCAGATAGAGACTAAAGCCTCCGATGAAGAAATTGATCCGATTGATGAAACCTTCTTGGATGAGGAACACACCAAAGAAGATCGACACAACAAGTGGAAGCCGATTCGGTGTCATGAATCAACCACTTGTTGTAGGTGATGGCGTCACATAGACGGTAACCGTTGGTGCCGGAGCTGGTGCGCGAGGCACAAGTGCATCCCCTGGATCATTACCGTTGGACTTCAACACGACGCTGACGACACTGACCGAATTGAGATCGACAAAACCTTCTACTTGAGCGCGCTTGGTGAGCTGTCCCGAAGCATTCTCTACAAGGCGAACCGTTCCAACCGGAACACCTGGAACAAAGGGCCGATCGCCTGAACTTCCGCGAGAGAGAATCACATCCCCCATCACGATCTTTCCGGTCGCACTTAACATTTCCAGCGAATATCTCCCGCTCCCTTGACCGGAGAGAATCCCCATATCTTGAGAGCCCGCAACGCGTACACCAACTCGAAATGACGGGTCACTCATCAGGAGTACGACAGATGAATTTGCGGTTGTGGACTTCACAACACCGACCAATCCGCCCGCTGCAATAACTGACATATCTCGCGCTATCCCGGCCTTAGAACCTTGATCGATGACGAAAGTATCGCCGAAATTAGCCGTTCCACCTTTACTCAGCACGCGAGCACTAACGACGGTGAAACGAGCCTTTCCAGCAAGATCAAGGACGCCTTTCAGTTGTTTCAATTCCCCTTGAACTTGGGTATTCAGGACGACTTGGCTTTTGAGTTCTTGATTTTCTCGCTCCAGATCAGCAATTTTCGATCGGGTCTTACCGAGGTTTGCGACATCGCTGAAGAAATTTCCGATAGGAGATAAAAGGTTGGAGCCGAGTCTTTGTATGGGCGCAAGAAAATTCGACGTTCCAGAACGAATTGAACTGACAACGCTCACTCCGCGCAGATCAAGAGTGATGAGGAAGAGAGAAGTCACGAGCAATGTGACGAGAAGAAACCTCGTCCGATTGGATCCGCGACTTGCCATGCGTTCCTATCGCCGTGGTTCTGAGATCAAAACCTTCTCGAGCGACTCAAACTCTTCAACGCACTTACCAGAACCTTCAACGACAGCGAGGAGCGGACGTTCTGCAACGTGGATTGGCATATTAGTTTCGTGGCGCAATCTCTCATCAAGACCTTTGAGCAAAGCACCACCGCCGGTAAGCACGATGCCGCGATCAAGAAGATCCGCAGCAAGTTCAGGGGGCGTGCGATCAAGGGTGTTCTTCACGGCATTTACAATCGCTGCGACAGGTTCTTCCAGTGCTTTGCGAATATCTTCTGATGACACAACAATTGTTTTAGGAAGACCGGTACTGATATCACGTCCACGAATTTCTGCATCGGGCTCATCACGTAATGGATATGCAGATCCGATTGCCATCTTTATTTCTTCTGCAGTCCGCTCGCCGAGCATGAGTGAGAATTCCTTCTTCACCCAATTGATGATTGCTTGATCAAGTTCATCTCCACCGACGCGAATCGAACCCGCTGAGACGATTCCACCTAAGGAAATAACGGCAACTTCCGTCGTTCCGCCACCAATATCGACGACCATGTTTCCCGTTGGTTCATGGATAGGAAGGTTGGCGCCAATAGCCGCCGCCATCGGCTCTTCGATGATGTAGACCTTGCGGGCACCTGCTTCATAGCCTGCATCTTTGACCGCGCGCTGCTCGACTCCGGTGATACCAGATGGCACACAGATAACGATTCGTGGCTTTGCCAGATAAGTGCGCTTATGTACTTGGCGAATGAAGTACTTGATCATCTCTGCGGTCGTATCGAAGTCTGCGATCACTCCGTCTTTGAGCGGACGAATAGCGACGATATTTCCTGGCGTACGCCCGATCATCTTCTTAGCTTCAGTTCCGACGGCAAGAACTGCGCCGGTATCTTGGTTGACGGCAACAACGCTTGGCTCGTTGAGGACAATTCCTTTTCCGCGAACATAGACCAACGTGTTCGCAGTTCCGAGATCGATCGCCATATCTCGACCTAAGAAGGTCCAGCGATTGAGTTGATTCGCCATTGTTATTGCTCCTTATGCACCAGGGAAGAAGATCTTGATTTCACGTTCAGCTGACTCAACCGAATCAGAACCGTGAACGATATTTTGGACCACACGAGTACCTTGGTCGCGAGCGAGATCGCCACGAATCGAACCGGGGGCGGCAACAGTTGGATCGGTCGCGCCCGCAAGCGATCGGAATCCTTCAATGACACGTTCGCCCTCAGCAACGAGAGCAACAATCGCACCAGATGACATGAACTCCAAGAGTGGTTCGTAGAACGGCTTACCTTGATGTTCTGCATAATGCGCTTCTAACATTGTTCGATCGGCGTGCAACATTCGAAGCGAGCTTACCGAGTAGCCCTTCTTTTCAATTCGTGCAATCACTTCTCCGACTAAACCTCGCCGCACACCATCCGGTTTGATGAGAACCAGAGTGCGTTGAGGTGTTGAAGGGGTGTTTGTCACGGGGCGAAGTCTATTGGTCTTTCGATGCCCTTTGCTCTTCGGTCAGTTTCGCCCGAATCGCCTCACCTTTCTTGCCAACCACGATGGCAGCAACCCAGAGCACAAGAAAGAGGGCTCCCATAAAGAACATCGTGAAGACGATAAATCCGTAACCAATCATCGCGAATTGGACGACCCAGCCGAGAATCCAACCGACTTTTCGTTTGAGTAATCCCGAAGTAAGAATCGCGGTAATAGCGATCATTGTTCCGAAGAGTATCTGGCTATTTCCTGAATTCTCTCGAGCGATCAAAAGTGCAAAGCCCATTACGAAGGCTTCCATGATCAGCACGCTACGTGCCAACATCTTCATCCGTTGACTCCCTGCATCGACCGAGCGATAGCGCGCGCTTCTCCAGCAGTGACAACAGAACCTGCAATCACTACGCCACAGGTTCCATCACCTGATTCAATCAATCGTTGTGCAAGATCAACGGCGCGCTCGATCGCGATCTGGAGATTCTCTACCTTCTCTACACGATCGGCGCCAAAGATCTCCTTCGCCATATTCTCTAATTTGTCGACAGGAGCCGCGCGATGTGAGGTGTTACGCGTGACGATGACTCGATTCATAAAGGGTTCGAACTCCTCCAGGATTCCATCGACATCCTTATCTCCCATCGGAGCGACAACGCCAACGATCGCATCAAAGTTAAATTCAGTTTCGATGGTTCTTCGTAGTGATGTTGCACCATGGGGGTTATGAGCCGCGTCGATGATGACGGTGGGGTTGCGATGAACAATTTCGCATCGACCCGGTGAAGTTGCTTTCGCAAATGCTTGCCTGACTGCCTCTTCATCTAATTTTGATTCTCCTGCGAATACCTCAACAGCGGCGAGTGCAGTGGCGGCATTCGAAGATTGATGTTCGCCGTGGAGAGGCAGGAAGATATCTTTGTATTCACCATAAACACCCTGGATATCCAAGGATTGCCCACCCACGGCGATGGAACGATTCTGAACTGAATATTCGATTCCTTCCCGTATCGGCATAGCGCTCATTTCCGCCGCCTTTTTCATCAAAATAGTGGCGGCTTCTTGTTCCTGGCGTGCCATGACCGCGAAGCATCCTTCTTTGAATATTCCAGATTTGGTTGTCGCTATCTTGGTCAAGGTGTCTCCGAGATACTGCATGTGATCAAATCCGATCGGCGTCATCACTGAAACATCAGCGTTGATGACATTGGTCGAGTCCCACTCCCCGCCCATTCCACATTCAAAGATCCCGACATCGACAGGGAATTCGGCAAAGGCAACAAATGAAAGGGCCGTCATCGCTTCAAAGAATGAGAGATGATGCGACATCTTGCTATCGACCAGATCCAAATAGAGGGCGATGTCATCGTATGTGGCGATCATTCCTTCAGCAGAGATTGATTCACCATTGATACAGATTCGCTCCAAGAAACTCTCGAGGTGCGGGCTTGTAAACCTTCCAGTTCGCATACCCAGTTCGTGACAAAGTGCATCGATCAGCCGTGTCGTCGTGGTCTTTCCGTTTGTTCCCGCAATATGAATAGTGGGATACGAAAGTTGTGGTGAGCCAAGGAGATCAGCAAGCATCGCAATCCGTTCGAGCGTTGGAGCAATGCGCGTCTCAGGCCAGCGATTGAGAAGGGCTTGTTCGACTTCATCGAGTCGTCGAAGGATCGCTGGTGATGTCACAGGCGGCTTAGTCACGAGGTAACGCAGCTAGCAATGAGTTGATTCGTTCAATCTCTGAATCGCAGAAAGACATTCGCTCCCGGATTTCGGTGACAACCTCCATTGGAGCCTTGGCCATGAAGTTCTCATTCTCCAATTTCACTCGAGCAGTTTCACGATCCTTTTGAATGGCAGCAAGATCTTTCGCTAGTCGCGCTCGCTCTGCTTTCACATCGACACTTCCTGTCAGGTCAAAGTGAACTGTGAATTCGCCGATCTCAATCTTCGCACTTGGCTTGAATTCTGGCTTTGGCGGATCAAGTCTGACGAGGAAACGTAGCGAAGATTCGTAATCTGCAAGCACCCCGGTGAGTCCATCGATTTTCGCCACCACTCTTGCAGAGGTTTTAATTCCTTGGTCACTTCGGAATCGTCGAATTTCTGTGATGAGTTGTTGTAAATCTGAGACTACGTTCAGGGATTTGGGATCGACGGAGATCTCACCTTTGACGGAAGGCCAAGGCGCGATCGCAAGATTCTCTCCCCCCGTGGCCGCGCTCCATAAAGCCTGGGAGATAAAAGGCATCACAGGATGCATCAAACGGAAAAGACGATCGAGAACATCGCCCAATACCCGACGAGTGCGATCTGCTTCTACACCGCCTTTGGCGAATGTGTCTTTCGTAAGTTCGAGATACCAATCGCAAAGTTCATCCCAGGCAAAGCGGTAGATCTCCTCACAGCCTTTGGCAAATTCAAAACTTTCGAAACATTCGTCGGTTCGCGCAATCGTCTCATCAAGACGATCCAAGATCCATCTGTCGATGTGATTGAGCTCGCCGCGTTCGGGAACTTCGCCTTTGATATGTGCGCCATTCATGATCGCAAAGCGGGTCGCGTTCCACATCTTTGTGGCGAAATTTCGTGAGCCGGCGATCCAGTCTTCTGCTAGTGCTTGGTCAGTACCGGGATTTGCGCCTCGCGCCAAAGTAAATCGGAGCGCATCAGATCCGTACTTATCCATGAATTCCACAGGGTCGACCGTGTTGCCACGACTTTTCGACATCTTTTTACCAAATTCATCTCGAACTAGACCATGAAGTGCGACTACGTTAAAAGGCTGTTTTCCATCCATCGCAAAAAGCCCAAGAATCATCATTCGAGCAACCCAGAAAAAGAGAATGTCATAACCAGTGACGAGAACTGATGTGGGATAGAACTTCTGCAGATCATCGGTGTTCTCAGGCCAACCGAGCGTTGAAAATGGCCACAGACCAGAGGAGAACCAGGTATCAAGAACGTCAGGATCCTGTTCGTATCCTGCTGGTGCTTTTTCGCCAGGACCTACAACGACGACATCGCCATCTGGTCCATACCAAACTGGAATTCGATGTCCCCACCAGAGTTGGCGCGATATGCACCAGTCATGCATGTTGTCGACCCAATCAAAATATCGCGGTTCAAGTTCGGTCGGTGAAATAGCGACTCGTCCATCACGGACAGCATCTCCCGCCATCTTCGCAAGTGGAGCAACTTTGACAAACCATTGCTTCGATAATCGAGGTTCGACGATGGTGTTACAACGTGAACAATGACCGACGCTATGTTTGTAAGGGCGCTTCTCCCATCCAAGTAATCCATCCGCACGGAGTTGGTCAACGACGGCGCGACGGGCGGCAAAACGATCCATCCCATCGAATTGAGTTCCAGTTCCCTGCATCACGCCATCTTCATTCATGATGATGATCATGGGAACGTTGTGACGCATTCCCATCTCGAAGTCATTCGGATCATGTGCAGCAGTCACCTTGACCGCTCCTGTTCCAAATTCTGGATCGACTAGTTCATCAGCAATGATCGGGATCATGCGGTTGACATAAGGGAGACGAACGCTCTTTCCAATCATCCCTTTGTAGCGCTCATCGTTGGGATTGACTGCTACAGCGCCATCGCCCAACATCGTCTCAGGACGAGTCGTTGCGATAAAAACATGATCACCATTGAGATCGCCGTAGCGAATCTGGACGAATTCACCATCAATTTCTTGATAATCAACCTCAATATCAGAGAGTGCAGTGCGACAACGAACGCACCAGTTGATGATTCGTTCAGCGCGGTAGATCAAGCCCTTCTCATAAAGCCGCTTGAAGATAGTCAGGACTGAGTTCGAAAGTCCTTCATCCATCGTGAATCTCTCTCGCGTCCAATCCACGCTAGCGCCTAGGCGCTTCATCTGGTCGAGGATGGCGCCGCCGGATTCGGCTTTCCATTCCCAAACTTTCTTTACAAATGCTTCCCTGCCAAGATCGTGACGAGATTTACCGTTGGCAGCGAGCTGTTTCTCTACAACATTCTGAGTGGCAATTCCTGCGTGATCCATTCCAGGAAGCCAGAGGGTTTCAAAACCTTTCATTCGCTTCATACGGATCAAGATGTCTTGAAGCGTTAGATCAAGCGCGTGTCCGATGTGAAGTACGCCAGTGACATTCGGCGGAGGAATGACGATACAGAAAGGAGGCTTGTCGGACTTTGGATTTGCGGTGAAACATCCAGAATCGAGCCACTTCTGATAGATCGACGATTCGATCTCAGCAGGAGTGAATGTTGTGGAAAGTTCCGACATAAGGCGTGAATCCTACCGAGGACTACGCGCTCTTCTCTTCTCCGCGTTGCTTCGGAGCACGCTTGACGCTATTCGGACCGCGTTCGATAAATGTCGGACTTGCTTTATCTCGAATGACGGCAGAAGTAACGATTACTTTGCCAACATCCTTGCGACTTGGAACTTCATACATCACAGGCAGAAGAATCTCTTCCATAATTGCGCGAAGTCCACGAGCACCAGTTCCACGAGAGATTGCTTGATCAGCAATAATTTCAAGCGCTTCGGTTTCGATCTCGAGCTCGACCTCATCCATCTCGAAGAGATGTTGATATTGCTTTACAAGGGCATTCTTTGGCTCGGTAAGAATCTCGAGCAAGGCAGCGCGATCCAGGCTTTCGACAGAGGTCATGACTGGGAGTCGACCAATGAATTCAGGAATCATTCCGAATTTCAAAAGATCTTCTGGCATCACATCTGCAAAAGGATCGAACTTTTCCTTCGCATCAGCAAGTTTCAGAGCTGCGTTAAATCCGACTCCGGCTTTGCCTTTTCTTCCTTCAATGATCTTTTCTAGACCTGCAAATGCGCCTCCAACGATAAAGAGGACATTGGTCGTATCAATCTGGATGAACTCTTGATGGGGGTGTTTGCGACCACCTTGGGGTGGAACAGATGCGGTCGTCCCTTCCAAAATCTTCAAGAGCGCTTGTTGAACACCTTCACCGGAGACATCGCGAGTGATGGATGGGTTTTCACTCTTCCGTGCAACTTTGTCGATCTCATCAATATAGATAATTCCAGTCTCTGCCTTTTTGACATCAAAATCAGCGGCTTGGATTAATTTCAACAAGATGTTCTCCACATCTTCGCCAACATAACCTGCTTCGGTCAGAGCCGTGGCATCTGCAATGGCAAAGGGAACATTGAGCATTCGTGCCAAAGTCTGGGCAAGGAGAGTTTTACCGCACCCCGTTGGGCCAAGGAGCAAGATGTTGCTCTTCGAAATTTCAATGGAATCATCCTTGTGTCGGTCACCAGATTTGATTCGCTTGTAATGGTTATAGACCGCAACTGAGAGAGATTTCTTCGCACGATCCGGACCGATGACATATTGATCGAGGAATTCGTAGATTTGCTGTGGCTTGGGGAGTTCCTGAAGGCCAAGGCCTGAGGCTTCGGAAAGT
>CAZGMF010000014.1:0-23633 GCA_964526795.1 uncultured Clavibacter sp.
ATCCGCGCCGTTGAGAAGTTCGATTACACCAAGGGTTACAAGTTCTCGACCTATGCGACCTGGTGGATTCGCCAAGCAATCACACGTGCCATGGCCGACCAAGCACGAACGATTCGTATTCCAGTCCATATGGTTGAAGTCATCAACAAACTTGCTCGAGTTCAGCGCCAGATGCTCCAAGATCTTGGTCGCGAACCAACCCCAGAAGAGCTCGCAAAAGAACTCGATATGACCCCGGAGAAGGTCGTCGAAGTGCAGAAATACGGCCGCGAACCCATCTCACTTCACACTCCACTTGGCGAAGAAGGAGATTCGGAGTTCGGAGATCTGATCGAAGATTCCGAAGCGATCGTCCCCGCCGATGCCGTTTCCTTCACCCTTCTTCAGGAGCAACTCCACTCTGTTCTTGACACGCTCTCTGAGCGTGAAGCAGGCGTGGTTGCGATGCGATTCGGTCTCACCGATGGTCAGCCCAAGACCCTTGATGAAATTGGCAAGGTATACGGCGTCACTCGCGAACGTATCCGCCAAATCGAATCTAAGACAATGTCGAAGCTTCGACATCCTTCGCGATCCCAAGTACTTCGCGACTACCTCGATTAATTTCAAAGAACTAGGAGCTATTCGTGACAGAACGTGTCAAAGTTTTCCCAAAGCCCAATGCCTCACTTCGAGTCACGGGAACCGTCGATATCGTCGATGCCGACGGCAACGTCATTGAAACCAAGGAGAATGTTTCCTTCTGTCGTTGCGGCCATTCGAAAGAGAAGCCATTCTGCGATGGTTCACATCGTGAAGCAGGGTTCCAGGGCTAATAACTCGCTCTGGACTAGTTCCACAAGCGGGTCAACTTTTCATTCGCGCGATCTTCCAACTTCCATTGATGTCGCCATCATTGGTGGCGGATTCTCTGGACTCTGGTCTGCATTCCATTTAAAGAAAATCAATCCCGCTCTTTCGATCGCGATCTTTGAGGCGAAAGAGATTGGCTTTGGCGCCAGCGGACGAAATGGCGGTTGGGCTTCAAGTGATTATCCGGTCTACAAATCAACGCTCATAAAACGCCATGGGAGAGTACAAGCCGAACTTCTCTTCGCATCGCTTCGGGACTCGATAGATGAGATTGGTGACTTTGCCCGTGAACATGCGCCGAATACTGGTTATGTGAAGTCAGGGACCCTCTCGTTTGCTCGCAATAGAGGGCAATTGCGCCGGTTGGAATCGCTGGTTGATTCCGAACATCAATTCCTTAGTGCCGCAGAAGTTTCCGAGCGAATCGCCATCGAAGGCGTCCGTAGTGGGATCTTCAATCCTCACTGCGCCACAGTTCAGCCTTATGAATTGGTTCTGGGATTGGCTCGCTATTTAACTTCCCAAGGTGTGGCGATCTATAGCCACTCTTACGCCTCTCGCTTCGACGGCGGAGTGCTTGTCAATAATCACGTGGTGCGGGCAGGTGCCGTAATTCAAGCGACCGAGGTATTTGGAGCACCAGGTCGCGATTTCATTCCGCTGTATTCATTGATGGTTGCAACAGAACCGCTATCCGACCAGCTCTGGCATGAGCTCGGAAATTATCCCAGATTCACCTTCGCTGAAGCATCCCATCAGATCAACTACGCCCAGCGCACGGTGGATGGGCGATTAGCAGTGGGTGGCAGAGGAGCGACGTATCCCTTTGGATCGAAGTTGATTGAAAGCAAGGAGTCGACCGAAAGCGTGCATGAAAGATTGCGGAACATGACACGCAGCTGGTTTCCGCAATTGAAAGATATTCGCTTTACCCACGCCTGGGGTGGGGCAGTTGCCATCACGCGAGATTGGGAGCCGTATTTGATCTGGGATCGAGCCCAAAGTTTTGGGAAGATCGGGGGATATGCAGGTGATGGAGTGACAATGAGCCATCTCGCTGCCAAAGCGCTAGCTGCAGAAATAACAGATTCGACTCACAGTGTTCGAGGATTACATTTCATCAATCGTCCCATTCGAAGTTGGGAACCAGAACCACTTCGCTATGTAGCCGTCAATTCTTTGGTGAAATTAAGTAGCGTTGCAGATAAGGAAGAATCGTTGACCGGGCGACCGAGTTTGTTGAACCGGATTATTGCGCCGGTAATTCTGCGGTAAGGCGCTCGGTCTCATCATCAATACGTGTGGCCGATGAGGTCAGGCCCTCCTGATATTTCTTGGCGTGGTGGCCGCAGAAAAGAAGTTCGAATCCATTCGACATCACTGCTCGGACATAAGCCTGAGCGCCGCAGCGATCGCATCGATCCTGGGCATTAAGAGGTGTTGAATCGAGAACCATCTTCTCTGACATCAGCGACCCGCCTTTCTATCTCTGACTTTCGGTGTGAATCTCAACATCGAATGTCAGGGGAACATCAAACCACCATCGAGTTATTCCCCGCAGGCCGAAAATAGATTATTTTCCTTCGGGCGTGTCCAGACTAGGCAATTTCTCAGATTTTGACATCGAAATCGGCGCGTGAAGCAAGTGCGAAACGATTGCGCAGATACCCTTCGCCATCGTGACAGAGAAAGATCCTCGCTCAGTCGAAACTTCCTATACCGCCAAAGATCTCTCCGTACTCGAGGGTCTTGATGCGGTTCGCAAACGACCTGGTATGTATATCGGCTCGACCGATGGTCGCGGCTTGATGCATTGTCTCTGGGAAATTATCGATAACGCAGTCGATGAAGCGCTTGCAGGATTCTGTAAAAAAGTTGTCATCAATCTTGAGAAGGATGGCTCGATAGAAGTCCACGATGATGGTCGTGGAATTCCTGTCGATAAAGAACCGAAGACTGGACTGACTGGTGTTGAAGTCGTCATGACAAAACTTCACGCAGGCGGAAAATTCGGGGGGAGTTCTTACACCGCGGCCGGCGGATTGCATGGCGTTGGTGCATCTGTTGTGAACGCACTTGCATCACGTCTTGATGTGGAAGTCGATCGTGACGGAAAAATCTATTGGATGTCATTTAAACGCGGTGTGGCTGGAATTTTCGATGGCGATGGACCAGGTGCCTCTTTCGAACCCCAATCTGGTCTTCGCGTAATCGGCAAAGTCTCATCGAAGATCACTGGCACTCGAATCAAATGGTGGTCAGATAAGCAGATCTTCATCAAAGATTCTCAATACGATATCGAAGAGATTTACACCAGAGCGCGACAGACTTCTTATCTCGTTCCTGGTCTAACGTTGGTGGTCAACGACAATCGCACCAAAGAGAAGACAAGCGAAACCTTCTTCCACAAGGGTGGAATCTCCGAATATTGCGCATTTATCCAGCCTGACGAAGCGGTCGGTGAAGTCATCCGCCTGACCGGGCGCGGTCATTACCAAGAGACTGTCCCTGTCTTAGACGACAAAGGCCATCTCGAACCTAAGGAAGTTGAGCGCGATATGGAAGTTGATATCGCTGTTCGCTGGGGAAATGGCTATGAGAACACGGTTCGATCCTTCGTCAACATCATCGCAACCCCCAAGGGCGGAACCCATGTCCAAGGATTCGAGCGGGCGCTGACAAAGACCTTTAACGAGTTTCTCCGTTCTACCGGCACCTTGAAGAAGAACGAACAAGAAGTGATCAAAGATGACATCTTGGAAGGTTTGACCGCTGTCATCACTGTTCGTCTCCAAGAGCCGCAATTCGAAGGTCAGACCAAGGAAGTTCTTGGCACCCCCGCTGCGCTCAAGATCGTCCAACAAGTCGTCGCTGACGAACTCAAACGCTTCTTTACTTCTTCGAAGAGAATAGAAAAGGCGACCGGAAGATTGGTATTAGAGAAAGTTGCCAACGCGTCACGTACCCGCATATCTGCTCGAGCCCATAAGGAATTACAGCGCCGCAAGAATGCCCTGGAAAGTTCTTCGCTTCCAGCCAAACTCTCCGACTGCAGATCGGAAGATGTCTCTCGTACTGAACTTTTTATTGTCGAAGGTGAATCTGCTTTAGGAACGACGAAAGCTGCGCGCAACTCAGAGTTCCAGGCGATCCTCCCCATCCGCGGAAAGATCTTGAATGTCCAGAAGGCCTCGCTCTCTCAGATGCTCGACAACGCGGAGTGCGCTGCGATTATCCAAGTTATTGGAGCTGGTTCTGGAAAGTCATTTAATCTTGACGATGCGCGATACGGCCGGATTATCTTGATGTCAGATGCTGATGTCGATGGAGCCCATATTCGTTGTCTTCTGCTGACGTTGATTTACCGCTATATGAAACCGTTGATTGACGATGGTCGAGTCTTCGCTGCCATTCCGCCATTGCATCGCATTGATGTTGTGGGCGGAGGCGGTAAGAAAGGCGAAATTCATTACACCTACTCCGATGATGAGATGAAGAAGTTATTGGAGAGTCTGAAAAAGCAAGGAAAACGCTGGAAAGAGCCGGTTCAGCGCTATAAGGGTCTTGGCGAGATGGATTCAGATCAGCTACGAGAGACCACGATGGATCCGGATCACCGTACGCTTCGTCGAATCACCATCAAAGATGGCCAAGAAGCCGAAAAGATCTTCGAATTATTGATGGGCAACGAAGTAGCCCCTCGTAAAGATTTCATTGCCAACGCTGATATTGATCGCGAAAGAATCGACGCCTAAGCGATCACTGTTCGACGAGGGGTCGCAAATTTTGCAGCAACGTGATCGAGCTCAGAGGCGACTTGCGAGCGAAGTGCTTCATCGCTCTTGAGCAGCGCGGTCAGAGCCGAAATCTCCTTCTTCAAATCCTTCTGTTCCGTTTCAAGTTCGATCTTAGACATCTTGGTCAACCGACGGAGCGGCATATCTAAGATGTAGTTCGCCTGCTCATCTGTGAGCTTGAATGATTTGATCAAAGTGGCTTTTGCTTCGTTGGCATCATCACTACCTCGAATGATTTTCACGACCTTGTCGATATCGACTATCGCTTTAAGAAGTCCATCAACGAGGGTGAGTCGCGCATTCGCCTTGTTCTTTCGGAAGTTGGAACGTCGAGTTACTACTTCGATTCGGTGATCTATGAAGACTTGAAGCAACTCTTTCAATCCCAACGTCTTGGGTTTACCTTCGACGAGGGCAACGGCATTGATGGAGAAAGCATCTTCCATGGGAGTCAAACGATAGAGATTCTCCAAGACCTGCTCGGGTTCGAAACCATTCTTCAACTCGATGACGACTTTGGTGCCATTCTGGCCATCGCTAAGGTCGATGATGTCGGAGATTCCTTGGATCTTCTTGCCACGAACAAGTTCGCTGATTCGTTCGACAACTTTCTCAGGACCGATGGTGAATGGCAACTCTGTGACGGTGATACCTTGTTTTCGAGTCGTTACTTTTCCAACCTCGACTTTAGCGCGCACCTTGAAGGCGCCTTTGCCACTTTGGTAGGCCTCAAGAACGCCTTCTTTGCCGATCAAGGTTCCGCCGGTTGGAAAATCTGGACCCGGTACGAACTTCATTAATTGCTTCACAGTCGAATTTGGATTTTCAATCAGATGCTTTGTTGCAGCAATCACCTCACCGAGATTGTGAGGTGCCATATTCGTAGCCATACCGACTGCGATTCCAGATCCGCCATTGACTAATAAGTTTGGAAAGGCTGCGGGGAGCACAGTTGGCTCCATGATCTGACCATCGTAATTCGCTCCAAAATTCACGGTGTCTTCATCGGCTTCTTCGACCATCATCAACGCGGCCGTAGCAAGGCGCGCTTCGGTGTAACGCATGGCAGCAGGTCCGGCATCGAGCGATCCGAAATTTCCATGGCCGTCAATCAAAGGAAGACGCATCGAAAATGCTTGGGCCATTCGAACTAGTGCGTCATAGATTGCGCCATCTCCGTGTGGATGCAACTTACCCATCACTTCACCAACAACTCGAGCGCTCTTCACATGTCCACGATCAGGACGTAATCCCATATCTGCCATCTGATGGAGGATGCGACGGTGAACCGGCTTTAATCCATCACGCGCATCGGGAAGTGCACGTGAGTAAATAACAGAATAGGCATACTCTAAGAACGAATCTGACATCTCCGATGAGACATCTATGTCGACGACCTTGCCAGCAAATTCACCAGGCTTGGGCCCGACGTTCTTTTTCTTCGTTTCAGATTTAGCCATGTGGCGGATTCTGCCAAGAGAGTGAGTGATTACCTCGGAATGACTCTCGGTCGAGCACCGAGAATCCCGACACATTCACCAGCTAGTCGATTGCCTTCGATCATTGCCCCACGAAGATCTTTAGTTGCTAGCCAACGTGGAAGGAATCCTGCCGCAAATGCATCTCCAGCTCCAGTGGTATCGATGACAGAAGTAGCAACGCTAGGAACCGAAATGATGTGGTGATCAGTCGATATCCCAGTTGCGCCATCACTTCCCATCTTGACTACGACCGTGGCAGCGAATTTTTGCAGTTCTGAAATCGCTAATGTGATGTCATCATGTCCTGATAGGAATCTGGCCTCATCGCGATTGAGAATCACACAATCCACATCCTTCAAGATTGCCAAGACTTTTTCACGTCCAAAATTGCGCATCGGACCGACCGAAGCTGGATCAAAAACCAACGGGATTTTTGCAGCCTGTACCTTGGCCATCATTGTTCGAATCTCATCGGTGAGCGCTGGGTTATAAAGGGAATATCCGGAGAGAAAAACGCCATCTTTCCCAGCAAGGGAGGGAAGATCCATGCTTGTGAGCGTGGAGTTGGCACCCGAATCAGGGAACATTGTTCGCTCACCTTTGTCATCGACCAAGACAACAACGATTCCGGTCGTTGCTTCCGAAGATTTTATGTTGGAGTGATGGACGTGATGAAGATCGAGATCTGCGATGAATTGTTCGCCAGCGGCATCAGCTCCAACTTTCCCAACAAAAGTGACGTTGTGACCAGATGATCCAAGCCAACACGCAGTATTAGCAGCCGCGCCACCGCCGATCATGGTGATCTTTGATTTCGTATCACTACCAATATTGATTGATTCGCCTAACTCGACGATCACATCGACCATTGCATCGCCGATGCAGAGAATGGATGACATCAGTGGCGTGTTGCTGCGATGGCAATCTGGGCGGCAAGAAGTGAATTTGCCTTGATGATCTCGATGTTGACTCGCAAGGACTCGCCCTTACTTTCAGAATGGAAGAACTCCAACAAGAACGGGGTGACTTCTTTTCCGCGCACGCCATTTGCCTCGGCTGCCGCTAATCCACGATTGAGCAGTTCATCATGCAGCGCTTTATCCATCTGGTTTTTGACCGGATTTGCTACGACAATCCCGCTGTTCTGTAATCCCACTTGGTCACGTAGCGACCAGATATCAGCGATCTCTGCGACCGAATCAACCCGATATTCCAAGGCATAACCAGAATCAGAGAGATAGAAACCAGGGAAGCGATTGGTTTGGAATCCAAGAATCGGAACTGAGAGCGTCTCCAGTCGCTCTAATGTTGCTGGAATATCCAAGATTGATTTTGCTCCGGCACATACAACGAGAACTGGAATTGATGAGAGGGCCGCCAAATCGGCCGATTCATCCCAGGTCTGACTTGCTCCGCGGTGGACGCCACCAAGTCCGCCGGTTGCAAAGAAGGAGAGGCCGACAGAGTGCGCGATGTGGGAAGTGGCGGCAACAGTTGTGGCAGCGCTGAGTTTCTTCGCTGCGACGATGGGAAGATCCCGAATTGAAGCTTTGACGATTCCATCTTCGGTGGCGACGCGGCGAAGTTCCTCTCGCTCAAGACCGACATGAATGCGCCCATCAATGATGGCGATTGTTGCTGGAGTTGCTCCCGCCGATCGAACGATTTCTTCTACTTCGATAGCTACGTCGAGATTTTTCGGTCGAGGAAGACCATGACTGATGATGGTGGATTCCAAGACGACTACAGGGGCATTATCTGAACGAGCTTGGGCAACTTCAGTAGAGAAGCGAATCACGAGATAGAAGGTTACTGGAAGGATAAGCTCGTGACCTACGAGTTATCTGACCTTTCGAGTTCGATATTCGCATCCCTTGGGCTCACTAATGTTGTAGATCATCTCGGAATGGGAAGTAATAGCGGAGCAAGAGAATGTCTTCTCCTGGTTGATGGCCTGGGAAAGAATGCCATTGATCAATATGGATCGCGATATTTGAATTTAAGTTCTCTTACCTATCACAGTACGCTCCAAGCGACCTTTCCTTCCACCACGGCCACAAGTCTCACGTCACTTGGCACCGGCAAGAGAGCCGGCGAACATGGCATGGTCGGATACACAATGCGCGTTCCACATAGCGGAAGACCGGAACGAATTCTTAATGCGCTGAAATGGGATGAGCGAGTCGATCCCGCAACCTGGCAACCTCATGCAACGCTCTTTGAGCGAGCTATGAGTGAGGGAATTTCAGTCTCACATGTTGCTGCCAAGCGATTTGAGAGCACTGGTTTCACTCGCGCCGCACTTCGGGGCGGTAGTTATCGTGGCGCAAATACGGCTGAGGAATTGATAAGAGAGTCTGTTGCAGCACTGCAACGTGATCGAAGTTTTGTCTACCTCTATCTCAATGATGTTGATGAAGCATCGCATGGCGAAGGATTTGGCTCAGAAAAATTCCTCACCGCGATGGCGAAAGTCGATTCCCTCGTTGGCGAACTCTTATCCAAACTCCCTCAAGGCACACGACTTTGGATCACTTCCGATCACGGGATGATCAATCGCGATGACTTCTGCGTCCTTGGTAAAGAGAATGACCTTCTGAGAGATGTTGATCTTCTTGCAGGGGAACCTCGGGTTCGCTATCTCTATTGCGATTGGTCAAAGGTTGATGCAGTGCGATCAAGGTGGCAGAACTACTTCGGAGAAAGGATCACAATCTTGACCCGCGAAGAAGCGATCGCATCGGGGTTGTTCGGTCCGGAAGTAACTCAGGCCGCTTCAGATCGCATCGGCGATTTGGTCGCTATCGCTAACGGAAACCTCATCTTGGTTGAACCGGAGCGCGAAGCCTTGCAATGCGCCATGGTTGGACATCACGGTGGAGTGACATCTGCAGAAACTGAAATTCCACTACTTACAGTGAAGATCTAATTAAGACTCTTCGTCTCCCTCATCATTTTTCTTCTTACCTCTACCGAACATAATGTCGTCCCAGGAGGGGATTGAGATTCGTCGAGTGACGCCATCCTTCTTAGCATCTGTCGGAATTTCACTTGGCGCGCTCTCCTCCTCACGATTCATCGGATCAGTTCTCACAGCAACCAATCGCGGTGGCTGGGAGGGTTCACCATCGGCAGGAAAAAGTACTCCGTGCTCATTGACTCGCTCGGGCTTTGGTTTTTCTTTGGCAATCTCTTCACCATTAATCCAACGAGCACCATCATCACGTGATGCAAGCGTTCTCTTCTGAGCATCGAAATTCCATGTCGCTTGACGTTCGCCATCATTGGATGGATAGGTGAGAACTAGATGCCACGTTCCATCATCAAGGCGCCATGTGTTCCATGAGATCTGATTCATATTTACACCCCGTGGTGCCAATCGCTGAATCGTCAGATCGCGGAGCGAGAGCGAAGTTCCCTTCGGTGATGCTTTCTCTGCAAGCTCGATGATCCAAGCTCGTTCTTGGATGATAGGGCTGGCATAACGTTCTACTTTTTCCAGCGTCAAACCAGAGATCCTTGCAACTTCAGTGAAACTCTCACCAGCACGCAGTCTGGCTTGAATCTCTTTGAGAGAGACCGAAGGCGCTTCAACTGGAACGGGTGCAAGTCGACGCTCGTTGACAGTGGCACGAAGTGAATCGCTCAAGCGAACGGAGAAAGTATTTCCCTGGCCATCAGTGAATTCAAGATGCTCACCATCAGCGCTCTTGCCGACCAATCGCAGTTCAGTCATGGGGATAGGTTGCCATAACTAGATTAGAAAACTGGGTAACTCAGGAGTTGGTGATGCTCATTCTGCTCCGCCAAAGCGGCCAATAGGGAAGTAGAACAACAACCGCCAAAGCGGAGGAGATCAATGGGATTACTGCTGCGACATATGCGCCGCGGTTGTCAATGATGTAACCAGTTATGGCAGTGGGAATCGCTCCCCCGAGAGAGGCGCCGGAGATTGCCCACGCCAAGGCTTCAGTCGCCTTTTTAGAATCGACAGAGCGTTCAGCTGCTGCGAATCCAGCGGCCAACATCGGTGCAATCGATAATCCATTGAGAAAGAGCGCAATCGACATGGCGATGAGATTCCCTTTAAACATGAAGGCAGCAAGAGTGATGGGAGTGGTCAACAATAGGAAGCCGATCAGTGTGACGATATATCGGTAACTCTCGTTGCGTTTCCACGTGATTGCACCAGTGACAAATGCAGCAATACCACTACCAATCGACCAGATTGAAACCAAAAGTCCGCTGAGATTTCGCTCGCCGTACGCATCGACATATCCGACGATGAACAATCCGGTCGAAGAGAATGTTGCGCCACAGAACATCATTGGAAAGAAGACAGATCGAACTTTTCGATCCTTAATCAATAGTCCGCTGCGTTCTGCTTCATCGAGTGGATGTGCTGGTGGCTCCGTCATTCTTTCTCTGCTGAAGAGGAATGAGCCGATGATGACAAAAACCATTGCCGTGAGAAGTGCTGCCGATGGTGCAATCAGCGCAGCGGCCAGGGTTGCCAAGACTGGTCCGAATGTGAAGATGAATTCATCGATTAACGCTTCGTAGGCATAGGCAGTGTCGATAAGTTTTCGATCCTCTCCAATTACGTGCAACCAACGGCGGCGCACTAATTGTCCAGCTCCAATGACTGCGCCCTCGAAGACCAATGCCGAGAGAAACCAGAGCGGGATAGGGGCATCTGCTTTGACCAGATAAATGAATAGCGCCAGGAATATGACATGAATCGGGACCGTAATCTTCAAGACTTTGCTCTGCCCGATGCGATCTGCCATGCGAGACCAGAGTGGAGATGCAATGGAGACAACCACAGCGCTTGCCATCGACAGCGCTCCAGCAAGGGAGTAAGAGCCGGTTTCATCGACGATGAAAAGGGCGAGAGCCAGATAGAGCATCGAGATCGGCAAGCGAAGGATGAATGCTGCGAGTGAAAACTGCCATGCTCGCGGGATCGAAAGTAGCTTGCGATATGGCGCAATCATCTCGCCATAGTACTTGTGATTAGATGTGCGAGTGTCAGAGTTATTGAAATTATTGGAGATTGCAGAACGTGTTGCCCGAGAAGCAGGTGAACTTCTCGTCCGACGACCTGACGATTTCATCCTTGATCAGAAGTCGAATAAACACGATTTTGCAACCCAGATGGATCATCAAAGCGAAGCGCTGATTACAGAGAGAATTACCGCATTGCGCCCTGACGATGGTCTTCTTGGCGAGGAGGGCGCATCCCGTGCAAGCAAGACTGGTTTTACTTGGGTAATCGACCCAATCGATGGAACTGTCAATTATCTCTATGGGATCCCAGGTTGGTGTATCAGTATTGGTGTGAAAGATAAGGAAGGTTTTGCAGTCGGTGTCGTCTACTCACCTGCGACCCAATCACTCTGGAAAGCAGCGCGAGGTCATGGCGCTTTTTTAAATGAGAAGAAAATTCGCTGTAATGATCCAGTAAACCTTGATGATGCACTTGTTGGTACGGGATTTGCTTACGACAAAGGTAAAAGAATCAAGCAACGGGAGTTAGTTTCAGATCTTCTCCCTCGCGTCCGCGATATTCGCAGACTCGGCGCATGCGCCGCAGATATCTCCATGGTGGGATCGGGTTCACTCGATGCTTTCATTGAAGCGGGCGTCAATGAATGGGATTTCGCCGCCGCTGCGGTGATTGCCACTGAAGCAGGAGCAAAAGTCACACATTTCCCAGTCTGGAATCAAACAAAGTTGATGGTCATCGTCTCCGGCCCGGCGCTCCATCCAGCCTTGCTTGCCTCGATCAATGCGGGGGATTGGGCCTGATTTAGCGGTTGGCGCGGGCCTGTGGCAGGATACGCGGGTTAGTTGGCCGACGGTTGATTATCACCATATAGAGGAAATAAAGAGGAATAACCATGAACGTGCTCGATGCGGTTGATGCCGCCTCCCTCCGCAAGGACATCCCAAACTTCCGTCCTGGCGATGAACTCAAAGTTCACGTCCGAGTCATTGAAGGTAACAAGAGCCGAGTTCAGGTCTTCCAAGGTCTAGTTATCGCACGTCGCGGATCGGGCGTACGCGAGACATTCACCGTTCGCAAGATTTCCTACGGCGTTGGCGTCGAGAGAATTTTCCCGGTTCATGCACCCGTCATTGAGAAGATCGAATTAGTTCGCAAAGGCGATGTACGTCGTGCGAAGTTGTACTACCTCCGCGATCTCCGAGGTAAAGCTGCAAAAATCCGTGAGCGTCGCGGCACAGAGGATCTCGAGACTATTTATTCTGATTCTTCTTCGACCATCGCTGAAACAGTGAGCGCTGCAACACCAGTGGCTGCTGCGGTTGAGGTTGAATCAAATGTCGTTGATTCAGTAGAGCCTGAAACTTCTGCAACCGAGGACGCTGCTCCAGCAAAGAACGAAGCGTAAGAACAGCTTCGATGTCTCGGAAAGCGAAAGGCGGAGGCCTTCGCGAATTCCCGGTGCTGATCATCTCAGCTCTGGTGCTCTCGATGATCGTCAAGACTTTCCTGGTCCAATTCTTTTATATTCCATCAGGCTCGATGGAGAACACACTCCAAATCAATGATCGAGTTGGCGTCAATAAGTTTGGTGCGCTCTTCAGCGATATAAAACGAGGCGAAGTCGTCGTCTTCCGTGATCCGGCAGAGTGGCTCGCAACCCCCACTGACGAGAGCACCGGTATAGCGAAAGTGGTCAAAGAAGGGCTCGTCTTCGTCGGAATCTTGCCTGATCCATCGAAGCAGTACCTCATCAAACGTGTGATTGGCGTCGGGGGAGACACCGTGCGCTGCTGCAACGCTGATGGAAAAATCGAAGTCAACGGCGTGGCAGTCACTGAGCCTTATATCTATGCTGGCGACAAACCATCCGATAGCGATTTCAACGTCACAATTCCCCAAGGTTTCATCTGGGTGATGGGCGATCATCGCGGTGCAAGTGCGGATTCGCGTTTTCACACCGATGATCCGAATAAGGGGATGGTGCCTCTCGACAAGGTCACGGGGCGAGCGCTCTTTGTCATCTGGCCGATTCAGCGCACAAAAGTCCTGGATGTCAGCGCAGATCTCGCCAAGATTCCCGTGACTTCTACAACGAAGACTTCGACAACAAAGTAACTCGACGCCTTACTTACGCTCGTGATTGAAGAAAAACTACGAGCAAGCGGCATAACTTCCATCGCCGGTGTTGATGAAGCTGGACGTGGAGCATGTGCCGGACCTCTTGTGGTCGCCGCCATCATCTTGCGAGATCCTCCCGCAGAAATTCTCAAAGGAGTCGCTGATTCGAAGGCACTCTCGCCAAAGAAACGCGAAGAACTCTTCGAGGTAATTATTGACTCTGCCATCTGCCATTCCGTCATCACGATAGACGCTGAGGAAATAGATCGAATAGGTCTTCATAGGTCAAACCTTGAAGGAATGAGGAGGGCGGTTGCCGCATTGAAAGTAGAACCTGATTATGTCCTGACCGATGGTTATGCGATCGAGGGATTGAGCCTTCCCAATCTTGCTGTCTGGAAAGGTGACCAAGTTGCCCTCACAATCTCTGCCGCATCAATCATTGCGAAAGTAACCCGTGATCGAATGATGTTTCAGCTCGATCAGCGCTATCCAGGTTATGGCCTAGCCGATCACAAAGGCTATGTGACCAAGTCCCATCAAGAAGCGATCAAGAAAAATGGAGTGCTGCCGATTCATCGCCGCTCATATTCCAATATTGCCGCTCTTATCAACACCTAATCACGCTCCACATTCAGCACTTCGATTCAATTGCAGTGCTGGGTCTATTCCTAGATTCCCCCGATGGCGCTCAATCCCAAAGCTTCATCGTTAGGCATTACAGGTGAGCGGATCGCTGAGAATTATTTGAAGGAACGTGGCCTTCAGATCCTCGATCGGAACTGGCGAATAAAAGAGGGCGAACTCGACCTGGTAGCTCACGATTGTGATCATCAGATTATCTTCATAGAAGTGAAGACCCGATCAACAGCTGCGTATGGCGATCCACTTGAAGCGATCACCAGAGAGAAAGCCCTGAGAATTCAGCGACTCGCATTGGCCTGGCTTGCGACTCATCAGCGACTTGGTGCGATTTACCGCATCGATGTCGTCGGGATTGTGATCGGTCGTTCGGGAGAGATCTCCCTAGATCATCGAAAAGGAGTCTTGTGACTCTTGCACGAACGCGGGGCATAACGCTGCAAGGTCTTCGAGGTGAAGTGGTAGATATCGAGGTTGATGTAGGGCATGGGCTTCCCGCTTACACATTATTGGGTCTGCCTGATGCAGCGTTGAGCGAATCCCGAGATCGCATTAGATCGGCGATTGCCAACTCTCAACGTATCTGGCCTAACAAGAAAGTCACCGTTTCACTCTCACCGGCTTGGTTACCTAAGAGTGGATCAGGTTTTGACCTTGCGATTGCCATTTCCATCCTTGCCGCAAGCGAACAGATTGATATTTCTGGATTTAGTGAAACTCTTTTTCTTGGCGAATTAGCACTTGATGGCTCCTTGAGAGCTATTCGGGGCGTCTTGCCCATCACCATCGCAGCACGAGGGCATGGAATGAAGCGAATCATCGTCCCGCAAGGAAACTTCACCGAAGCGCGGTTGATTGATGATCTTGATGTGATCTCTTTCGAAACTCTGAACGAGGTGCTTCGCTGGATTGCAACCGGTCAAAGGAATGAATCGCCCCAGATGGCACTCGAAACCGATGTTTCTCGAAGCGAATTAGATATGGCAGATGTTCGTGGTCAAAGCGATGCCAAGTTTGCCCTTGAAGTAGCAGCAGTCGGTGGACATCACATGATCATGATTGGACCACCGGGGACTGGAAAGACGATGTTGGCAGAACGCTTCTCGACGATTCTGCCGCCGCTTTCCCAAGAAGAATCCATCGAGGTGACAGCGATCCACTCCATCGCCGGAGAACTTCGCAATCGCAGTTCGCTCAGTCGTATCCCACCATTTTGCGCACCACATCATTCGACAACTACTGTCGCAATGGTCGGAGGAGGCGCCCATCAGATCAAACCCGGGGCGGTCTCCCTTGCTCATCACGGAGTCCTCTTCATAGATGAGGCACCTGAATGCGCCAGTGGAATCTTGGATTCGCTCCGCCAGCCGATGGAGTCAGGTGTCGTATCAATCTCCCGAGCCAGTGGCACGGTGAGTTATCCGGCTCGATTTATTTTGATCTTGGCTGCCAATCCATGTCCATGCGGTCGCTTCTTTGGACGAGGTCGGTCGTGCGAGTGTTCCTCACTTCAAGTTCGACGCTATCTCAATAAATTATCTGGGCCTTTGATTGATCGAATGGATCTTCGTCTCGTTGTAGAGACGCCACGACGGAGTGATCTTGCAAGCGATGCCGCAGAAGAAAAGAGCGAAGCCATCCGCTCTCGAATCATGGAAGCCAGAAAACGTACTCTCGAAAGATTGAGGGAGTATGGCCTGACTTTGAACTCTCAAGTCCCCTCCAATCTCTTGCGTTCTCCGTTGAAGGCAGAGAAAAGTGCTATGAGCCACCTTCATTCATTGATCGACAAGGAAGCGATCACTGCTCGTGGATTTCATAAAGTTTTGCGGGTTGCCTGGTCCATCTCTGATCTGCGCGACTATGACAGACCTGGGCTGGAAGAAGTAGAAATCGCTCTGGCACTTCGTGCGGGGCTTCGAGCATGAATATCGCCAAACTTCGACTCTTTGATGCACTCGAAGGTGGAGATCGATATTGGAGTAGTGAAATTCGTGATCGTGGCGCAGATGATGTCTTAGAAAGATTACTCACTGGCGGATATTCAGACTCACCACGTAACCCAACGCGTGCACTCACTCGACTTAAGAATCGCGATATTTCCCTGCTTATCGAGGAGCTCGACCACGCACAAGGTCGGTTTATCACGGCCGAAGATGAGGAGTGGCCCCATCTTCTCAACGATCTTGTTGCGCCACCGATCGGACTTGTCATCAAGGGAGGCGAGATTCGATGTGAAGCGATTGCGATGGTAGGCACCAGAAATCCCACAAGTTATGGGGCGCGAATTGCCAACGAGTTTGCAGCATCTTTTGCCGATAAAGATCTTGTGGTTATTAGTGGCGGCGCTTATGGAATTGATTCCCATTCGCATCGGGGTGCCATAGCCGCAGAGGGAAGAACTTATGCGGTTCTAGCCGCTGGAATTGCCGTCAACTACCCAGCGGGAAATGAAAGGCTCTTTGCAGATATCACCGAAAATGGCGCATTGATCTCCGAGGTCATGCCACATGAACGCGCTCGTCCTGACCGTTTCCTCACGCGCAATCGACTGATTGCAGCCTTGTCGCGAGCCACAATCGTGGTCGAAGCTGCATTTCGAAGTGGTTCGCTTCGCACTGCACGTGAAGCAGCAGAACTTCTCCGCGCAGTGCTAGCTGTTCCTGGCCCGATCACTTCCCCTACAAGTGATGGTTGTCATCGTCTGATCGGCGAACGTTGTGCAGAAATCATCACATCTGCCGCTGATGCGTTGGAATTGATTGATCAAACGGCCTGTACTCTTTGCGGAGATGACACATAAATCGGCATTCGTGACTATTGTGGGTCGGCCCAATGTCGGAAAATCAACGTTGATCAATGCTCTTGTGGGCGAGAAAGTTGCAATCACATCGCATCACCCCAACACCACCAGAAGCGCGATTCGCGGCATCATCTCTCGTCCAGAATTCCAACTCGTCATCACTGATACACCAGGACTTCACAAGCCAAAAACCTTGCTCGGTGGCGCACTCAATGCCCAAGTCAATGACGCTCTTGAGGATGTCGACATGGTCATCCTCTGCATCCCTGCAAATGAGGAGATCGGAAGCGGGGATGAATTCATCGCCAAGCAAATTTCCGCCAGCCCGCGCACCAAGAAGTTCTGCGCGGTCACGAAGATCGACACTGTCTCCAGAGGAGATGTTGCCCAACAACTCATAGGAGTTACTTCGTTAGCAAAAAAAGCAGGTTTTGAGTGGAGCGAGATCATTCCCATTTCTGCGAAGAAAGATATCCAGGTAGATCTGATTATCGAGCTTCTCGCTGCTCATGCCAGTGAAGGCCCGGCTTTCTTTCCCACCGAGATGCGAAGTGATCAAGAGCGAGATTCGATCATCGGTGAACTGATCCGCGAAGCAGCTATCTCGGAACTATTCGAGGAGGTACCTCATTCGGTTGCAGTGACAGTCGATGATGTCTCACAGCGCGAGGGCAGAAAATTGTGGGATATCCACGCGACAATCCTCGTCGAGCGCGATAGCCAGAAAGCAATTCTGATCGGCAAAGGTGGAAGTAACCTGAAGAAGATCGGCGCGAACGCTCGCGGCGAGATTGAGAAGATTATCGGCACGAAAATTTTCCTCGGACTGCAAGTCAGCGTTCTACCGAATTGGCAGAGTGATCCCAAAGCCCTGGAAAGATTAGGTTTTACTCACTAAAAATCGGTAAGACTGAATTAGCCAGGAAGTGGAACGCTCTCTGGTTTGCGACTTGCGAAATATGATCCAATTAAGACCATTGGCAATCCAACTCCGATGGCAAGTGTCAAAGGTTCGCGCAAGATGATGATTCCTAAGACGACCGCAATCGCTGTGTTGGGATAGACGACCAGCGAAGCCCGAGCCGGACCGATCTCATCGAGAACCATAAAGAAGATCCAGAAAGCCAATGCAGTGCAGATGACTCCAAGTCCGATCGTGGCGAAGATCGCTTTTGAACTCGGTGCAACGGAAGGCCAATGCGTCACGGCAAAGGGGAGGTAGATCAGTGTCGCCATCGACATCGCGATGCCGTTGATAGCAATTCCAGATACTCCAGGAGCCTTTCGAGAAATCATGTTGACTGCCCAGGCGTAGGAGATAGACGCAAGCAGAACCTGGATGAGCGCCTTGATGTTTCCGACATCATTGAAAGATTCGATTCCTACCAAGAGAGCAATTCCGATTAGCCCGATCGTAATTCCAAAGATTCGACTTCGATGAGCGGCAGTTGTATCTCCGGTGTGATGAGCAAAGAGTGTTGCCCAAATCGGTACGGTGGCAACAAGAAGTGCAACGACTCCGCTTGAGAGGTCGCGTTGTGCGCTGGTGATCAGGAACCACGGACCAACCATTTCCAAAATCGCATAAAAAAGTATGTAACGCCAGTACTTGAGCGCCGCGGTGAGCTTGCCTTGAATCAGTGCAAGCGGAACGAGCAGTAAAGCTCCGATAGCCAGGCGCGAGAAGACAATCACGGGCGTGGAAAGTTCAGCGACCGCCACTTTCATAAACATGTAAGGCACGCCCCAAAGAGCACCCACTAAGGCAAAAAGCGCCCATCCGCGACGTGACATTTGTGGTCTTTCTACTTAATCAAGGATCGATAGAGATCAATGGTCTGTATGGCGACTTTATCCCAACCAAATTCGGCCATCGCCCTCGCGCGTCCAGCCTTTCCCAAGTTTGTGGCCAGAGTCTCATCGCTCATCACGCGAATGATCGCTGCAGTAAGAGAATCCTCGAAAAGATCTTTATCTTGGTTGTAATCGACGAGTACTCCCGTCTTACCATCCACGACGACTTCTGGGATACCGCCGACTCGAGAGGCAATAACGGCCGTTTCGCAAGCCATCGCTTCAAGGTTGACGATGCCAAGAGGCTCGTAGATTGATGGGCAGATAAATGCGCGCGCACCGCTGAGAAGAGCAACCAATTCATCGTGGACCAACATCTCTTTGATCCAAACGATGTTGGGCCTAGCGCTTTGAAGTTCGGAGACGAGGGATTCCACTTCGGCACCGATAGCAGGTTCATCTGGACTGCCCGCAGCCAGGACTAGCGTGAATTCTTTCGGAACATTTCGCCACGCGCGCAAGAGATGGGCTAAACCTTTTTGTCGCGTAATCCGTCCAACAAATATCGCATAAGGAGAGACGATTCCGTATTTAGCAGTCACTGATGTTTGAGGACTGGGCAGAAATCTACTTGTATCGATGCCATTTCGGATTGTCACAACTTTCTTCTCGTCAAGATCGGGATAACAGCGAAGAACATCGTTTCGCATTCCATCGCTGACAGCGATGATCGCTGCAGCATCTTCGTAACAGAGCTTCTCTACCCAAGAGGAGATGATGTAGCCACCTCCGAGTTGTTCAGCCTTCCAAGGTCGAAGCGGCTCGAGAGAATGTGCTGTGATCACGTGCGGGATGCGATGCATCTTGGCAGCTAGATAACCAGCAAAGTTGGCGTACCACGTATGCGAATGCGCGATAGAAGCACCGCCGAGATTGATCGCCATATCGGAGTCGATCAGGAGCGACTGGAGTGCCGGATTGATTGTGGTGTACGGAGGTTGAAGCGAATAGGCGCGTGCATCAGATCGCGTCTGCCCAAAACAATGAACTTCAGTTTTCACCCCATTTTGCTTGGCGAGTGATTCAACGAGATGCGTAACGTGAACGCCCGCTCCGCCATAGACAGCCGGCGGCCATTCTCTGGTCAACATTGCAATCGAGAGCGTTCTACCCATTTCTTCCGCCATTTTCCAAGGGTATCGTTAGCGTATGGCGCGCTTGGATTTACCTCTCGGAATCGTCTTAGCGGGTGGCGAAGGTAAGCGTTTGATGCCGTTAACTGCAGATCGCGCAAAGCCTGCAGTTCCTTTTGGCGGTTCATATCGTCTGATTGATTTCGTTTTGAGCAATCTTGTCAACGCAGGATTCTTGCGGATCGCTGTGCTCACCCAATACAAGTCTCATTCATTGGATCGTCACATCACCACGACTTGGCGCATGTCAAATTTGCTCGGGAATTACATCACGCCAGTACCTGCGCAACAGAGACTCGGCCCACGTTGGTACACGGGGAGTGCCGATGCAATTCTGCAGAATTTCAATTTGATTCATGATGAAAATCCGAAACATGTCATTGTCTTCGGTGCAGACCACGTCTATCGAATGAATCCCGATCAAATGTATCAACAGCACCTGCAGACCGGAGCCGGCGTAACGGTTGCTGCGATCCGAGTTCGACGCGAAGACGCATCCCAATTCGGAGTCATCGAATTAGCAGAAGACGGAATCACCATCAAGGCATTCCATGAGAAGCCCGCTAATCCGCCGGCAATGCCGGGGCATCCTGATCTTGCTCTGGTTTCGATGGGAAATTACATCTTCCGTCGTGATGCGATGGAAGAGGCTTTGATCCTTGATTCGGAAGATATCGATAGTCGACATGACATCGGTGCGAACATAATCCCAGCGATGACCAAGGCTGGATTAGCCAGGGCCTACGACTTCGCTCATAACGTTGTACCAGGGGAAACCGAACGCGATAAGGGATATTGGCGCGATGTGGGCTCGATAGATTCCTATTACGAAGCACATATGGATCTGGTTTCAATACATCCAATTTTCAATCTCTACAACCGTCAATGGCCGATACTCACCAATCCACCATCGCTCCCGCCAGCAAAATTCTCGGAGCGTGGTATCGCTTTCGACTCTGTGGTCGGAGCCGGATCAATCATCTCTGGCGGTGAGATGCATCGCTCCATCGCTTCCTACGATGTGATGGTTGGTAGAGATGCCAAGGTAGAAGGTTCGGTATTGATGCCATCGGTACGTGTCGGTGATGGCGCTCAAGTAAAAAACGCAATTCTGGATAAGAACGTTGTCGTCGAACCGGGCGCAAAGATCGGCATTGATCTCATGCGCGATCGCGAGCGTTTCACCGTCTCTGCCGGCGGAATCGTCGTCGTTGGCAAGGGCGTAACCGTCACCCGTTAGATTTCGCCGCGCTCCAAACCGCGCAACATCTCATCACCGCGTTTGATCGTTTCATTGATGTCTTTCAATCTTGTTATGCCATTGAGCTGCTGAAACATTCGATGGTTTTTCTTTAACAATTCTCGGTTGCGAGCGAGATAGTGCCAATACAAAGTGGTGAATGGACAGGCCTGCGCGCCTGTTCGTTCCTTTGGATCATAAGAACATGAGCCACAGTAATTCGACATCCGAGAGATATATGCACCACCTGCAACATAGGGCTTAGTCGACATCTTTCCGCCGTCAGCATGCATGCTCATTCCGATTACATTGGGAACCATCACCCAGTCGGCCGCATCGATGAAAATTTCTCTCATCCACGCCAAGAACTTTGCAGGGTCGATATCGGTGAGCATCGCAAGATTGCTGAGAACCATCAAGCGTGGGATGTGGTGGACCCAAGATCGCTCCGTGATCTGCTGGATCGAGTCTGATACGCAGACCATCTTCGTTGCTGTTGCATCAGTGAAGAGAGGAAGAAGTTCTCGATTTGATTGGAAATGATTGTTCTGGCGATATTCCTCACCAAAGAACCAGTAAATGCCATTGATGTATTCGCGCCAACCGATGATCTGTCTGATGAAACCCTCGCATGACGGAAGTGGAATCTTTCCTTCTCGGAATTTCCTTATCGCAGCCTCAACCACTTCCTCGGCTGTGATCAGACCAACATTGAGATACGGGCTCAGTAATGAGTGATAGACCTGCCACGAAGAAAGTGTCATCGCATCCTCGTATGGCCCAAAATTTGCAAACGAATTCTTGAGAAAGAACTCGAGTTGCGACAAGGCAGCATCTCGTGTCGTTCCCCAGGTCAGGTCATCAAGAGCACCGATGAGATCAAGCGATGAAATCTCTTTGATGACCTCGTTATCGATCTCATCTCGTTGGTGCTGCGGATATTTCGGCCAGGGATGAGGCTCTTTTGGTGGCGCGAGACGATTCTCATCATCGTAGTTCCACCGTCCACCTTCAGGTTGGTCGCCATCCATCAAGATATTTAGACGCGCTCGCTGCCAGCGATAGAAGTTCTCCATCTTGAGTTGCTTTTGAGTCGATGCCCACTCCAAAAAAAGCGCCCGAGGTGTGATGAAGAAATCTGCCGGCACAAACTCCACTCCAATTTCTTCGAGTGATCGAGTAAGCCGATAAGAAGATGGCTGAGCCGAAATCACCCGCTGATAATTATTTGCAAGAGATTGGATTCCCCGTGCGGTGTTTTCAGCAGAGAGGAGATGGACCGAGAAACCTTCTGCCCTGAGAACTTCGGCGAAATGTCGCGCGGAAGAGAGTAAGAAAAATATCCGCTGTTTATGCCATCGAGCAGAATTGAGCATGCGCTGACTTTCGACCATGACAATCTCATGAGTCTCAGGTTGTGCGTGAGTGAGCGCACCACGGTTGCGATGGAGGTGATCGTGGGCAAGATAAATCAATGTTTTCGCACTTTTTGAATTGCCCATCACCGAAAGGGTAGCGCTGGGGCGGTAGACTCGCACCGTGGATCAACGTTGATCCCTCATCCTTGTCAGCGAATATTCGGAGAAGAATCCTCATGCGCTTTGGTGTCTTGACTGGTGGCGGCGATTGCCCAGGTTTGAACGCAGTAATCCGTGCTGTTGTGAGAAAAGGCGAAAAAGAGTACGGCTACGAGTTCATAGGATTTCGTGATGGTTGGCGTGGTCCGCTTGAAGGTTTGACGATGCCATTGAATATCGCAGCAACTCGAGGGATTCTGCCGCGTGGCGGAACCATTCTCGGATCTTCTCGTACCAATCCATTCAAGATCGACAACGGCGTGGAGCGAATCAAAGAGAATCTCGCCAAGATGGGCGTCGATGCGTTGATCGCAATTGGCGGAGAAGACACTCTGGGAGTAGCCACCAAACTGGATGCGCTCGGCGTCAAAGTCATCGGAGTTCCCAAGACAATCGACAATGATCTCAACAACACGGATTACACATTCGGTTTCGATACCGCAGTCAATATCGCAGTCGAAGCAATCGATCGCCTTCACACCACCGCAGAATCGCATCATCGTGCCTTGATCGTCGAGGTCATGGGACGTCATGCCGGATGGATTGCACTCCACTCTGGTCTTGCGGGCGGAGCAGCCTGCATCTTGATCCCCGAGGTCCCCTTCGATATCGAGAAGGTATGTAAGTACGTAGAATCTCGATTTAAGAAATCATTTGCCCCCATCATTGTCGTTGCCGAAGGTGCGCTGCCAAAAGATGGCGATATGGTCACCAAAGATGGAACTCTCGATGCTTTCGGCCACGTCAAACTCTCTGGAATCGGGGAGTGGTTGGCGCAAGAGATTGAAAAGAGAACAGGCGCAGAAGCGCGCACCTCAATCCTCGGTCACATCCAACGTGGCGGTACTCCCACTGCATTCGATCGCGTACTTGCAACTCGTTTCGGGCTTCACGCCATCACTGCGGCGCACGAAGGAGATTGGGGCAAGATGGTTGCACTCCATGGCACCAACATCGTGCGCGTTCCGTTGGCATCGGCTACCGATAAGTTAAAGACAGTCGATCCCACCTTGCTCGCCGAGGCCGAGGTCTTCTTCGGATAATCGGTCAGCGAACTCGCTCCGAACTTCCCTACCCTTATCCAATGTCCGCAGCCCATCCCATCGACGCGCTCTTTGATAGCGC
>CAZGMF010000014.1:23733-25813 GCA_964526795.1 uncultured Clavibacter sp.
CGAGCCTTCACCCAAGGCGGCTTTGCTGATTTGAGATTGGTCCACGAATGGAACAAAGGTTTCGTCAAGGATTCTGCGATTGGCGCGCGATATGAGGCGATGGCCAACGAAATTGGTCGTGCGCTGGATTTCATGCGCTCGGCAGGTGTGAATCCCGAAGAGTTCAAGACCGTTGATTTCTTCGCAAGTCATGAGGCGCTCATCCTTGAATATGAGAAGGCTCTTACGCGTATCGATTCCCGAACCGGACTTGCTTATGATGTTTCGGCGCATTTTGTATGGATTGGCGAGCGCACCCGACAACTTGATGGCGCGCATATCGATTTTGCAAAGAAGATTCGAAATCCAATCGGAGTGAAACTTGGGCCGAAGACCAGTCCTGACGATGCGCTGAGATTGATAAAAGAACTCAATCCTGAGCGTGAACCAGGACGATTGACATTCATCACCCGTATGGGCGCTGGGCAGATCCGGGAATTATTGCCCCCTCTTGTCAAAGCCGTCACTGATTCAGGGGCCGAGGTTCTCTGGGTCTGCGATCCGATGCATGGAAATACCTATGAAGCGCCGAGTGGCTATAAAACTCGTCGTTTTGATGATGTCTTGGATGAAGTGAAGGGCTTCTTCGAAGTTCACCAGAAGTTAGGTACTCATCCCGGTGGCATCCATGTGGAGCTCACTGGTGATGATGTGACCGAATGCGTTGGCGGTGGGGCAGAAATTTCCCATGATGATCTTGCCACTCGTTATGAGACTGCTTGTGATCCAAGGCTGAATCACACCCAATCTCTTGAACTTGCCTTTCTCGTCGCCGAGATGCTCCGCGACCGTCGCTAAAAACCACCCTTTCGATTATTTCCATTCAGGACTAGGGTGAAGTCGTGCTTGCTCGTTCCTCTCTTTCAACACCGATTGGCCAACTCAATCTCATCACACATGACCAGATTCTTCTCGCATCAGGATTTGTAGCTTTCGAGGCGCTGCAAGGACTTCTGGATGCTGACGAAAAAGATATGGATTTTAAGAAAGTAACAAAAGTTCCTGCAGTCACCGAACTTCTTGCTGATTACTTCGATGGCGATCTTCGCGCGATTGAAGGAATAACAGTAAGACAACCGGGAGAGGCTTTTTCGCAATCTGCTTGGAAAGCGATGCGCAAGATTGCCCCCGGCAAGACTCTTTCCTATGCCGATCTTGCAAAGCGCGCAGGTTCTGCTGAGGCAGTTCGGGCAGCTGGAAGTGCATGCGCGAGGAATCTTGTTGCAGTAGTGGTGCCCTGCCATCGAGTTGTGAAGACAGGTGGCGCGCTAGGAAATTATGCCTACGGATTGAAAGCGAAAGAGTGGTTGTTACGCCACGAAGGCGCGCTGCAATAATCCAGTCAAAATCTCTGATGCTTTGTTGACATCGGCGGAATTTAAATCCATATGCGTTACCAACCTGACAAAATTCGGGCCCAGAGCACCACAAAGTAGGCCAGCATCTTTGGCAGCAGTTGCAAATTGAGAGGCATTCATACTCGAACCAGAGATATCAAGTGCGACGATATTGGTCTCTACCGTTCCCGGATCGATGACTGACGGTGAGACCTTGTGACAAGCCTGAGCAATCTGTTTGGCATGCGCATGATCCTGGGCCAAACGATTGATGTTGTGATCAAGGGCGTAATGTCCAGCAGCGGCCAGGATTCCTACCTGCCTCATTCCTGCCCCATAACGCTTTCGCCAAACTCGAGCTTTGGCAACACGTTCCCGATTTGAAATCATCAAGGAACCAATAGGGGCGCCTAAACCTTTGGAGAGGCAGACACTGATTGAGTCAACATGTTTTCCGAATTCCAACAGTGCGACGCCAGATGCTACGTGGGCATTCCAGATTCGTGCACCATCGAGATGAAGTGCGATGCCCATCTCATTTGAGTTCTTGCGCAACCTCTTTATCTCTTCGATCGACTGCACGGTTCCGCCGCCGAAATTGTGGGTATTTTCTACGGCAATCGCCGTAGTGGAGACTAAATAAGGTCCCGCATTGGGGTGCGCAATCGAGAGCGGCTCATCAGCGCGCAAAAGTCCGCGATGGC
>CAZGMF010000015.1:0-25368 GCA_964526795.1 uncultured Clavibacter sp.
CCCGCGGTTCGCCCTGGTGGTGCCGACGGACGCCGGGCGCGGGTGCTGCTGGCGCGGGTGCGTGCCGGGTGGCGGGTGCCGGGTGGCGGTCGAGGTCGAGCGCCGGACGCCGACCGCGAGCGCGAGCGGGCGTGCGGGTGCTGATGCCGCCCGCGGGCGCGACGGTCGAGCGGGCGGGTGCCGGGGGGACGACGGGCGCTGGCGCGAGCGACCCCACCTGCGCGGGTCCCGCGCGGTCTCCCCCCACGATGGTCCGGTGATCATCCCGTTCGTGCATATGTCAGGGTCCCATCAAGCCTGGCCTGGGACTCCTAACGGATCCGGACGGAAGGTGGTTGACGAGGCTCTCCTGGGACCGTTATTAAGCGTTAGCCCCCGATCGTTTAATAAGGCGTGGGCATATGCCCCCATGGGGGCGGACAAACGTTATTGATTGTTCCACGTGAAACACGGAGGGCTTGTGAAGAAATTGACGTCGTTTGAAAAAGATTTACGACAGGCGTTGATGTCCAAGTCGACCACCGTGTTTTCGCAGGAGCTCCACGGAGAGACGCTCGCCTGGGTCGAATACGAGGGGCGCAAGGTCGAGGTCGCCATCGATCCGATGCGGGGCGGCATCATCGAATGTGTTGTGCATGAGTTAATTCATGCCGTCTACGAGAAAAAGCTTGCAGAGTGGGGCGACCTAGAAGAAGCTATTGTCATCGCTGTCGAGAAGGAGATGATGGATCTAATCAACTCCAGCAGGCGGCGTGTTAAATGGTGGCGAGACGCCATCGGGTCCAAGCTCGAACACGGGGAGGGGTCTTGAGCGCCGTACCTAGTCCTTCGTTGACCAAGGTATGCAAGACGTGCCAGTGCGAAAAGCCGATTGATATGTTCAGGCCGGCCGGAGGAAAGATCAGCAAGTCCGACGGTACGCCGGTGCGCAGGGGTTCATGCAAGTCGTGCGAGCACCGCAAAGACACGATCAGGGACTCGATCAGCAGGTCCGTCCGGAGAGAAGTGGAAAAGGCTGCTGGGTCAGGCAAGTGGAAGCCGGTTATCGCCGGTTCGTCCGAAATCGAGGGCGGATACACCGAACACCCGGACGATGGCTACCGGTTCGTGTGCCTGCCTGACTCCCACGGATACCTTATCGACAACGAAGCCGCCGAAGCTGCCCTAGCGTTCGTGAGGTTCTACCGTCCAGTCCGCGTTATTTTGCTCGGCGACCACGTGGATTTTGCCGCAATTAGCCGGTTCGACAAGCCACCGTCTGATATCGCACGCATCGGAGAGGACCTGGATGCCTGCCGCGCGTTCATGGCAAAAGTAAGAGCGTCAGCTCCAGACGCCAGGATCCATTACCTCAAGGGAAACCACGAGGCCCGGTTCGCGCGGTTCCTGTGGAAGCATCAGGAGGTGGCGGCTTTGTTCCAGGCGCAGGGCATGGACCTTCCCAACTTGATCGGGCTGGGCGATTTCAACATCGAGTGGGAAGAGACCGGAGCCCTTGAGATCACGCCAGCGCTCATCGTGAAGCACGGCCACGTCGTCCGGCAGCGCTCGGGCTACACCGCCACCGGCGAGCTCGAACGCAACGGAATCTCGGGCATTTCCGGGCACACGCACCGTCTCGGCCAGGTCTACAAGCGTAATAGGGCCGGCATGATGACGTGGGTGGAATCCGGTTGCCTATGCAAGTACGATCCGGATTACATGGAAGGACAGCTGTCCGACTGGCAGCAGGGGATTTCCTTCGGTACTGTTAGCTTGCGCGGCAAAGGGTTCACCGTCCACACGGCCCCAATCATCAAAGGGCGGGTAAAGGCGATGGGTAAGGACATCGGAGCGTGACATGAGCTTCAACAAGAAGTCTCTCAGGGTGCGGAAGTGGGACACCACAAACTACCCTGACGTCGACGATGAGATTGGCGATTATTACGACGATCTGGAGGAGGAAATCGGGGGGAGAAACACGGAAACGAAAAAGACGAAGTTCAAGGACAAGAACATCGCCAAGTCCGGAGGCAAGAAATGGTGATCGCCGGGACGTATGAGGCCAAGTATTCGTTCAAAAACAACGACGATAGGTGCGAGGCGGCGACGTTCTTGAAGTCCAAAGATTGCCCGATCGCGCTTGTCCACGCTGTTTGCAACGAAGGCGAGTACGAGGAAATCGCTCCGATCATGCTTGACGACTCGCGCCACAGCAGGGTCGAGTTCTTTTCGTTCCCGCCCATGGTTCCGATCGGTTTAAAGGTCACGGCCAGGTTCCAGGTCGAAGTTGACCCGGAGGACTGGTGCGACACGTTGTTCAGCCCAATGGCGTTCGATGGCCAGTGCACGGATACTGTGATCGAAACCACCAGCGGCGCGTCTGAGAACCCGGAATTGCACGAAAACGGCCACCCGTATGCGTACGGATTCTAGGAGGGGAAATGTCTAGACTGACCAATTTGTGCTCCAAGTGCGGTGCTTCTGGCCACAACATCCGAACCTGCTCGACCGACGCTCCGCCGCTGACCAAGCAGCAGCTGTCCGGGCGTCTTGCAGAACGCCGAATGGCCGACGGTATGTGCCGGCAGTGCGGGAAGATTGAGCGTGTCCAGGGAGGCTCTACGTGCCTCGCCTGCCGCGTCAGGATGCGCGAGAGCGCCAGGAAGCGTCGCGAGGTGCTCAAGGCCGCCAGCGGCCGTCCTGTGGCTCCTGAGAGCGTTTCCTGATGTTCGAGCTGTTGGTCATCGTGATGGTCGGCGTCGCTTATGCGATTGCCGACCATTTCTACGCCATGTCAAAGATCTCGTCGACGAGGAAACGAAATGACTCCGACGTGACCGAATCAACAGATGCATGACACGGATTGTGTTGACAAGCGAGAGGTCCCCCATATAATCCGCGTTTAAGCGGGGATGGGGAGGGACCCATCCCGTAGTAAGGTTCTAGTAGTAAGATTAGATTCTACCACGCCTCTTGTTTTGCAGTTGATCCCCTCGCCATGGCCGGTGCGCTTGATTGCGCGTCGTAACCCTCCAGAGGGATAACCCGTCTGTAGCCATGGGTGGACGGGACCTAGCTGGAGGGGACATGGCTACCAGGGCGTTTAGGGACATGGTTGAATCAATGCTTGGCGAGAACGAGAGCGTTTACCTTGCCGATGGGTTCGAGGAAGCGTTTGTAGGGATCGGGTGGCAGGCGTCAAAGCCATTTGCGGTATACGACCGCTCCGAGTGCATCAAGATCCTTATGCGCGACATGAGCCACGAGGACGCCGAGGAATATTTCGAATTCAACGTCCAGGGAGCATACGTCGGAGAAAACACACCCGTTTTCATGAGCAAGCCGTCCGATGTCGAACTCAACTAAAACAAGCACAGGAGGGCATGATGACTGGATCTACGTCTCAGACCACCCCGCAGAACCCTGCGGCGGAGAAGAAGTCGAAGGAGCCTCGCCTCCCGCGGCCCGGCGACCAGGTTCTTTTCACGGATTACGTCCAGGCCAGCGCGGATGCCCGCAAGGAGCTGGTTGCGTTTGTTGCCCATTCCGTCGGTCAGAAGGCAACGTTGGCCGTTCTTAATCGCAGTGGCCAGTGGGTCCCGCAGCACATGGTTCCGTTTGATGCGTCCGGCGAGACTCCTGGGAGTTGGCGGTGGGAGAAGTGACCGGGCTAGGTGCTTCGTGGGTTATTCCCGCGTCGCACATCAAGAACTCGCTGGACATCGCTGACCTTGCCTCTGAGCGCGTAAAGCAGGCCGAGATGCTCGCCAGAGCAGCGGCTGATGGAAAGATCAGGGACAGACATGGCAACGCCACGGCGAAGCTCTCAAGCGATGCAGTCGACGGATACACCTGCTGCGTCATCCACGGGCAAATGGTCAGGATCGTCGACAGCCAGGGCCGACCGTCGCTCTCAGGCGTCTGCGAATCGTGCTTCAAAGAGGACTGGAACCCGGAAATCCTGCGCCGGCGAGAACTCGAATCCAATGAACTACCGGCTTCCGCCAAGCAGGTTCGTGCCGGTCACGAAACCCAGGTCAACAGATCCGATGTTAGTGCCGTGGATACGGGTGCTGGCCAGGGCGTTCGGCGGGATAGCTGGTCTCAGGGAGGCGTGCGGGTGGAACGGGCAGACGTGGAAGCGCATGAGGGAAATCGCCAACCCGGAGGACAGCCAGGAACTGTTACAGAGTCTACGATCGACTTTTGGCTTAACCGCCACTGACATCGCAGACAAGGTTGCAGAAGAATCTGCGTTCCTGCAAAGTAGGCGAAGGGCCAAAGATAAACCGGAGCCGGTCGACAGCGGCGACGATTTCATCAACAGCGTCAAAGCCGACGCTAAAGCGAGGCCAAAACGATGGCGTTGAACAAGGGAGGGAAGGATGGAAACTCTGCTCGTCGGGCTAGTCGCAGCGATCGTCGGCCTGCTGGTGGGCCGGATTTCACAGGGCGAATCGCGGTGGATGCTAAACTACTCGAAAAGTATGCTGGACATGGCGTTTCTGAGCATCCGACGCCAGGAGGACCAGCAGATGATCGCGAGCCGAGTTCACGAAATGGCTCAGACGATCGAGAAGCTGGACGCAACGGTGGGGAATCTGTACTTGCAGTTCAGCCGCAGAACTTTGCTGGACCGACCGGCACAGGTTGGGGAAGTGCCGCCGGGGGCTCCTCCGATCGTCCGGACGAGAGCGCAGGACCCGGACCCGTTCCTGCCGCAGACGACGATTCGGGAGGGGCTGGTGGATACGACGGAGAAGAACGCCGTCGCTCAGGTGCGAGAGCGCGCCTTCGCAGAGCCTACCTGATCTGGCTGGCAACTCCGGCTCTCAGCAGAGTGCCGGCAAGGGAGCAGGAATTCTGCGAAAAATTCGGCGCGACGCCTGACGTCCTGGCCAGGATCAGAATGGAACCTAGCTTCTTGAAAGACGTCGTAAAAGAATCCGCACCTTGGGTAAAGCAGTTCATCGAAATCAAGAACGCAGTTCTCAAGAACGCTCTTGATTCAAGCAGGGACGACCAGTACGTCTGGATGAAGCGGTACGCTGCCATGGCTGGACTTGCAGGGGAACTTCCGGAAGAGGGGGAAGAATGAGCAAGAACCGAGTTGGCCCAGCTCCAGATCCGCCGAAGGAAAACGTCTACCACGTCAGGGTGTCGTTGTTGGTTTCTGACGATCAGACTGCCCAGGATCAGGCTATCAAGTACGTCGAGAATGCCAGCAAGTACACAGAGTTTTACGCTGTCGTCCCATCGCGGTGCAGGATTGTTATGCGCAATCTTTGCCGTAGGAAGAAAATCAAGTTCAACGCGATGCGCGACCCAAGAGAATCGGTCAGAATGGCCGAAATCTGCGTAGTTTTTGGGGATTGCCCAATCAGCGAAGATGACATCTGCGTGCTTGAGCAGCAGGGGATACCAGTAGAGAAGCAGGAACCGACGAAAAAGGGCCGACGACATGGCAAGTAAGAAGGTTTCCGTTACGGCGGACGATCTGTACGGAAACAGGGAGCTGTACTTCAAGACCTGCCTCAAGATCGTGCCTAAAAATGCGTCCGGGATGATCCCGCTCACGCTCAAGAAAGAGCAGCAGCGCCTGGCGAAAATCATCGACTCCGAACGCCAGGCAGGCAGAGGCCCTCGGATCGTTGTTCTCAAAAGCCGAAGGATTGGAGCGAGCACGTTTGCCGAGGCGGAGCTGTTCAAGGAATGCCATCTAAAGCCTCTCAAGCAGGCTCTTGTCGTTGCGCACAAGGCTGAGTCGGCCCAAACGATCTTCGACATGAGCAAGCGGTTTTATGACCATCTCCCGGAAGGGATGAAGCCGCCAACCAAGTACAGCACAAAGCGGCTGATCCATTTCGACCATAACGACTCGAAGATGCAGGTCGAAGTAGCCGGAGAATCGCGAGGATTCACCGCGCAGTACCTGCACATTTCCGAGCTTGCGTTTATGGACGAAGCCGAAACGCTGATGACGGCGATCTTGAGTACAGTCGGAGACGACCCAAACACGCTGGTTATCGCCGAATCGACGCCGAACGGAATTGGAAACTATTTTCACAACTTGTGGGTCAACGCAAAAGCAGGCAGGAATTCGTGGGTGCCGTTTTTTTCGCCGTGGTACGAGGATGAAACGTACCGGATGGCGCCTTGGTTTGAGGAAAAAGACCTCTCGCCAGACGATTTGAAGCGAATGCACGATCACGGGCTTAGCCTGGAGCAGATGGCCTGGTACATGAATGTTCGCCAGAACAATTTCCTCGGCGACCAGGACAAAATGGACCAGGAGTTCGCAACTGACGACAGATCGTGCTTTTTGGCGTCAGGGCGCAAGGTTTTTGACACCGAAGGTCTCAAGCACTACACGGAATGCTTTGACAAAACGGTGGCAGATCTTGAAATACCGGACGACTGCGAGATTGATCCGAACCCGGCAGACAAAAAGGCGCCGACCGTGCGCAAGGTCCAGCGTGGTCGGTGGAAAATTTACCGAGAGCCACAGCCCAGGCACCTGTACGTCGTTGGTGTAGACCCGGCGTCAGGAGACCCTGGAGGAGACTGGACTCCGATTGTCGTCCTCAACCAGCACACGCTTGGGATTGACGCGGTTGGGAGACTCCGAGTTCCGCCGGAGATCCTGGCAAAGCAGGTCGAGCAGATTTCGTGGTGGTACAACACGGCAAAGGTGGCCGGAGAAGCCAACAACCACGGCCTGCTGTTCTTCGACGAACTCATCAGGCGGTTGAAATACCCAAACATTTACTACCGCAAGGTTAGCGAAGAGTCGGTGTCGTGGAAGATTGGAGACAAGCCTGGCGTCTGGATGTCAGGGGCCAACAGAGAAGGTCTGTTCAACCTCGTCCGAAGGTACGTAAGAGAGAAATCAGGAGTGTGCGTCGACTCGGAAATCATTCGAGAGTGGCAGGAGCTCTACTACGACGACACGAACAGGGTTGACCACCCTAAGGGCGGATCAAGCGATTTTACGGCTGCTATGGCCATGGCTTTGTACGTGCATTCCGGGTCGCTTGACGCAACGCTCCAGCCGCTCGACCCTGATGTTGTCAAAAACGTGACAAAGGCGTACAGGGAGTCTGTCGTAAAGAAAAGCATGGGCATCCCCCACGATGACGTTGATCTTGCCGGCCTTACCATGGACGAGATCCAGAAGCTTGACGACATGACTCAGGCCAGAGACAAGGCCCGGAAGAAGGCTGGGATAGGGGGATACCGGTGAGTTTCGATCCGCGGCTGGACGAATATAGACCGGTCTGCTTTATGTGTGGCAAACTGTGCAACAGAAAAGACAACACCGGGTTCGTCGAATGCGACCTGGGCGCAAAAATGTCCGCCCACTTGACGTGCCTTGACAACCAAACAGCATTTGACATTTACGTGAAATGGAAGAAAGCTGTAGATGCTGCCATGGTCGGAAAGAGCGAACGTGGCGAGCCGATTGGCCGCGTCAAAATCGACGGGGATTTCGTTTAGGAGACCTGATGAAAAGTGGACATTGTTGGCAGGCGATCTGCTCCAAGTGCGACCACGCCATTGATTTCGAATGGGTCGAGGAGCGCCCGGCGCGAACACCCGACGATTGCGGGTGGTGCGACACCAAGGGCGAGGACGCTTGCTGGCAGTATGTTTACGTTGAGCCGATTGGAACTTCCGCTTGGATGTACAACGAGTTCAGCACGTCAGAATCCGCGTTTACCCCTCATTTCAACAGGTCGTTCGGGCGCCACGTGCACTCTCTCGCCGAGATGAAGCATCTACAGCGCGCATTTGGGGCGGTCGACGCAGTTGCGAAGGGAGACGCCGCTGAGCGTCTTGTGCCGCGCGACATCAAGAGCCGTCTGAGGCACCACGCGGAAGCCCCCGAGCGCCTGAAAAAGCTTGGGTATTGGACGGAGGACTGATGCTGTTCAGAGCGCCCATCCCTGGCGAGCCAGGCAAAGAGTTTATCGCCAAGCAGAAGATCGAGCACGAGGTCGATCTGTTTGACGGCATGAGCCGAGAAGAATTCATGGGCTGGTTCATGCAGAAGTTCCGAGAGGCGTACGCCGCGAAAAAGCCTGAAACGGAACGGCTCAAGATGAATGAGCTGTACTACTCCGGAATTCATTTCTTGGACCCGCAAATGAACCGGGAAATGAAGGTGACGAACCTTTGTTTCTCGACAGTAGAGACGGTCCATCCAGTGATGACCGAACAAAAGCCTCGCCCGGAGATCGTCCCACGACGGCAGTATTCTCCGGACGAGGTTACTGCTGTCCAGGAATACGCGCAGTGGCTCATGGACACGACAGAGTTTGATTTGTGCCACCACATCAACACCCGAGAAAAGCTTAAGTACGGGTGGTGCGTGCATCTTCTTGTCGTAGACCCCGACACCGGCATCTGCTACCCGAAGCCGTACTCGGTGTTTGATTTTTACAAGGACCCGTATTGCCGCCACGAAGATGAGATGGAGTTCTTTTTCCTGGCGTCACCGGTCCCTACGAGCTGGCTCAAAGAGCGCTACCCGGAATACGCCGAGCTCATCACTGAGGACAACATCGCTAGTCCGGCGTATGACGTTCTTGAGAGACCGTACTTCGACGCCTATTCAATGGGCGGAGAGTACGCATCGCTCGACACGATTATCGCCAGCAGCGCACACCTCGAAAGCGAGCCGGATCCGGGTGGCGCCAGAGCCTTGGTTCCTGCCACCAGCGGGCGTATGCGAAACGCCGGCACGACGTTTTTGTTGCAGGGGTTTTTCCGGAACCGGAAGCTCAAGGCCGTGCATTACAGCGGCGACATCGCACAAAAGGACCCGTCCGACCCTAGCGGCGCGTCTTGGATGCACTCTCCTACCGCGCAGCTGTACCGGCGCATGGAGCCCGTATGCGAGTCCGGGTGGGTTTGCGTCCCCGTAACGGCCAGCGGAGTTGTCCTTGAGCCGCACCCCGTTGATCCGTGCTTCCTTGGGATCCCGATTGAGATTGGCCGAGACTATGCTCAGGCCGGAAGGTTCTATTGTCCTGGCGAGCTAGATCACATCATTCCCATCAACCGGTCGATCAACCGCCGGTACAACTTGCTCAACAGGTCGCTCGAATTTGAAGCGGTCCCGGTCTTGTTGGCAGACACAGACACCGGCATTGACATTGACCAGCGAGCAGTCGAGCCAGGAGACGTACTCAAGAAGATTCGCGGATCGGACATCCGGTGGCTTGATTTCCGCGGAGCACAGGCATCGCAGTTCGAAATGCTCAGCCTTGAAAAGATGGACCTAGACACGGTTTCTGGCGTCCACGATGTCCAGCAGGGTCGACGACCCGAAGGCATCGAAGCCGCGTCTGCGATCAGAAACTTGCAGGACGCTGCCCAAACTCGAATCCGCGGCAAGGAAGGCCCTGCGTTTATCGAGTACAGCCGGCTTTTAAAGAAGATGCTTGTCGCCACAGGTAAAAAGGCAAAGGCGTCCATCCATTTCAAGGCTACGGACGGGACAATGAAATCGGTTGACCCCGCGTGGCTTTGTTATGACTATGACATTAGGTTTGCCCAGGGTACAGGATCTGTTCTTGGCCGCGCAGCAAACGAAGAAAAGTACTTGCAGTTGTTTGGAAGCGGTCTGATTGATCAGCAGACTGCGCTGGAAAAGCTAGGCGTGACCAACATCCCCACAATTTTGCAGCGAATGCAGGCTTTGCAGGCTCAGCAGGCCATGATGAGCCAGGGTCAGGTGGTTAAGTAATGAAAATCCCTAAGAAAGCGGTAAAGGGAGCCGCGGCTCGATTGGCGGCTATGCAGAGCAAGCACGGGTCCGAAGAAAAGGGCGAAAAGCACGGAGCCATGACCAACCCAATGAGTTACCGCGAAGAAATGTCCGAGCAGAAGAAGGAAATGTCTAAGACAAAGCGCGGAAAGCGCTAAGGAGAACGAAATGGCAAACAAGCCTATGATCACAGGTCCTATTAAGGGTGCAGTGAAGGCCGCAGCTAGAAAGATTGCGGAAAATCGGTCCAATAATTCTGGCAATTCGGACAAGTCGAATATTCGGAATTGGACTGACGAAGAGCTTTATTCGGGGATGGATCGAACCGGCAACAGGTACACCGATGCAAGTATTGCTTTGAGAGAAAACGATTGGGACAGAAAGCAGCATCCTAAGAGCGCCAAGACGTGGCCTCCTAGCGAGAGGGCTCGCCTGGAGGACAATTTCGCAGCTGCAAAAGATAGCCTCACCACTGTTTTTAACGAGCGGCTTCGCCGTAAGCGTGCTCGCGGGATTCGCTGATGTACGGGGCCAGCCTTGAACGACCCGCACCGGTGTACGGAGATCCCGGAATGGACCAGCAGGCGATGACTCTTGGCGAGCACGTGGACGGCATCCTCATGCTTGCCGGCAAAGACGGCATGTTGGATCAGATGGAGCAGCGCGAGATCCAGCGACTGATGGTTGGTTTGCAGGCTATCGCCATGCAGAAAACCGGCGCTATGCAGGCCCCCGGCGGGATGCCGCCGTCGGAAACCAGCGATTTTGGCGCCATGGAAGGCACGGAGCCGGCGGCTAATTCGATGCCGCCGGAAGGTCAGCAGTACGCCCAGGGAGGCTATTGATGAGTTTCGAAGATTCTGGAGAGGGCCAGGATATTACCCCCGACATGCTTGGCGATGGCGCTGAGCAGGACGGATACACCTACGACGGCAACGAGCTGGTGGGCCAGAGCGACACCGGCCAGGAGGAGTTTGATTACCCTCCGGACCCCGTTCCTCAGCAGGACGACATTCGCCAGATGATGCGCGAAAGCGTCAAGGAGGCGCTTGCCGAGCAGAACGTTCCGGAAGAAACCAAGGAAGTGCCTAGCGTATGGGAGCTCCCGCCTGACAAGATCGAGTCTATTTATGCCGAAAAGCTGGCTCTTGAGCGAAAGGTTCAGGAGATGGCGGAGCGGCAGCAGGCTTACATGCTTGAGCAGACTGAACGGAATCTCGAAGCGCACATCACTGATGTCGTCGGCAAGTACAAGATGACCGCAGCAGAGGTAAACGAAACGGTCCAGTATCTCGAAGCCAACCAGGACCTTGCCGTAGATCCGTCGTTCTCGTTTGAGCGAGCGGCTTTGCGTCGCAACCCTGAGCTTCGCGACCGAATCAATACGTATGCACCTTCGCAGCGAAGCAATTCGGGCGAAGGTTTTGTTGTTCCACCGGGCGCAAGCGGGGCTGGTGCCCCGACTGCTTTCCGCCACACGCCGTCTCGCGGTGAATATTCTGACGTGAGCCGGCACATCATCCAGAGCGGTGAGGCCGCACGGCTCGGGAAATACACGTAATCGGCTGTCCTGGGAATCTGCTCAAGGATGAGCGCTGATCCCAAGGAAGGGAGATTCAAATGGCTTACACAATCAATTGGGACATGGTGAGTTCGCTTGCCAAGAACAAGCACGTCCCGGCGCTTAAGGACAATTTCTTCCTGTCCAACGCGCTGTTTTACCGGATGAAGAACCGCCAGAAGTCGTGGTCCGGCGGCCCGCTCATTGTCGTCCCGCTCTCGTTTGCCCCTGAAGGCGGCGGCGGCGGCTGGTATTCGGGCTCGGATAAGTTCGACACCTCGATCCGCAACCCGATCAAGGCGGCCAACTATTTCCCGAAGAACGCCCAGGTGACGCTGGCGATCGACACGGACGAGGAGCTCGCGGTCAGCGGCCCCGAGGCCGTCCTGAATCTCGTGGACTCGAAGATGAAGATTGCCGAGAACACGATGGTCGACCTGATCGGCACCAACCTGTTCAATGCCGGCACGAACGCCAAGGCCATCGGCGGCCTTCAGCTCGCGCTCCCGGACAACATCGTGTCGACTGCGCAGACGTACGGCGGTATCGCGTGCGGCGGCGCTGCTCCGTCGTCGGACACGAATGGCTGGTGGCAGCCAAACTCGGACGCTTCGGCCTACACGTGCGGTTCGAGCGGCTCGTTCTACACGAACACCGGCCTCAACCCGATGAGCCAGATGTTTGCTCGAATCGGTCTCCGTTCCGGCAAGCAGCCGTCGGTGATCATTTCGAATTGGGGCTCGTGGACCGAGTACCACAACTCGATCGCCAAGAACGAGCGGTACGACCGCCCGCAGCAGAACAGCGATCTTGCCAAGGCCGGCTTCACGAACCTCATGTACCGCAACTGCCCGTGGGTTGTTGACGAGCGCGCCCCGCGCAACAGCAACGGCACCAGCTCGGCCGTCGAGAAGATCTATGTGATCGACGAGAAGGCGCTGACGCCGTACGTCCACCCGCAGCGTGACATGCAGTTCGAGCCGTGGCGCAAGCCCATCGACCAGGATGCTCGCGTGGCTTACATTTTTCACCGCATGGAGCTCACCTTCGACGAGCGTCGCTCGTCCGGCGTGCTCTCGAACGTTGACACCTGGAACGTCCTCGGCGTCTAAGTCGAAGGGAGACAAATAAATGTCCACTCATAGCATTAATTACGAGGTCCCTCTCAAGGTTACAGGCCCTGACGGTACTGTGCTTTGGCAGGGCTCCGGCGCGTTCGGCATTGTCTACACGTGCAAGGCCGTTGCCGCCATCACCGAGAGCAACGTTGTCGTGATCGACCCGGCCGCCGCCATTTACCAGGCGACGAATTTGGGTGCCACGGCGACCTACGGCGCCAACGTTTTTGCCGTTCGTCCTAGCAACACGACGAGCTACGGCGCCGGCGTTATTGGCGCAGCGCTTAGTACGGTTGCTGCTTCTACCGCTTCTGCTCCGACGTATGTCGCGGTTGCCGGCCCTGGCAGTATTGCCATGGTCACGACTGCTTCTGCGACCGGCACTATCGGCCGGCACCTGCGCCTTTCGGCTACCAATGGCGTTGTGACCGATAGCATTACGGCTCCGACTAACCCCGAGCAGTCTCCGGGTTATACGATCAAGCCGTCGGGCACCACGGCGCAGCCGAGCGCCACCGACACCGGCACGGCGACCCGCCTGGCCGCGTACATCCTGCCGCACTAACCAAGATGGCCCCGGAGCCAGCATGGTCCGGGGCCGTTTTTTGAGGTAATAGAATGGCTCGTTCAATCGTCCAGGGCGTTGGTCAGCAGGTGTCGTCCAGCGACTTGTCGCAGATCCATTTTACCCACGCATTTGAAAGCACCAACCAGGCGTTTGACAAGTTCCTGACCGCTTCTGTTGGGGCTATGGCGGCCGTGCAGAACACCGCAGTTAGCGGCACGACGTACCCTGGGATTTACCTAAACAGCGGGCTTCTGACTACTTCTAGCGCGTCCATTGTGATCCGCACCCACAAGGCGTTTCCGATGTACCAGTCGTGCCCCACGTTGTTTGAGTTTGACGCTGCCTGGGCTGGGACGAATGGGACAAACTCGGTTTCTGAATTTGGCGCCGGGTACGCCAGCGGCATTTCCGCTCCAACCGAAGGCGCGTTTTTCCGAATCACGGCTGCCACCGGAACGACGCCGGCAAAGCTTCAGTGCGTCACCAGCAACGGAACGACGGAGACCGTGGCAGACTACGGCGGGTTCGCGAACTCCACCACCAATTTGCCGGCGCTCGGAGAGTTCCACCACTACCGGATCGAGACGTTTAACGAGTTCGTGGTTTTCCAGGTAGACGAGCTCATGCCGACTACGATCAAGACTCCGCTTGCCCAGCCGACGTCGACAACCACCGCGTCAGCTCCGATCTTTTTTCGTGTCTACAACACCGGCACCGCAAGCGCTGCCAGAGCTCTTATTATCGGGTACTGCGCTGCCAGCTCCAAGGGGAAGATCACTTCGATTCCGGAGACCCATGCCATTTGCGCTAAGGGCGGACTGCTTGCAAACGTTCAGCCTGGAACCGCATCAGGCAGCAACATCGCCAATTACGCATACAACGCCGTCACGTCAATTGCGACGTTATCGTCAAGCAGCGGCCAGTACGCCGGACTTGGCGGAGTATGGGATCTGCCAGTAAACAACGCACAGCTGTCAACCAACAACACCGACTACAACGTTTTCCAGTTCCAGAACCCAGTCCTGGGAACTGGCACGGCAAAGACTTTGTACATCACCGGCGTCAGGGTAGGTGAGGCTTTTTGCACCGGAACACTGGCGTGGCCTTCCACGCTTGCTATTACCTGGGGTATTGCTACCGGAAGCACGACTAATGCTTTAAGCCAGGCGTCAGATGGCACAACCGTAACAATGCCTCGCAAGTTTGCCCTTGGGACGCAGATCATTAAGGCAAACGCAACCGCTGCAACCGGAGACTATGCGCCTGGGTTCCAGGTTGATTTTTGTGATGCCCCTGCAATTGTGCATCCGGGACAGTACTGCAATATCTTCTTTAGGTTTAGCAACGGATCGGTTGGCGGAGCTGCAACAAACAGCGCCCGTGGCACCATCACTGTGTTTGGGTACTTCGAGTAGCATGGCTAACACCAAGTTCGTTCACAGCCACGGAGATCCGTACTTTGCTTTCGTGTCGCAGTTTGTTTGCGACGCATCAACGGCTCCTCTGTACGGGCTTGTTAACGTGCAGGCTAGGGTGAGAGTTCGTAAGCTTCCGACGCAGCTGTCGAGCAGCAACGAACTCCACCCGTTTTTTTCTTTGAACCACCAGTTTTCGGCTTCCCTTCCTCCGGTGGTAGAGCTGGGGATCACCCCGGCGGGGGCAATTTCTGCGACCTTTTCTTCTGGCTCTACTTACGAAACGGCAGCCGGCGAAGTAAACCCGTCCAACGATTTCATTACGATCTCTCTTGATTACGACTACTCAAGCGGAGACGTAACGGGTCTCTCGGGAACGTCGATTATCCCGGAGACGTACGGGGCCGAATACACCGCGCCGATGTTTGCGGTTGTTCCGGTCGGCTCTGGATCTACTCCAGGCGTGGTTTTCCCGAATCCCGGATACAACATCGAAGCCATTTTCTTCAATGGCAAGAGCGGGATTTCGAGAACAGACATCGACATCGAAAAAGTTTCCGTGACGTTTGCGTATAATTCGACCGGAACGCAGTACTCCAGGCTTACCTGGGACTTTAACGACACGTACGGGAACTCTCTTGAGGCCACGCTGTTAAACGTTAATCAGCCTGACACCAGGACGCTATCGAAAGACTACCCGGCAATTGCTCAATACCGAGACCCGTTTTGGTCGAGGCCGTGGGGGATGATTGATTTCTCCACCCCTTCAGGCGGATCGTATGAATGGGGCCTTGAAACCGATTACACGCAAATTGACAAGCCAACGACAACGTACACAAGGGTTCCGCTATGAGCACTAATGCCCTAGAGATTGTCTACGAAGCATCGACCCTTGTCGGAGATCCCATGTTCCAGAGGATCACGCAGGAAGATTGGCGTCATTTGCTGAACACGGCTTGCCGAGACATCGCACGCAAGCTCCGCGTCCACCGCAGGTGTGCACTGTTTGACATCGAGGCAAACTCCCCGGAATACGCCATGCCCGAGGATTGCTTGCAGATTATCTCGATGCAGTACAACGATACGCCGCAGGACGCAAATACGTGGTGGTGGTTGCAGGAAATGTTTGAGGACGAGTTCCGCGACGCGACCCACGGTACGTTTTCGGCGGCCAGGCCGATCAGGTATCTGGCCAGAACCGACACGTTTTTGCTGTTCCCGCAGCCTGACGCATCGTACGCGGGTGGAGGCAAGGTGACGTATTGGGGGCTGCCGGATGAGGTAACGAGCTTGTCGACGCAGAACATCCCTTTCCAGGACACGTTGCGCGACACGCTTCGCGACCGGATGGTTACGTTTGCTTTGCGACGGCTTGAGAAGTTTGACGCAGCTGCTCAGCACGAAAAGGAATGGGTTGCCTCGCTTACAACCGATCGCGACCGACTTGAAGATCGAGCCGCAGACCGGCGTTCTCGTATGCGACCGATTTCGTCCTGGTCGCGCAGAATGAGGCAGGCGTAATGCCGCGCCGCACGACCAGCAGGGTCGTTGATTTTTCCGGCGGGATCATCGGCGGAATGTCTGAATACGGCCGCCGGGTTCGGCATCTCAAACAGGCCGACAACGTAATCTTGCGTCCGCACGGAGCTCTCGGCGTTAGGAAGGGGACGCAGCGGCTGTCGTCGGCGACGCTTAATTACGTCCCGCACAGCGCGTTTGAGTTTGTAACGTCCGCTGGCGCAGGGCAGATGTACGTCGGGTGCGGATCTGGCCCGTGCCGGATCTACCAGGCCACGTCGTCAAGCTTTACCAGGCAGTACGTCCCATATGCTCTTGGGACGGGTAAGTTGTCGTCGGCACAGCTCAACAACGCGGTGTGGGTTACTGAGCTCGGCGGGACGGCTACCCCGATGTTCTATCGAGAAACCAATCCGTCCAACACGTTCCACAGGGCAATTCTTCCGCGTCCGGCATTTCCTGATATTTCCGCAGGAACAAGCATTTCCGGGACAGGGATCCCAGCGTCGACGACCGTCTCAGCATCGGTATCCGCTGGGGCAACACAGCTAACGTTGTCGGCAAATGCAACCGCCACTGGCGTTGTGACGCTTACAATTGGGACTTCTTACCAGTCATACGTTATCCCTAATTGTAAAACCACGTCTGGAACTGCGACGGTTTATTACAGCCCAACATCTGCAACCGCCGGCGATCAAATGACGCTGACTGACGTCGCCACCGGAAACCTGGACAAAGACGTCGATTACTATTACCGGATCAGATACCGATACTCTGACGGGTCGAGCCGTGCGTCCAAGGCGCATTTAAAGCACACCGGTGCGTCAAACGGCGGAATCAACATCACCAACATCGCCAACGAGATAAGAAGCGATTACGTCGGGTGGACTCTCGAAAGAACCAAGAACGGCGGAACGTCGAACGGCCCATTCTATTGGGTAGCTGACGCTACTACGCCCACGCAGACTACGTATTCTGACACAGCATACGACGCGGATCTTGGATACCGGTCAGACGAAAACGTGCACGGCGAACCGCCGCACATGGACGGGATCATCGCGTACCGAGACAGGCTAATCGGGTGGGCCGGGTCGTCGGTGTACTTTTCTCAGTCAATCGACGACATCGAAGGTACTGGAATCGCAAACTGGAATGCGCTGAATTCGGTAGACATTAGCCCTGACGACGGCGACACGATTTCTTGCGTGGTTCTCCAGGTTGATCGCCTGCTTGCCCTAAAGACGCATTCCGTGTGGGGCGTCGAGGGCGACGACATTACGAATTTCAGAACGTTCCCTTTGTTCCAGGGAGCAGGGTGTTCCGGGCCTCGGGCGGCGTGCTCAATTGGCTCGTCAGTGTTCTTCTTTGGCGAGGGCGGTCTGCATCGAGTCGTCGGCAATTCGTCAGCGCCATTTGGCTGGCTTGAGGTCGGGCACATCTACGACACGATCAACAAAGTTAAGTTGTCCGACGTTGTGCTAAAGAATTATTTGGGGCAGTACGTGCTGATGTCTTTTGCGACCGGAGAAATTACAAACGACAGAATCCTAGTTTACGACCAAAGGTTTGGGGCGTGGACTATGTTTACCGGGCTGCATTGGGAAGATATTGTGATCCAAAAGTCATCAGAATTTGGCGATTCCGAAGCTGTTGTGGCAATTGACGCGCGTGATTTTGATTCGGCCGGATCGCACGACTATAGGGTTTGGATTGGCATGTACGGGTACAAAGACGAAAGAACCGCAGCAGGCTCGGGAGGAACAGCTCCGCTAGTAAAGATCCAGACCCCAAGGATTGACGACGGATCTCCTGACGTGGACAAGGATTGGGAGGGAATCATTTTGTTCATGAACGGCACAAGCGTTTCGGCAACCGTGACTATCGACGTTGACGGAATAGCTTCGTCTACGTTCTCTGCGTATTCGGCTCCTACCGGAACGCTATGGGCGTCGGCGACATGGGGGAGCTTCTCGTGGGACAAGCCGGCAGACACAAACAAAAACTACGGCATCAGCGCAGGGACTGTGGGAAAGCGGTATACTCTTAAGCTATCATCGCAGCCGGATGGCGAATTTACTTTCAACGGATATGTCATGGACGGCATCGTCCTTCCGAAGTCCGATTACAACAAGGTGATCTAACGATGGGACTTGTCACTTTACCTAATGCGCTTACTGACGGAACTACCGCCCGCGGCTCAGAGGTCTATGCAAACGACGCCGCAATTCGAAACGTCGTCAATGGCAACATCGACGATTCAAACATCAGCGTGACAGCCGCAATTGACGCGCGAAAGCTTTCGACTGTTGCGGGACATTTGGTTGACGCCGCTAGAATTGAGGACGACGCCGTTACCGCGGACAAGTTGCGAGACGACGCATCCGTTGACGCAAACAGATCAGTGACAACCAATCACGTCAGGGACGGGGCTATTACAAAAGCCAAGGTGTCAACCACGTCCAAGCTTGCATTATCCAACCTGGACATCACCGTACAAGAAGTTAGTTTTTCGATCAGCATTAGCCCTGGTGTAGCTGCCTCAGTTTCCAGTACAGACGACGAGTTTACCGGCTTTAGTTTGATTAGGTTTACGTCTGGCGGCAATTATAACTTTAGAGTTACGGCGTCAAACCAGGACGTTGCGGTAATTACCGCTACTGGCTGTCTTGGGTACGTGACAGTAACTCCTACGACTAACATACCGGTTGCTTCGTCTACGGTTATTTCGGCGTACGTGGCCGACTTGGTTCGCATTTCGGTTACGTTCGCTGCTGGAGTTCCAAGCATTAATTATTCGGCAAAGCTAGTGATTACTAGCGTGGCGAACTCATGAGCGGATCCGGGAGAATTCCGTCAATTGCATCAGGCGAGCAGGGCGTCCGGAGCTCGGTATCTACACAGGCCGGCGACGCAAATATTGCCCAGGGAGCGATCACGTTCGGGAAGCTGTCGGACGGCGGCAAGGTCGGAAAGTTTTCCGCCGAATACCGCAAGGTGAACATGACGGCAGAAAAGGATTACAAAGTCCCGCACGGCTTGGGTTTTGTCCCTGCGTGGGCCATGGTAATCAGGACGCACAACGCGAACACCGACACATGGGTGTACGCAATCGAAAAGAACTACGACAAGTGGACCGCCAGCGAGATTACGCTGGCCCTCAAGAAGATTATCGGCAGCGCCAGCGGAAACGAAGTGTGGCTGATGATCGGAGGTGAACGATGATGATTCACGCAGCTGCTTTTCCAGAGGTGCATTTTGCATTTATCCCGTTCGCAGCGCAGGCCGCAATCCAGCTTGCCCCAACGGTCCTTGGCTGGCTTGGTGGCCGCAATAAGAAGAGGGGTCCCGACACCCAGGGCATCATTGACCGGTACCGGTCGAGTCGTCCCGAGGCGTACGTCACCGAAGCCGATCGCCAGCAGGCCGAGCGAGCCCGCACTACCATGGCTGGGGCGGCGCAAAACGCGGCCCAGCAGCAGCGAGCCTTGAATGCCAGGAGCATCCGCAATCGACGTCTGTCGGGGGCCGCAGCAGCTGCTCTCGGAGAAAACGCCAATCAGATGGCCGCGCAGGGCATGGAGTCTGCGGCTCGGAACTCGGCCGGCATGTTGTACCAGGCTGGCCAGTCAAACCTTGGCTACGCTCGACGCCAGAACGACACCGTGTTTGGCGCAGAAATGGGCCAGGCTGCTCGACAGCAGGCATTGGATCAGGCCAGAGAGTCCGAGATGTGGAACTCCATCATGGGCGTCACCGAAGGCATCAGCGGCCTGATGGGATCGTACAATAAGGCGCACCCTGCTCCCAAGACCAGCTGACGGAGGATCACATGGTTGCAAATGACCCGTACGGATTTTCGTCAGGACCGTTTGATAAAGAATCCAAGATGCGAGCTCCGAGATTAATCTCTGGACCCGGCGGAGAGTCTCAGCCGCGATACCCATTCAGGGACGAAACCGGCCTGGCGAATGATTTTTCTCTACAGCCGATTCCACAATCTAAGCCAACCAGCGGTCCTCCTGCGAAAAACTCAGAATTCAAGCGAGGATGGGCCGCGGCGACAGAGCAAATGCTCGATTCTCCTGGCGTCGCAAGTAAGCCTACCCCGTTTGCGCCTGGCGCCGTTAGCCCAGGGGCTGTCGCCGCTAAGACTCTTTCCGCGATCATTTATGGCCATCGCGCCCAGGCCAACGCCGACCTAAAGGCAAAGCAGGACGAGCAGAAGCGCCAGCTTGACGCTATCCGAGTCGCAACGGCAGCGGCTCGCGCGTCCAGGCCGACCAGCAGCGGGAGCAGCACCACGGAAACCATTACTCCGGGTCAGCTCAAGTACTACGAGCAGGTCACCGGGATGGATTTGAGCAAATACTACGACGCTGAAACCAGCACGATCCCCAAGTCTGTGGTTGCCAGCGCCGTAAGAATTGCCGGTCAGAAGATCGGACAGAGCAGGTTCCAGCAGGGACTTGCCGCTATTACCGCGTACCGCGGCGAAACTGGGACCCGAGCCGACAAACGAATGTCGATGACCGCCGCCGGAGCTCAGCTCAAAAAGCTCAACGACGAAGCAAATGCAATCGTCGACAGGCAAATGCCGTACTTCGGAGATCAGTTTGACCGGTGGTTTGACGAGATGCTGAACGGCTCAAACGAAGGGTTTACGACAGTCACAAGAGATGGCAAGAAACTCAGAATTTCCAACGTCGAAAATAAGGCGTATATTGCATCGCAGCTTGGTATCCTGCGGGGAGGAAAAGACGGAAAGGGCAACCCGACCTACATTCTTGTCCCCGAGGGAGAAAACGTTTACCAGGCTAAAGAGCGCCTCAAGAAAGCGTACTTGGAAAGAATGAGAAAGGGAAGGTACTTGGCTATTGTAAAGACCCAGGCTGAGCGAAAAGGCTACTTGGACATGCTCAACAACGAAACTGGCTTATACAACAAGCAGTACGGAGAATACGGAGAGAACATTACCGGAGACGAGTTTGGCAGCGGGGAAAGCGACGAGGCGGATTACAACGCGCAGGCCGTTGAGCCAGGGAATCAGACTGCGCAGGGCGGACAGCAGGGAGCTGCCGGCGGGCAGCAGGCGTCTCCCGGTGTTACCAGGCAGCAAGAGGTCGATCTTCTTAATCAGAGAATGAGGGCGCTAGAAGCACTTATCCAAAGCCTTAGCGAAGAAGAGTAGGGGTTTTAATGGGTCTTTCTATTTACGATCTGCTTGACGACAAAACCAAGGCAAACTTCCCGGCGGCGGACCTCGACCCAAGGGTTGCGTCTGTAATTGCAGAGCCTAATTCTATTCCGGATTGGCTTGACGAAAAACAGCTTGCTGGCCTGAAGAGCACAATGGCTCAGATCGTCCCGTACATGGGTCGACTGATGTCGAAAAAGTGGAAGCGACACCGCAGGCTTGGCGCCATGCTAACCGCTTCCGCTGAGGATCTTTCTCAGGCGCGTCCAGTCGCTGCTCAGGCAGACGCCTCAAGGGTCAAGCTCAAGAGAACCCATTTCGATCTTCCCGCTATCCCGGCAGAAGCCCCTCCTCCCGAGGGGTACACGTCTTTTGGCACTGAGCGTCGGCCGACCAGCATCACGTACAACGACCCGCGCAACCCTGACGTCACTATCACGGCGCCAATTTCGATCCAGGGTCCTGAGGCGCAGCAAAAATTCCAGTACGGAAACGTCCCCACCTCTTTGCCCGCTCCCGACGACGCCCAGGCGATCGCAGAATTTAATTCTCCAGAAGCGTACGCAAAGCGTCTTGCGGGGGCACATATTAGCAAGGAAGGCGTACAGGAGTGGGTTCCTCGTACGTATGACGAAGCTGTTGGGGCGTCAAAATTTGTCGCTCGGTTGGGCGGAAGCGCTGTCAACACGATGCCTTCCATGGCTGAGCAGGCGCCTTACCAGCTCCCTCCGGCCGAGAATTTTGGCGAACACGTTCTCGATCTAACCGGCTCAACGCTTGGGTTTATGGGAGTTGCCGGTGTAACCACCGCTGCAATTGGAGCACTGCCGGTCGAAGTCCCTGCGGCAGTAACTGCCGGACTTGGCGCAGGAATTCCAATGGCGCTACAGGCTGGGACTCCCGAGGAGCGCGTGCTAAAGGGCGGCCTCGGGTACATTTTTGGGTACGGATCTTCGCTGGCCGCCGATGCCATTTCAACCAAACTACCGTCGTTGGTCGGCAGGTACTCCAGGTACATTCCGACGGCCGGTCGCGGTATTGTCAATCCGACCAAAGACCCTTTGCGGAACGCGGTAATCGAAGCGTTTAAGGACGAGGCCGCGGTCGGAACGCGCGCCGTGGCTCATATGCCTAGCGCGGTTTCGTTTGGCGCTGCCCAGCCGTGGGCCGAGTATTTCGTGCGCGACGCCATGGGCGACACAGAGGCAAAGCCTCCTGGTGGGTGGGAATCCGTCCAGGGGGTAATTGACCTTGGGGTGATCAGCCTGCTGACGGGTATGCACGGCCCCACGTCCGAGCAGGCCATGCTCGAAGAAATTACCAGGCAGGTAAGAGAGAGACGGATTGCCGCCGATCGAGCGGCGCGAGCCGCAAACCCCAACGCGCCTTACCTTGAGACTGCCGCTGTCAGGCAGCGCATGAACGACGCCGGCGTAGGATTCGTTGATCAGCGCGGATTTGGGTGGAGAATAGGTGACACAGCGCCTGAGGCAGAACCCGTAAACGATGCTGAGGTCGCAAAGAAAATCCTGCCCATTGTTCAGCGCAGGGCCGAGCTTATTGCCGGGACAATTGCCGCACCCAAGGGGTTTCCCAGTCAGGCCGTTAACGATTCTCAGACAATTTCTGAACAGCTGACGCAGCGCATCAGTGGTGCCGTCGTAGCGATCAAGCTTCCTGGCGAAAAGGGCAACAAGACCGTTGCCGCAAAGCTTGGCCGGGTGGTCGTCTGGAGAAACGGGGCGTCGGAGGTTGCGCACATCATTGTCACCGACAGCTCCGGCGAGCCGGTTGTGCTCACGTACGGGTCTGTCGACGAGATGATCAATTCGTTCCGCCCGCTCAGCGGAGAACGCGCGGAGGAGTCCGGCAAGAACGTTGGCGCAATCCGCGTCGCGTCAATCGACGCTCAGATCGCAGCGGCGCAGAAACGTCTCGACGCACTCAATAAAAGACAGCCGAGGAAGTCGTCGAAGGGGTACAAGAGCTGGGTCAACCGGATCAACAAGCTTGAGCAAGATCTTGTTAGGCTGCACGCAAGCAGAAACTCGCTCCTCCCCCCGGAAGAAGCATCTCCGACGCCTACGCAGGGAGAAGTTGTCGTAAAGCCTGGTCCTGCCGAAACACCGAGGAAGGCCCATCCGCTCGTCGGCAGAACCGGAATGTACGTCGACAAGAACGGCGCCTTCCAGGTCACGATTGGTAGTGCCACGGTAGACAAGAAGGGGCGGGTGTGGCTTGTCGACGCCGAGACCGGGCGCAAGTTCTCCGACAAGAAGTTCGTCCCATTTGAGGGTCCGGAGCGGGCTCCCAAGGAAGTTGCTACCGAAGCTCCGGCAAAGGGGACGGCCGCCAATGTGCGCCGCACGATCGCCAGGATTTTCCGACGGCTGTCGGCCGGCATTGTCGGCGGCACAGAGGTCGCTAAGAAAGCCGACGATCCCATGGTCGCGCGGCTCAGAGACGACGCGGCGGAGGCGGTCGCGGCATTCATTGACGCCGCTACCCCGGAGAACGAAAACAGAGCTCGCCGCATGTTCCACCGCCTCTACTGGAACGACATCTGGCGAGCCACCAAGAAGGTCGACTTTGACGCTGCCTTTAACAAGTGGGTTGGCAGCGTCCGCAAGCAAATGAAGATGCGCGAGAACAAGGCGCCTGGCGGCAACACTCCTGCCGCTAGGCTCAAGTCCGCGTATAACAGGGCGTTGAAAGACGCCGTTGTTTGGCTCGAAGGCAACGACCCCAACGAAGTCGTAACCGATCCCCATAGCCCGTCGCTGGCCAGAGAGTACCGCGCTCGCCAGTCATTCCGGTGGCTTTGGGAGCATCCGGACCTCCTCGCTGCGATTTCGCAGCGGGCTGGTATCTCGATCGACCGGCCGACCGGGGACAACCTTAGCGCCAAAAACTTCGAGGTCGCGTTCCGCAAGTGGGCTACCCAGGTCCGAAACAAGCACTTCATCCCGGAGACTGGTGGCACCAGGCAGAACATTCAGTTCCTGCTGGACGAGGCTAGTCATCCCACGAGCCCGCGTTTGCCTGGAGCTGGCTGGGCCGCCGAAGAGCGGTTCTCGCCAAGCAGGGCAGAGACACTCAGGAACGAGTTCGAGCTTGCAAAGAACAAGCTTGAGCAGGCGATCAACGCATACGCCAAGCGGCAGAACAAGACCAACCTGTCCGCACTGCGCAAGGCGCGGGCCGAAGTCAATCGCATCCACCGCGCCGCGGCAGAGGAGATGTATGCGTCCGAGATAGACAAGAGCGTGCCGGCGACTTCCGAGTTCCGGAAGATCGCCGGCCGCGTCCTTGCCGACAAGATCCAGTACGACACGGTTGAGGAAGATATTGCCGAGGCCATGCGCCGGCGCGACGGGAACAAAAAGCCGTCGGCCGCCGTCGAGCAGCCCAAGAAGCCGGAAGAAAAGCCTGCGGCGCCTGCGCCTAAGCCGGAGGCGGCAGAGGAAAGCCAGCCCCAGGAGCCTCCGACGGCTCCGGGTGCTGGCGCGGAAAGCGGCGGCAAGAGGAAGATTGGAGCCGACCTTACGGACGAAGAAGTGCGAGCCGCAGTCGATGAGGCCGTGGCAGCCGCAGAAAAGAAATTAGGGAGACAGCCGCAATTCCAGGACGTTCTTGATGAACTTGAAAAACATTACGTCCTTGCGTTCGAGCGCCCTAGTGATGCGCTTAACCCATACGTCACTGATGCTCACCTCGCGGACCTCGACGAAATTCTTGGTGGAAAGCGAGAGTCTCAGGACGAAGCGCCGGCAGAAGAACCTCCTGCTTCAGAAGAGCCGACCGGTAAGCCGAAGCCGAAGATCACGGCCGAGGACGCCAGGTATTTTGCGACTAGGGCCTATGGAATTGTAACCAGCTCTGACTTGGTTCACGGGGGCCTCCTCGCGGAAAGCGGAGTCCTTGACAATTTGGTCGGGATCGCAAACCTGGCCAGGGACATAGCTGCTATTCCCAGCGACACAAGCGATCAGTACCTGCTGGGAAAAAAGAAAGCGCTATCCACCACAATCCTGCATTACATCAACAAGCACGACAAGTTGATGGCCAAGCTCTACGACGCATACGTTTCTTACGCTCGCAGCAAAAAGCTGAAAGTGCGAGACGAGTCGCCGTTCGGCGGCAGAACGTTTGAGCAGATCCAGGAGATCTACGGCGTCGACGTAGAGGCCGAAAGAAAGGCCGCTACTCAGGTTGTCGAAGCCGGAGCAGAGCCTGGCGC
>CAZGMF010000016.1:0-25060 GCA_964526795.1 uncultured Clavibacter sp.
TGTTGAATTCAAACTAACGGCGGATGCCGAGCTTGTCGATGATCGCGCGATAACGCTCGATATCGGTCTTGGCGAGATACTGCAAGATTCGACGACGACGTCCGACAAGGAGAAGAAGACCACGACGGTTGTGGTGATCGTTCTTATTTGTCTGCAGGTGTTCTGTGACCTGATCGATTCTCTTGGAGAGGAGCGCTACTTGTGCTTCCGGGCTTCCTGTGTCTGATGCAGAGGCGCCAAACTTGTTGATTACTTCTTTCTTCTCGGCAGGTGTTAATGCCATTGTCTAACTTCCTTTACATCTTTCACGAGGGCTCTCGGTCTTGTACACGAGCGCACACTTTCTCGCTTGAACGCCGAAATCTACCAGCGGCCACACAATATGAGAAATCGGGAAGATTTCACGCGTGATAGCGGGTCAATTCCCTTGCCTTATCGCAGTCAACTTTCATCTGCGCAAGTAATGGATCTAATCCTGCGAATTTGATGGTGTCACGTAATCTCCAACCGAATTCAACTTTCGCAATCTGGTCGTAGAGATCAAGATCTTTCTCATCGAGTGCATATGCCTCGACTTGTCTCCCCCTCACACCGTCAAAAGTTGGGTTTGTGCCAATGGAGATTGCTGCGGGCCAGCGATGTGTTCCTACCGTCAACCATCCGGCATATACGCCATCAGATGGAATAGTCGCATCAGATGAAAGTGAGATGTTTGCCGTCGGATAACCGATCGTTCGTCCCCGCTTCTCACCATGCACTACGGGACCGATGAGTTGATGCGGACGAGACAACAACTCTTGAGCAATCTCGATATTCCCACCGATGATCGCTTCGCGAATTCGAGTAGAAGAGACAGTTGCACCTAACTCTGCCTCGAGATCAACCGAGATCACTGGGAAGTTGGCGTGGCTGGCAAGTAGTTGTGGATCACCGCTGGCCTTCGCTCCGAATCTGAAATTGGATCCAACCACAACTGCTGACGCTTGAAGTTCGCCAACAAGAATCTGGTCAATGAAATCTGTTGCAGAAAGTTGTGAGAATTGTTGAGTGAATTCAATGACTGCCACACTTGAGACGCCGTGAACCATCAATTGATGGATTCGTTCATTCAAGGTAAGTAGTTCGGTTGGCTTGCGAGGAGGAGCGACAATTGCAGACGGATGAGGATCGAATGTCAATGCAACGACTGGATGGTTGAGCGCTACTGCCTTATCAATAATGCGCTGGTGGCCGCGATGGACACCGTCGAATATTCCGATGATGACAGTGGCGCCGGTCATTGGTGCGCCGTGCCAAGTAATTTTCCAATTCGTCGAGGACATCAATAGAGATTCTTTCACGAGTTGAAAACAGTGAGCGGCTGGGCGCCGCCCTCACGGTTCTCGATGATGGCAATAACGTCGTTAGCCGAGCTGCAGGCAACTCCCACTCCCTGGAATTGCGAGGCCAGGATCATTCGACCGAAACGCAATTCTCGAATTTCTGAGTCATCAATGGTGCGCATCGGAAGAACCTTTGAAATGGAGCGAGCAAGATCACGCACGATTGGATTGTCGAGGGAGCAGCAGTCCTCCAGCGTGAATGGAGCGACCTCGCTTCTGCGAAGGGAAGTCAGATGACCACCTACGCCAAGTTTCGCTCCAAGATCGCGCGCGATGGCGCGGATATAGGTTCCCGCTGAACATCTCACATCAATATCGATATCGATGAAATCGCTCCGGCGGATTTCCAGAATATCGAGGGAATGAATCGTGATCTCTCGCGGCGCCAACTCAACGCTCTCCCCATTTCGCACTCTGTCATACGCCCGTTTTCCATCAACCTTAATCGCCGATACCGAACTTGGGACTTGCTGAATCGTTCCGACAAAGCTCTCTAAACTCTTTCGAATCTGATCGTCTATAACCGAATTCGTTTGCGATTGTGACGTGATCTCTCCTTCTCGATCATCCGTAGTTGTGCTCTGGCCGAGTCGAATCGTGCCTTGATAACGCTTTTGTCCTGCGACGATGTAATTCAAGAATTTCGTGGCGTTGTTGATGCCGATAACGAGCACTCCGGTTGCCATCGGATCGAGAGTTCCAGCGTGCCCAACCTGCTTTGTTCCTAGTGTTCTGCGCAATTTCGCCACAACGTCATGGCTGGTGATTCCAGCAGGTTTGTCGATGATGACAAAACCGTGTTGAGAATTCATTCGCTTTCGCGGATGCGCGGCGCTCGATAGGGATCGGTTTCAGAAACTGGACGAGCTGTGTCGCGAAGGTGAGCGATTTCTTCGTCATGTTTCTTCACTTGATCGAGTAGGTCCTCGAATTGTCGCGCCGATTCGGAGAGCGCGTCAGCAAAGAAAGTAAGTGTTGGCGTCACTCTCGTTCCCAATGCACGACCAACTTCAGTTCGAAGCAGACCCTTGGCACTTTCAAGAGCTTTCGCACTATTCGCACGCGCCTCATCATCGCCAAAAACGGTATAGAAGATCGATGCTTGCTGGAGATCGCCGGTAATCCGTACATCGGTAATCGTCACGAAACCCAATCGAGGATCCTTGATGCGATTCTCCAACGCCTCCGCTACGACGACCTTGATCCGATCGGCGACTTTGGCTGCACGATGTGAGCCAGCCACGGTTATGCCCTCTTCTTCTCGCGCATCTCGAAGACTTCGACGGTGTCACCGATTTGGATATCTTTGAAAGATCCGACTCCGATACCGCATTCATAGCCCTCGCGAACTTCAGTCGCGTCATCTTTGAAGCGCTTGAGCGATTCGATGGTGAGGTTGTCGCCAACCACAACGCCACCGCGCATGACACGCGCCTTGGCGTTACGTCGAATGATTCCGTTCGTGACAAGTGAACCGAGGATCGTTCCGAACTTGCTGGACTTGAAGATCTCTCGAACTTCGGCGTTACCGATGACAGCTTCTTCAAACTCTGGTTTGAGCAGTCCTTTGAGCGCCGCTTCGATCTCTTCGATTGCTTTGTAAATAACGGAGTAGAAGCGAACCTCGACTCCTTCTTCATCCGCGAAGATTGCAGTCTGCGGTTCCGGCTTGACGTTGAAGCCGACGACCACAGCACCTGATGCAGATGCCAAAGTGATATCACTCTTCGTGATTGCTCCCACGCCGCGGTGGATAACGCGAAGATCGACTTCACTTCCCACATCGAGTTGGAGTAGCGCATCTTCCAACGCTTCAACCGAACCGCTGACATCGCCCTTGAGAATCAGATTAAGAGTGGTGACTTTAGATTTCTCGAGGAAGTCTTCTAGCGAAACTTTCTTTCGAGCCTTCGCAAGCGCGGCGTGACGCTCACCGGCCTGACGCTTCTCTGCAATCTGACGTGCGGTTCGATCATCTGGTGCGACGATAAAACTATCGCCAGCGCTAGGGACCGATGTAAATCCAAGGACTTGAACTGGCCGTGATGGTCCCGCCTCTTCCATCGCATGACCGAACTCATCCATCATCGCGCGAACGCGACCGAATGCAGATCCAGCAACGATGGCATCGCCGACATGAAGAGTTCCACGTTCGACGAGAACCGTTGCAACTGGACCGCGACCGCGATCAAGATGGGCTTCGATAGCAACACCACGAGCATCGTCATCATGGATTGCGCGAAGATCGATTGCAGCATCTGCGGTAAGGAGAATCGCATCAATCAACTCAGAGATACCAGTTCCCTTGGCAGCCGAGACATCGACGAACAAAGTATCGCCACCATATTCTTCAGCGACCAGGTTGTACTCGGTCAGCTGTTGGCGGATCTTGCCCGGGTTTGCGCCTTCTTTATCCACTTTATTCACGGCCACAACGATCGGAACGCTGGCTGCTTGGGCGTGATTCAACGCTTCGATTGTCTGAGGCATCACGCCATCATCAGCTGCGACCACAAGGACCGCGATATCTGTGACCTTCGCACCGCGGGCACGCATGGCGGTAAATGCCTCGTGGCCCGGAGTATCGATAAAGGTGATCGCACGGTTGAGGCCATTGTGATCATGATGAATTTGATATGCACCGATGTGCTGAGTGATTCCGCCGGCTTCGCCTTTGACGACTTCGGTCTGACGGATCGCATCCAGAAGCCTTGTCTTACCGTGATCAACGTGGCCCATTACCGTCACAACGGGTGGACGGATACTTAATTCATCAGGGCTAACATCGGCAAGTTCTTGATCAAGATCGATATCGAATTGTTCGAGAATCTCGCGATCTTCATCTTCCGGAGAGACGATGGTTATCTTGTAACCAAATTCGGTTCCCAACATCTCCAACGTACTTTCATCAACGGATTGAGTAGCAGTCACCATCTCTCCGAGATGGAAGAGCACAGAAACGAGCGCTGCGGGATCTGCGCCAATCTTCTCTGCGAAGTCAGCAAGTGAGGCACCGCGGCGCAAACGAACGGGAGTGTTTCCATCACCGCGTGGGACAACAGCCCCACCCAATGTTGGCGCTTCCATATTGTCGATCTCTTCGCGGCGAGTTTTCTTACTCTTATAACTCTTCTTCTTTCCGCCACCTTTACCGAATGCACCACCAGGACGTGCACCGCCTGGTCTTCCCGGACCAAAACCACCGGGACGTTGTCCACCTCCGCCGCCACCTTGCGGACGATATGGACCACTTCCTCCAGATCCTTGTCCGCCACCGCCACCAAATCTTCCGCCACCTTGTCCAGGACGTGATGGTCCACCCGGTCGTTGATCAGGACGTTGTGGTCGTGCAGCAAATCCAGGACGAACCGAACCAGGACGCGGTCCTGCCATCGGTCCACGATCAGGACGTCCACCACTTCCACCAGGACGCGGAGGTCGAGGCATTCCAGAACTTGTTCCAAATGGATTATTTCCAGGGCGCGCACCGCCGGGGCGAGGACCGCCACCAGGACGTTGATCTGGACGTTGTCCGCCAGGACGTTGATCTGGTCGTCCTCCGCCGGGACGTTGATCACCTTGTTGTGGACGCGGCGCACCTGGTCTTGGTGCTGGAGATCCAAATGGATTATTTCCAGGACGCGCTGCAGGACGTTGTGGCGTTGGAGCAGTAGGAGTGTGTGGTGTCGCACTTGCAGCGGGAGGAGTGACAGGTTGGGCAGGAGTAAAAGTTGGCGTTACAGGAGCGGCAGGAGTTTGAGTCGGGGCAGATGAAATTTCTGAAACTGTTTCTGCTGATGCTGCGGCAGGTGTCTTCTTCGCAGGTGCTTTCTTTGCGGGAGCTTTCTTCGTCTCTGTCGCCGGTTTATTGATCGGCGGGAATTTCTCCAAGAACTTTCGAACAACAGGTGGTTCGACCGTTGATGATGCAGAGCGGACGAATTCGCCCATCTCTTGGAGTTTTGCAAGGACATCCTTGCTCTCCATACCTAAATCTTTTGCTAATTCGTAAACGCGGACCTTTGCCACTTCTCTCCTTTGTGGCCCCACGTTTTACGGGAACGCGAAGCCTAAATCGACCTACTCATAATTGTGTGGTGCTCATTTGAGTGCCATTGCCTTCGCTCCTGATAGATGTGGTCGAATCGACCAACGCCCAACCTTACCGCGACCGGGGAGGAATCACGAAACCTCAGGGGACTTGGTGACCCCATCGGAGTGAATATCGATTCGCCAACCGGTTAAGCGCGCTGCGAGTCGAGCATTCTGGCCATCCTTACCGATGGCAAGTGAGATCTGATAATCCGGGACGATGACTTTCGCTGAACGAGTCTCTGCATTCACAACTTCCACGTTGGTCACCCGCGCTGGCGCTAAAGAATTACCGACGTATTCAGCCGGATCTTCCGACCAATCCACGATGTCGATCTTCTCTCCGTGAAGTTCATCCATGACGGCACGGGCGCGTGCGCCCATCGGACCGATGAGAGCGCCTTTGGCACTCACACCTGCGCGATGTGCGCGGACTGCAATCTTCGAACGATGTCCCGCTTCGCGAGCAACGCCCATGATCTCCACGATGCGCTCGCGAATTTCTGGGACTTCTAGCGCGAAAAGTTGTTTCACTAGCGCTGGATGGCTTCGGGAGAGGACGACTTCTGGACCTTTAGCGCCTTGTTTTACTTCAACGACAAAACATTTGATTCGCTCGCCATGGGTGTAGATCTCACCAGGAACTTGTTCGTGTGGCGGAATCTTTCCTTCAACTCTGCCAAGATCGATATAAACCATTCGATGATCGCGCCCTTGCTGGATGACACCCGAGACGATGTCACCGACAGTTGCGCTGAACTCTCCGACAATCTCAGCATCCTTGGATTCGCGCATCTTCTCTTTGATGATCTTGCGCGCTGTTGATGATGCGATCCGACTGAATCCTGGAAGATCATCGACAACTTCACCGATTCGCTCGCCATCTGGACCGAAAGTTGGCACGATGATGGTGATCTCACCGGTGATGCGATCGAGCTTGGCATGTGCGTATGGTTTTGCGCCTTCCATCTCGTTATACGCAAGCTTTACCGCAATTTCGATTGCAGTAATGAGCCGGTCAAGCGGAATGTCACGTTCGATAGTGAGCGCTTCAAGGACTTTCATATCGACATTCATCGGGCGTTCTCACTTTTGCGATTGAATTCCACTTCAATCACCGCTCGTTTCACATCGGAGAAATTGACGGTGGCTTCTTCATCCTGAAAATCGAGGATGACAGCTTCACTAGAGACGGACTTGATTCGAGCGAGGTATCGCTCTCCTTCTACGGGAGTGACTTTCACTAGGCGACCGATGTTCTTGCGCCAATGCCGCATCTGCGTCAAAGGACGATCCACCCCCGGTGTCGTGACTTCCAAAGTGAAAGGTTGGGCGCCAAGTTGTGAGTAGTTATCGAGTATCGCCGAGATGCTCTTGGACACTAACGTCACTTCATCAAGGCTGGGGTTGGAATCTTCGCGATCGACTACTACGGAGACCATTCGGCGCTTTCCTGCCGGGGTGACCGTGACTTCTTCCAAAATGAATCCTGCTTGAACAATCGCAGGGGTGAGTACCTCAACAAGGTTTGCGCTCAACGTACTCATATCAGACCCACTTACCTATTTATTTGTTGTGAAGTTGTGGCGGTAAGGATAACCCGAAGTGGGCCTGATGTGAAAGTGTCAGCGAAAAGTATCGAAGGCCAAACGAAGAATGAGTGCGCAAGTTACGAGAAGAAAGACTTTTCTAATGAGGGCAGAACCACCGCGCATAGCCCACCGTGAACCCAGATAACTTCCTGAGATATTTCCGATCGCCATCGTCATACCTAAGGTCCACATGATCTTGCCGTGGAAACCAAAGACGACAATCGCGCCAAGATTGGTGGCGAGGTTGACGATTTTGGCTGTTACAGATGCCTGCATAAAAGCAAAACCAAGGATGGCGACAAGGATCAGCATCAGAAATGATCCCGTTCCCGGACCGAATATTCCGTCGTAGAAACCGATCACCAGTCCGGCCAAAATCCCGATGCCAATCTGATGTCGCCTGGCATATTTGAAATTCTCAATCAGACCTAATTCCTTCCGACGCCAGGTGTAGATGGCTACTGCTATCAACAAGATCAAGATGATGGGACGGAAAGCATCTTTCGGAATCTTGGTCGCTGTATTGGCTCCCAACGCAGATCCGATAAATGCCGGTATGGCCATAAGGAAAGCCAGTTTGAAATCTGGTCGAATCCTCCGTAGATAAGAGAGCGTCGCACTCGATGTTCCTAGAAAAGATGGAAGTTTGTTGGTACCGAGAAGCAGGGATGGTTCAGTCTTGGGTAGCGCGACAAGTAACGATGGAAGTTGGATCAGTCCTCCGCCTCCGGCGATGGAATCGACAAACCCAGCAAAAGACGAGGCGAGGATAAGGAAGATGATGACGGAGATTGAGATATCCACGAAGAGATTCTTAGGAGATTAATGAAGCGAGATGGCTAACGATCTTCTCGAGCGCAATATCACTTCGTTCGCCACTCTTGCGGGTACGGAATTCGACTTTCCCGTCTGCTAAACCTTTTCCGACGATGACGATGTAAGGATTTCCAATCAATTCCGCATCTTTGAATTTCACACCAGGGCTGGCATCTTTTCGATCATCGAGCATCACCGAAATTCCACGCGACTCAAGTTCGGTTGCGATCTTTTCGGCGGCCGTAAAGGGTGCATCATCCTTGCCGGTAGCGACGATATGGACTTTGGCTGGCGCGATCTCCTCTGGCCAGATCAACCCGATTTCATCATGGCTTTGTTCTGCGATCGCTGCGACAGCGCGCGATACACCGATCCCATAGGAACCCATCGTGACTACTCGCGACTTTCCTTCACCATCTAAGACGGTGAGATCGAGGGCTTCTGCGTATTTTCTTCCAAGTTGAAAGATGTGTCCGATCTCAATAGCACGATCGATGATGACCGGAGATGAACAGGATGGGCAGAGATCTCCTGCCCGCACTTCTGCCGCTTCCACAAAACCATCGACATCAAAATCACGACCGTGCGTCACATAGCGCATATGTTTATTGAGTTGATTGGCGCCGGTCACCCAGTGCGAACCTTTGACTATTCGAGGATCTGCATAGAGCGTGATTCCAAATTTCTTTGCATCTTGTGGGCCGACATATCCCTTCACCAAGTTCTTGTTCTTGGCAAAATCCTCATCATCAAGTAGTCGTAACTCTTGAACTCCCGGCAGATTGGCTTCCAGCCGCTTGAGATCGACTTCACGATCGCCGGGAACGAGGACCGAGATAAGTTTTCCGTCGGCCATCAATAAGACATTCTTCAAAGTGTCGGCTGCTGTAATCCCCGCCTGGTACTTGGAATTCATCACATCAACCAGAGTTTCAATCGTTGGAGTATTGGGGGTATCAAGGATCTCCATCGCCGGCGGATTTGGATAGTTCTGTACTTCAACTTTGGTTGTCATTGCCTCGACATTGGCGGCATAACCGCATTTCTCACAGAGGACATAGGTATCTTCACCGGTCGAGCACGGAGCGAGAAACTCTTCCGATTTTGAACCACCCATAGCGCCGGCCATCGCAGAGACGATATTGAAATTCAATCCAAGTCTGGTGAATGTGGCGATATAAGCCTGACGATGACGTTGGTACGACTTCTCCAGTCCCGCATCATCAATGTCGAATGAATATGAATCTTTCATAACAAACTCACGTCCGCGGATGATGCCGCTCCGTGGTCGGGCTTCATCACGATATTTCGTCTGAATTTGGTAGATCGATAGCGGTAGATCTTTATAAGAGGAGTACTCCCCCTTCACCATCAAAGTGAACATCTCCTCATGAGTGGGGCCCAAGAGATAGTCACTTCCCTTGCGATCCTGAAGGCGAAAGAGCGTTGGTCCATATTCATCCCACCGATTGGTCTTCGCATAAGGATCCTTCGGCAGAAGTGCCGGAAAGTGAACTTCTTGGAACCCCGCCTTATCCATCTCTTCTCTGATGATTCGTTCAACGTTGCGAAGTGCGATCACGCCAAGGGGCAACCACGAGAAGATTCCAGCGGCGATCGGGCGGACATAACCGGCTCGAACAAGAAGTTTGTGGCTGGCGACAGTGGCATCTGATGGGTCATCGCGAAGTGTGCGCAGGAAAAGCGATGACATCCGCAACATATGCCTAGCCTAGCGATTACTTAACGGAGACTGATGGTTCTCCTGAAGCGACACCAGCCGCTTCCATCTCATCTGCGATCTTCATCGCTTCTTCAATAAGCGTTTCGACGATCTGTGCTTCGGGAACGGTCTTGATGACTTCACCTTTAACGAAGATCTGTCCTTTTCCATTTCCGGATGCAACGCCAAGATCTGCTTCGCGCGCTTCGCCAGGTCCGTTGACGACACAACCCATGACAGCAACACGTAGCGGAACAGTCAATCCCTCAAGACCTGCTTGGACTTTTTCGGCCAAGGTATAAACATCGACTTGGGCGCGTCCGCAAGAAGGACAGGAAACAATCTCAAGTTTCCTCTGGCGAAGGTTGAGTGATTCGAGAATCGAGATACCAACTTTGACTTCCTCAACAGGTGGTGCCGAAAGTGAAACGCGAATGGTGTCGCCGATTCCTTCAGAGAGAAGGATTCCGAATGCGGTCGCAGACTTAATCGTTCCTTGGAATATTGGTCCTGCTTCAGTGACGCCAAGATGTAGTGGGTAATCGCATTTCGAAGCAAGGAGGCGATAGGCCTTCACCATCGTGACTGGATCATGATGTTTGACTGAGATCTTGATATCGGTGAAATCGTGTTCTTCGAAGAGGCTAACTTCCCAGAGCGCAGACTCGACCAGGGCTTCAGGGGTGGCTTTCCCATACTTCGCCAACAAGCGCGGATCAAGTGATCCTGCATTCACTCCGATGCGGATTGGAATTCCAGCATCTTTTGCAGCTTTGGCGACTTCTTTGACTTTGTCATCGAACTGTTTGATATTTCCCGGATTGACTCGTACGCCTGCACATCCGGCATCAATGGCGGCGAAAATATATTTAGGCTGGAAGTGAATATCAGCGATGACAGGAATCTGAGATTTCTTTGCGATCTGCTTAAGTGCATCAGCATCATCTTGGCTTGGGACAGCGACGCGGACGATCTGACATCCCGAAGCCGTTAATTCTGCGATCTGTTGGAGCGTTGAATTCACATCTGCGGTCAGAGTTGTACACATGGATTGAACCGAGACTGGAGCATCGCTACCGACTTGAACGTTACCTAGTTTGAGTTGCTTGGTCTTGCGACGCGGCGCCAGAGTAGGAAGTGGAGCACCTGGCATTCCTAAATCGACCATAGCCCTATTCTGCCTTAAAGATTCAAATTGATCGGATTGAAGATATCCGCAAAGAGCAGGAGCAAGGTCAAGAAGATCAAAACAACAAGAACGACGAATGTGATCGGGGTCAATTTCTCGACATCAACTGGACCGGGATCGGGGCGACCTCGTCGGCGAGCGCTCCAACGACGTATCCCTTCGTAGTAAGCCACAGCCATATGTCCGCCATCAAGCGGAAGAATCGGAAGGAGATTGAAGATTCCAACAAAGATATTAAGAGAGGCAATGATCAGAATAAAGGTCGCGATCTTCTCTCCGGTCGTCAGAAGTCCACTTGAGACCGTCTGACCAGATGCGCGGGCAACGCCAACAACTCCAACAAGCCCATCTGCTTTTCTCTCTTCACCTAGGAATGTCTGACGGAAAAGTGCTGGAATCTGTCCAGGAAGTCCAATCAATGCGCGAAATGAACCGACGACAAGATCCCCAGTGACCGATGCGGTCGATGAGATAGCAGAGATCGGATTCTGTCGGACTAATCCGAATTGATTGATGATTCCAAGATAGCCACGCACAGAGCCTTCAACCGTGCGTTGGGCTAGTGTGACGACAACATTTTCAATCGAACCGTTTCGTTCTATTCGAAGTGATACTTCTTTATTGGGGTTGGCGCGCAGCACCGTGGATATTTCATCCCAAGTCATCTCGTTCTCACTATTGATCGAGAGGATGCGATCTCCTGCTAAGAGTCCGACGTTCTTTGCAGGTGAGATCGGGTCGTTTGCGGTGCATTCATCGCCGGAGGGAATGCAGCTGACAACTTGTGAGATGACAGGGAGCGCTTTGGTGGTTCCGACGCCAACAAAGAGCGTGAAGAGAAGCGCAATTCCAAGGATGAAATGAAGAATGCTTCCGGAACCCAGAACAACTAATTTCTTCGGCACTGATGCCTTATAGAAAGCGCGAGGTTCTATCTCTGGCGCCAAAGTCTCGCGCGGAGACATTCCCGAGATTTTGCAGTAACCGCCGGCAGGGATCGCTTTGATTCCAAACTCAGTCTCTCCGCGACGCGTCGACCATAGCCGCTGCCCAAATCCCAAGAAGAACTCGGTGACATGCATTCCATAGCGGCGCGCGGTGGCGTAATGGCCAAACTCATGAACCATCACCGAGAGAAGAAGGGCAACGACGAAGGCAAGTGCGCCAATCAATCCCATTCTTAAATCCTCTCGATAATCTCGGCTGCAACCTTCCGCGCATCTTTCTCGATAGCGGTGACATCATCGAGATCACGGAGAGTTGCTGGTGCGCTACCACCCATAGTGGTAACGGTCTTTTCAATGGTATCGACGATTGCTGTGAAGGGTATTTGTCGTTGCAGGAAGGATTCGACGGCAACTTCGTTGGCAGCGTTATAGATCGTTGTTAGCGCTCCACCTAAACCGCCACATCGGCGTGCAAGTTCGATACTCGGAAATCTCTCATCATCTATCGGTTCAAAATCCCAGCGTTGAGCCAATGTCCAATCAATCGGTGGCATCGCTTTGGCAACTCGTTCTGGATATCCCATCGCGTATGCAATCGGGCCTTTCATATTCGGCGGTGATGCCTGGGCAATAGTCGAGCCGTCGACATACTCCACCATCGAATGAACGATCGATTGAGGATGGATCACCGCATCGATCTTGGAATAAGTAATCCCGAAGAGGTAATGCGCTTCGATGATCTCAAGTCCCTTGTTGACCAAAGTCGCAGAGTTAATCGTCACAACTTTCCCCATCGACCAGGTCGGATGTGCCAGCGCTTCCTCCACGCTCACCGATGAGAGATCTCGACGCTCGCGGAAAGGTCCTCCACTGGCGGTCAAGATAACTTTTGAAACATCAGAAATTCGACCAGCAAGCATCGCTTGGAATAACGCAGAATGTTCCGAATCAACAGGAATGATTCGATCGCGACCGAACTTCATCACGAGATCTCCACCAGCAACAAGTGATTCCTTATTAGCCAGCGCAACGGTATTCCCAACATCGAGTGCAGCAAGAGTTGGGCCAAGACCAATCGATCCAGTGATGCCATTGAGAACGATGTCACAAGGAAGGGAGGCAATCTGCTTGGAAGAATCGTGACCGTCGATGACTTCTACCCCGCTCAATGATGCGCGAATTGATTTGCCATCCCCGGTAGTGCCAATAATCGGAACATTAAAAGCGCGAGCTTGTGCTTCGAGTTTGGCGAGATTGTTCGCACCCGATGCCAGCCCCACGACTCTAAATCGAGCGGGATTTGCAGCAATCACTTCGAGAGCCTGGACTCCGATTGATCCAGTCGAACCAAGAATGACGATGTCACGCACGCGGTTATCATCTCAGATGTACCAAAGATAGAATGAATCTATGTTTGGTGCGCATCTTCCGCAGGAACGAAAGCTTGTTACCGCGATACCAGGACCTAAATCCCAAGAATTGATCAAGCGCCGAAGTGAAGCGGTTTCCGCTGCTTTGGGAATGGCTATTCCCGTTGTCGTCACTCAAGCAGGTGGTGGAGTCATTATCGATGTTGATGGAAACTCCATCATCGATATGGGCGCAGGAATCGCAGTTGTCAGCGTTGGAAACTCAGCCGACCGAGTCGTCTCCAATGTCAAAGCTCAAGTCGAAGCTTTCACTCATACCTGTTTCATGATTGCTCCATACCTGGGTTACATCGAAGTATGTGAAGCGCTCAATCGATTGACGCCAGGAACACACAAGAAGAAATCAGCGCTCTTCAACTCTGGCGCCGAAGCGGTTGAGAATGCTGTAAAGATTGCGCGAAAGTTCACCAATCGCCAAGCTGTTGTGGTCTTTGAGCACGGTTATCACGGACGAACCAATCTCACTATGGCGATGACAGCAAAGAACATGCCTTACAAAGATGGCTTTGGTCCATTCGCATCCGAGGTTTATCGAATGCCGATGGCCTATCCATTCCGATGCGACTCCTGCTCTGGCGCGTGTGAAGGTTCAGTACTTGACACTGTCCTTCATAAGATCGAAAAAGAAATTGGAGCTTCCAACGTCGCGTGTATCGTCATCGAACCGATCCTTGGCGAAGGTGGCTTCATCGTTCCGTGTAAAGGATTCCTTCCTGGCCTTGCGAAATTCTGCAAGGAAAATGGAATTCTCTTTGTTGCCGATGAAGTACAAACCGGATTCGCTCGTACCGGCACGATGTTTGCCTGCGAAGATGAAGGAATCGTCCCCGACTTGATCACGACGGCGAAGGGAATTGCAGGCGGATTACCGCTTGCTGGTGTGACCGGACGAGCAGATGTCATGGATTCGGTTCACTTAAGCGGTCTTGGTGGAACCTTTGGCGGCTCCCCTGTCGCGTGCGCTGCAGCGCTCGGCGCGATTGCCACCATCGAAGAAGAGAAGCTCGTCGATCGCGCGAATCACATTGGCTCCATCATCTCTACTGCGCTTCTGGAGATGCAGAAGAAGTACCCGATCATCGGAGATGTTCGCGGTCGAGGAGCCATGCAGGCAATTGAATTAGTAATGCCAGGAACGAAAGAACCGAACCCTGCAGCGCTCACCGCAGCGATCAAGTACTGCCAACAGAATGGCGTTTTGATTCTCTCTGCCGGCACCTACGGCAATGTGATCCGTCTCCTGCCACCGCTTGTGATGCCAGATCACCTATTAAAAGAAGCGCTCACCATCTTGGATGAAGCGCTTGCTTCGGTTAAGTAACAAGCTAGCGATCCAGAAGATTCTGGGTCGGTGAATACGGTTTCCCACTCTTTCTTTTCGCAATAGCACTTACAGCTTCGAGAACGACGCGATTGGCCAATATTGCGGTGATGTCGGCGGTATCAAATGGCGGCGATACCTCAACGACATCGACTCCGACAATGGGAAGTTCAAGACAGATACGCCGAACTGCTTCAAGAAGTTCGCGTGATGTCATTCCCCCTGGCTCAGGAGTTCCTGTTCCTGGTGCCATACCTGGATCGACAACATCGATATCTACCGAGAGAAATACTCCGTCACAGCCATCAGTCAGTCGGGCAAAAGATTCATCCAAGACTGCGTTCAAACCACGATGATGAATCTCGGTCATCTCGTAGGAACGCATTCCCTGATCGCGCATCCAATTCAAAGTTTGGTTATCCGGCCAATATCCACGCAATCCGAGTTGTAAGAAGCGATCACCTCTCACCGCTCCCGAATCAATCAATCGGCGCATCGGTGTTCCATGACCGACGAGCGCACCGAATTGAAGATCACCAGTATCAGCATGGGCATCAAAATGAATCATCGAGATCTTTCCCGAACCGCGATGTGCGGCGATGCCTGCAACATCAGCGGAGGCAATCGAATGATCTCCGCCAAGAATGACGGCAATCGCACCGGCTCGGGAAATCTTTTCGGTTGCTGTCTTGAGGACTTTCAATGATTCTTCCAAGTTTCCAGGAGGCATAAGCAGATCACCGGCATCAAGAACTTTGAGATCTTTTAATCCATCGACGCGTAGCGCGAGATGGGGGCGCTCTCCGTCATGCGGGAGGTAATCGCCCATTCGGATAGCTTGGGGGCCGAATTTCGCACCTGAGCGATGAGATGTTCCGCTATCTATCGGTGCCCCAACGATGATGACATCCGCACCTTTGTACGTTTCTGGCTTATCGAGATCACATGCTGGAATACCAAGAAATGTGAAGTTCGGACCGTACATGTTGCCGATGTTTGTCATGATCCTCCGATTACAACTTTAGGTGATTGGCCAAAGGATAGAGCAGCGCTGTAATCGCATTGAGCGCTAATCCTTGACCCCAAAGCTGGGGTCTATCCGATCGAATAACGCTGTATCCGAAAGGAATCAATTGCAATACTGTTCCGGCGCTTGTTCTAGTTAAGACTCCTGCATCATCAACGTAAGTGAGAGCCGCAGAAACGACACTTCTCCCAACCTCTCGCCACTTGTCTTCATTATCTCTCTGATGCCGAGCCGCCCTGATGAGAGCAGCCCCCAAGCCTGCGCTCGCCGATGTTTCCAATATTCCACGATTCTCAATTTGACGATCAACTAAGACATCCCAAATTCCATAGTCAGGCAAGAAATTGATAAGAGAATTAAGTTGATTAGTCAATGCATCGAGAATTCTTGGGAATTCAGAATGTGTCACCGCAAGTTCTTCACAGGCATCCAGGAACTCAACACAAGATAAAGCCATCCAAGCATTTCCTCTACCCCAGTAATTCCATAACGTCATTCCTTGAAGCGAGCCATGTGCAAAAAGTTTGTTTTTTGGATTCTGAAGTAATTCAATATGCGCGACTAGCTGTCGTCCAACGAAATCAAGAAGGTTTCTGTCGCCATCTGCCACAGCCTTGTTGAGATAGTAACTTCCCAACATGTAACAGGTGTCGGCCCAAACACTTCCCTCCCAATGTTCTAAGGCCCCATTTGAAGAGTAAGAAATGCCTTTGCCTTCAGCGATCCAATTCTGCAGTGTGCGGTCTAATCTCTGTGCATCTATGAGCCCGCTGTGGTGTAGGCGGACAGCACCGGCCCCCGGTGCAACATTATTGATATGACCCAGCGTTATTTCATCGCGATCCTGGTACCAACGTAAAAGTTTCTCGGGAATCTGAATGCCAGAGCGTTCACAATATCGAATTTCAGCCAAGAGATAGACGCCTTCGCCCCACGACCATTGCGAAAGCATCGAGGTATTCCAAGTGAAATTCCGTACTCGTGTGGCGATGGCATGGAGTCGTTGCTCATCAAGATCCCCTGACCGAAGAGGCTCGAGGGCAGGCTCAGCTAATTGACTCGATGTTGCATCTTCGCCAGCCATTTCTAGGCTCGCGATTTCGGAAGAATACGTTTCCCGGTTTCAAGATCAATGTGAAGTGATGCACCTTTGAACTTCGCCTTCAATACTTTTTCATCCATCATCAGATTCATTGCGGGATTCGATAAATGTGGCGCTAATTCCGGCAGACCGTCGTGAAGTTGCTCAGAAATTCCATCGATAAGAAAGAGGCCATCCCAGTTAAATTCATAGGTATTCCGACGGCGAAGTTTCATTAGTCGTTGTCGTGAATCGAATTCAGGTTCTCGGAGCGAATTGATAAATGACTTGAAACTCTTTGCTCCTCTCTTATTTTCAACAATGGCGATATAGAGCTCACCTGCCCCATTGGGAATCCACTCTTGCATTGAGGTGTCTCCATACTGTTTGGGAGAGAATCCACCCTCCGTCGCCACCGCCACATAACCATCCCCAACCCGACCAACGAGCCAAGAACCTTTCTTTAACCATTGATCCATCTTGGGTGTGGGGAACCAAAGATGTGTGAAATCGGGGTAAAGATCTTCATTGATTGGAAAAATTGAAAAGACGATATTTTTATGTTGACGGGTACGTGGCAAAACTAAATGCCCCGCCCATGCATTCGGTCGAACTGAAGTTGCGTGGCTGTATGCCGCTGGATAGCTGGCAAGTATTTGTACCTCTGGCGAGAGAGTTATTCCCCATACGTGTTCCTGAAGTCCGGGAAGACCGGATCGATAATCTTGGACCGAAGAGAGCATTCCTTCGCCAGTCCGCCAAATGCGAAGATCTGATCCGTAGGGGCGCTCCAGCAAATCACTAGTGAATCGGTATTTGCCACGATAGACCTGTCTTGCTTCCCACGTCTTATCGAGGCTGTGAGCGGTCTTGATGATCAGATCTGGTAACTCGTATCGATGAGACGTCACTAATGAAGTGACTGGTAAAACGGCGAGATTCAGTGATCCCATTCCCCATAGCGCCCACATAATCGGTGCCGTTTCTTCGAAACGAGATGATCGATATGTGGTGGTGTAACTACGCCCGTGGGCGGCACCATGAATGCCTCGCCAGGAATTGCTAGCTAATGTGAAGAGCATCTTGTCCAGAAGAGATTCAGCAAAGCGCCGGATTTCTACATCGGGAGAGAATTCCAACAGGGAGACCAACGCCAAGGTATCGATTGCGAGATAGGCATTAGAGTCAAACTCGCTGAATCCACCGCGAAGTTTTCGTTTCAACCACTCAAGTGCCATGGAAGCGCCGTGATCACGATGTCGGGAGCCTTCGAACCCTGAATTTGCGAATTTTTCGTCGGCGAAGAAATCGCCAATGAGATGTTCCGCTGTATGCCAAACGAGTTGATGATTCTCAGTGAAGTAGCACATAGCATCCAGGCCAGGTTGGTCGATCCAATACTTAAATTCTTTGAGAGATCGAACGATTGATTCTCTTAGACCACTTTCCCACTGTTGGACAGGAAAGCGATGAAGAATATGAACCAGCCCAACCGCTTCGAAGTCAGCACAATCAGCGCGAGATTCGATCATCGTTTGTGCAGACTTCAGATCCTCTATTGTGACGATGTACTTAGCGTCCAAACTCAATCGGGCGAGCGCACGCGCTGACGATGGGTAATTTGAGGCGACGTGCTCGAGAACTTCCTGGCGCCACTTCTTCTGATCGACTTTCGGCACTTTAGTTCTTACCTTTGGTGGAATTTGGGCAGATCGAAGTATGCGCGTTACAGGGGTTGTAGGCGAATCAACTTTGCATTCAAGGAATACTTCGCCGGTATCTAACATGGTCGCTGTCACGTCACCTGCAACGGAAGAAGAGTTCCCAGATCTCGCGACACGATCTGCTTCGCGCAACTTCTTGATAGATAACCTTGCTTTCCCGTTTTTCAAAGAGATCGATACGCCATCTCCGAATGAATTTCTTTCTCTTACTTTTAATCGGAGTGAGCGAGGTCCAACGAAGTCGACGAACTCATCTTCCCGTGCCCAGTTTGTGATTGCCACGTGCTCCAGTGCACGTTCAGCGATTTCTGAGTCATATTCATCCGCTCCCGGGCTAGGAATAACGATTCGAACGGGAAGACCTTCGACTGAAACGCGCACGGCATGTCGGACTTCACGAAGTGAAATCTGCCATTGAGAAATGATTAGCGTCGACATTCCTGATGGAAGAAGAGTTCTTAATTCATTTCTCACGGGTTGCATATATCCGAATTCATCAGTGCTCAGAACTATCTCGCCATTGAGCCAAACTTGTATAGGACCTTGACTCTCGAATCGGAAGGTGCGGAATTCTGGTTGATCGATTTCAATTTGGGTTGCCATCAGTGAATGGCGATATTCCGGAGTGTATGAAAAATGACTCCAGTCAACATATCCATCGTGACCAGTGTGAAAACGGCGCCAGTGCGATGAGTGAGTTTCTCCAGCTCCCGGAGCTTTCCACTTCACCGGACCGCCTTCTAGCAGTTGCGGCAATTCTTGATTTGTAACGAATGGTCTCTTTCTAAAGATCTTCGACTTTAATGGAGCAATATCGGGCCCATTGGTCAGAACCCATCGACCATCTTTTCCAAAAGGGTCACCTTCGGATGTCAGCAATTCGTCGAGATCTTTCGCAGGTGTTATCCAAGAATCAGTTACGAGCCAATCACGGATGAATCCACGGCGATCGAGGAGGTGGGTAGTTCGATTGAACACTATTTGATACCTGTGTGTGCAATGCCTTGGATGATCTGACGCTGCATGAATACGAACATGAATAGAACAGGGATTATCGACATCACAGACATCGCAAGCACAACGTTGTAAGGCACCACCAATTGACCGTTAAGTAGAGCGAGTGCCACGGGCAAGGTATAAAGCCGCTCGTCTTGAGCAATCAATAGCGGCCAGAGAAAATCATTCCAGCGCCAAAGGATGGAGAAAATCGCGACAACCGCAAGAGCTGGTCTTGCCAGCGGCAACATTATTCGGGCGTAGATACGGAATTCGCCAGCGCCATCGATTCTTGCAGATTCAATGAGCTCGTCTGGAATAGTCAACATGTACTGCCTAATGACGAAAACTCCAGTGGGAGTTGCCGCAGCAGGGATGATCATTCCCCAATAGGTATTGACTAGCCCAAGGGACGATACAACTAGATAAATCGGAATCAAGATGACTTGTAGTGGAATCATGATCATGGCCAATGTCAGGACGAATAAACCGTCACGTCCTCGGAAATTGTATTTTGCGAAGGCAAAGGCGGCCATTGAATTGATGAGAAGTGTTAATAAAGTCGCTAGAACAGTAACTATCACGCTGTTCATAAAATAACGCAGATAGTCATACATCTTGAAGGCTTCTGTGTAGTTTTCAAACGCCCAACGAGATGGGAAGAGTTTGGGAGGCCGAGCACTTAGATCAGTAAGGTCTTTGAATGAGGAGAGGATAAACCACGCTACAGGAGCGAGAATGATGAAAGAGATCATTGCCAAGAGTGCGGTGCGCAATATCTCGCTGGTATCAGGCGCTCGCTTTCCAGACGCACTTGTCCATGTTTGTTCTGCGGCTTTTTCAAGAATTTTCATATGGCATCTCGCTTACGCCCCGCTACAAAGTTCATTGCGGTGAATGCGAAAACGATCATAAAGAGAATTACGCCTGCGGCACTTCCAAGTCCATATTGAATCGGCACCTGAAAGGCTCTCTCGTAGATGTATTGAACGATCAAAGTTGTGGCCCCCAGTGGCCCTCCACCAGTCAAGGTGTATATAAAGTCAAAAGATTGGAAACCATGGATGGTCGAGAGAATGATGATGATGACCGTCGTGGGTTTGAGAAGTGGAAGAGTGATGCGACGAATGATTTGCCAGCGCGAGGCTCCATCGATGGCCGCGGCCTCAAAGACGCTTCGATCGATCCCTTGTAGACCAGCGAGCAAGATAATGGTGTAAAAACCTAAGTGAACCCAAACACCTACGAACACTGCAGAGACCATCCCTAATTTCTGCTCGACAAGCCACCCAGGACTGCCACCGCCTATTGCTTCGAGAAGGGCGTTCAGAGGACCAACTTTGCGATCCAGCACATCGTTCCAAATCAATCCCACGACGATAGGTGAAAGCATGACCGGCAAGAAGATCACAGCACGGAAAAATCCTCTGGCTATGACTTGGTCATTGATAACTATCGCGAAGGTAAGAGAAAGTATCGTCGAGATAAACATGTAAAAGATGACATAGATTGCGGTATTGCGACCTATGGTCAGGACTGTCGGATCGCTAAAGATGTTCTGATAATTCTTGGTGCCAACATATTCAAAAGTGCGACCATCGCTGCTGTCGAAAAACGAAATGTAAAAGCCGCGCAGAGCCGGCCAAATGATGAAAGTTAGAAAGATCGCAAGATTAGGTGCGACAAAAAGATAAGGAGTTGCCCGCCGAGACCAACGAACGTTGAATCTGCGGCGGGCAACCACCTTTGAGCCTTCAGTTTTCAGAAAGGTATCCCAACTAGGCGATGACCATTCCTACTTTCTTAACGTTGCAAGCTGCGCATCGATGAAACTCATCTGGGTGGCAATTGCCTGGTTCGGCGTGATCTTGCCAGCCATGACTTCCGTCATGAGGTCGCGCAACTTGTTGTAGATATTTCCTGTCAGCGTTGGAACCGCCTGGATTCCGTAAGCCGCGGCAGGTGTTATCGCTGCATCGGCGAGATAGACCGACATGTCCTTGGCCCGTGTGGTGTATGTGACACCTTTACCAATCAGGTCAGAGCGCGTTGGGAGCCAGAAGGCATCTTTGTCCATTTGTTCCATTTGGTCGGCATCTGCCAAGTAATGGAGGAAATACGCGGCCAAATCAGGGTTCTTGCTGGAATTGAAGGCCATTAAGAACTTGCCTCCGGGCCAACTTCCGCCATTGAGATCCTTCGGATTTGGAATAACGGCGAATTCGAACTTTGCATCCCTATTCAAAGTAGCCAAGTTCCAGTTTCCAGACATGAAGATTGGGGTCTGACCTGCGAGGAAGACGTTAACCGGGGATGAGTATTTTGTTCCAGTTCCAATCCAAAGATCGCGCGGAGCCAAATCTGCAACATAAAGATCTGTGATCAGCTTCAACGCCTTTTCTGCGCGGTATGGGGTTGTACGAAGAACGTTACGTCGCTGCGAATCAACCATGTATGCGCCATAGGCACTCATGATTGTTGACATACGGTGGCCGGACTTATCCATCGCGAATGCATATTCGCTACCCGTAGCAGCTTTGACTTTCTTTCCAGCTTCAATCAGCCCTGCCCATGTTGGATTGGATGGGACGGCAACGCCTGCCTTCTTGAAAAGGTCTAGGTTGATGAATGGTCCATTCATGCTGAGGTCATAAGGAACACCGATGAGCTTCTTTGTGACTGGATCTGTAACTTGAAGCGTTGAACCCTTCACGAATTCCTTCGCGTAATTGCGTCCGAAATAAGTTTCAAGATTCATAGCAACGTTTTGATATAGACCCGGATTGTTCAAGCGTGCAACATCAGGTGCATTGTTTGCAGCGATGCGTGCTTGAAGTTGGACATCAAGACTTGTGAATGGGATTACATCAAGTTTTACTTTTGCCCCAGTCAACTTTTCAAATGCTGCAATCTGAGCCTTGGTTGTATCTAGCTCGGCCTGGCTATCGTTGTAGAAGTAATAAGTTATTTCCTGACCTTTCCACTTGGCCAACTGAGCCGCTGTCGGCTGGAGGCCTGCCGCTTGAGCAGGAGCCGTGCCGTGAATCGCAAGACCCGCTACCAGCGCTACTGACCCAAAAATCGAAACGATTTTTCGAAATGTTTTCTCTTTCATATCTCCTCTTCCGATATGTCTCTGGGGCCCCCATCGAGGGTACCTAGCCCCATTCTTTTAGCGCAGGACCGAAAAAGCAATAACCGTAGGACTATTGGACTTGGTTTCTTCATAACTTTTCTTTATCCAACTTAATCCCTAGGGTATCGGTGTGCTTATTCGCCCAGTTGTGACAAAGGAAGATGTCAGCCACCGTGATCCAAGCTATCTACGTGAGCGCCTTGTCATTGAGGACCTCTTTCAAATCAACAAAGTCAGCTGGGTGCAGAGCCATCACGACAGGATTCTGCTGGGGGGTGTTCGCCTTCAAAACTCCTCGGTTTCGTTGAGTAGTCCCGACGATTTTGGCTCGTCGTACTTGCTCGAACGGCGAGAACTTGGCCTTGCTTGCCTCTCTGAATCTGTTGAGGTGAAAGTTGATGGTGAGATTTTCAGCCTTGAAAGTGAGGATATTCTCTATATTGGAAAAGGTAGTCGAGAGATCTCCATAAAAGGTTCAGGTCTTTTATATATATCGAGCAGTATGGCCCACGAAAGTTTTCCCAATTCTCTTGTTTCGAAGGCTCAAGCCGAGACTATTGAAATTGGAAGTCAGTCAAATGCAAATCTTCGAACACTTCGTAAATATATTCACGACAAAGGTTCTCCCTCCTGCTCTATGGCTATGGGTATTACGACACTTCATCCGGGAAATGTTTGGAACACTATGCCGTGCCACGTTCACGAAAGACGGACAGAGGCCTATCTTTACTTCGACCTAGCTGCTGAAGAATCAGTAATCCATCTATTCGGTGAACCCCAACAAACAAGAAATTTCGTTCTAGGCAATCTATCGGCGGTGATTAGTCCCGCATGGTCAATTCATACCGGAGCGGGAACTAGCAATTACAAGTTCGTTTGGTCAACCGCGGGCGAAAACATTACCTATAGCGATTTCGTACCGGTTAAAACCTCAGAGTTACGATGAATTCTCGCTGGATTGAAGATTCGTTCGCACTGACTGGCCAAGCAGCTCTCGTTACTGGAGCGGCAAAAGGAATTGGCTCGAATATCGCTACCTCTCTCGCAGCTGCTGGTGCCGAATTGATTCTTGTGGGTAGGACAACGGATTCTCTTGGACATACAAGTGCCGAAGTTGAGAAATTAGGCAGCAGGCCGAGGCTCCTCGAGTGTGATTTGAGTGATGCGAAGAGCGTCGATCTTCTCTTGAATGAACTTGCAAAATCCAGAGTCGATATCTTGGTCAATAATGCAGGAACGATCCATAGAGCCCCAGCGACTGAAATCAAAGTTGAAGATAAACAACGAGTCCTCGAAGTCAACTTGAATTCAATCTTCACGATCACCCAGCGCATCGGCGCGCAAATGGTTGAAAGAAGGAAGGGGCGCATTATCAACATTGCATCGCTACTTTCCTTTCAGGGTGGCATCAATGTCGCCCCTTACGTTGTAAGCAAGCACGGAATTCTGGGATTGACTCGGGCGCTGGCCAACGAATGGGGTGGATTCGGTGTAAATGTCAATGCGATTGCTCCGGGATATATCGCTACCGACAATACAAAACCACTTCAAGAAGATCGCGAAAGAAGCGAGGGAATTCTTAAGCGAATTCCACTGGGGCGATGGGGAAATCCAGAAGATATCGGTGCGGTTGCAGTCTTCTTAGCTTCTCGAGCAGCTCAATACATCAATGGCGAAATCATTACCGTTGATGGTGGCTGGATGAGCCGATAGTAATCACTGTCGAAGAATTGGATCGCCGTACTTGGCGACCAACTTAGCCAAGTTCTCTTCGTTTCTCTCCTTATTTCCTGTCAGCCAAAGTCCATCGGCTTGGGTTCCTTCAATGAAATGCAGCGCACGTCGACCAGGAATGCGTCGCACGCTCGTGCCAACTCGTCGACCTTGGAAATACCACCAAAGGTCATCGGTATGAAACGACAATTCTTTGTACAACTTCTCATCAAGGGCATCTGAGTGAAGTGAACCTGGTGGGAAGAGCGTTCCAGCTCCCGATGTAGCAAAGAGTTGGGCATCGGGGCCGGCATCACGGTTGTATTCCATCTGCCATTCTTTGAAAGGTCTGATGGAACCAGATTCATCTTTTGTCACACGATGGGTCCGTGACGCGATGATGTTTGTGGGATAAAGCCGATTGTGCAACATCAGCTGTAGCGTGAGATCGGCTGGCAAAACTAGATCATCATCGATACAGATCACCGGTAATTTCGTACGTTTCAATGTAGGAATCAATTTCTTGCCCGGGCCCAAGTCTGCGACTTCGAAGATTTTTACTCCAGCAGCGCGAAGTTTCTTCGCTAATTCCTTTGAAAGCAGCGGTGCGTGCTCGCGAGCAATGTTGAGATGAATCTCCGTGGGTTCGAGGATCTGGGAGGTGATGGAAGGAAGAATTTTCTCTAGCGTTGAAAAACGCGCTGGATGTGAGGTGAATGAGAGGACATATTTCAACTTCGACCTATCGCGAGGAAGGTCGAAAATTGCAGCAGCATGAAGTGTCTGCATCGAGGCTTGAAGATCTTGGATCTGATTACCAATTTCTTTATCCATCTTCTTGAGTGACAAGATGATCTGAGATGACTTCCGTCCAATGATGCGAAGTGAGCG